>CAZIGZ010000131.1:0-17812 GCA_964538835.1 uncultured Chitinophaga sp. | reverse complement strand
CGACGGGGAAAAGCGGTACCGCCATGTTTGTTCGTTTGGGCCAAATGGCTTTGGCGTGATGGGCATGCAAGACCAGGGTTCGCCTTTCGGCGAAAGTCCTGTTCGGCAAGCAGGACCTACTTCTCGATGTTCGAGCGACTTTGGAAATTCTCCAAATTCCTTTGAACCCTTTTGGTGGCCCGCGCACTTCACAGGCAGAGAATGAATGTGACGTCGTCCGGAGACGGGACTTTCTTCTGAAAAAGTGACTCAAACTATGACTGATCCTCAATCAGAATTTTCGTTCGATGACGATTTGCCGGAGTCCATTCGCGAGGCGCTGCGGTCGCGGTTTGGGGCTTCCGGTGTGGTGCCGTCTGCCACGGATGAAGCGATCCTCGCGGATGCTCGCCGGCAGCTCAGTGAGGCTCGGCCGATGGTCGGGCGGCGCCGGTCGAAGATTTTCAGACTTGTGGGTCTGACGTCTACATTGGCCGCCGCTGCCGTGGCGCTGATGGTTTGGGTCCGTCCTCCAGGCGGAAACGAGGAGAGTCAGCGGCCGCTGGCGTCCGTCAATACGCTTAAGGAAGACGTGGATGGAAATGGTCGCGTCGACATTCTGGATGCCTTCGCGGTTGCTCGGCAGCTGCAGCGAGGGGATTCGGTTGTCGCCGTTGATCTGGACGGAGACGGACGCACGACTCAGGCCGACGTCGATGCTCTGGCTCAGCGAGCCGTCATGCTCTAACAAGGGCTGAAAGCCCTTGACCCAGGGAGCCTGCCGGCTCGTTGCTGGATCCTCGCTCACGTTGTTCGCTTGCCTCAAACAAACTCGCACCGTGTGCGGCCGAGACAGACGAAGGCTCTAACGGAACTCGAAATTCATCGCGGACCGATTTTCGTGCCGCATTTTATAAAGGATAGTCATCATGTCCGAAGCATGTTCCCATCGTTCTGCCTGGCCGTTTCGGCTGCCGATGTGCTGGGTCCTGTTGATTGCTCTGGACTTCTGCCTGATGGCCTTTGCACTGGCTCAGGATGGAAGCACCGATCGTCCTCAGGAATCTCACACTGTGTCTGAAGTGCGAATTCCGGCACCCGAAGTCGCTGATGAAACGGCCGTCCGATTTGAAGCGGTGGATATCTTTGTGGATTCAGCCAATCAGTCTCTGGCAGCATGGCAGCTGGAACTGATGAGCCGAACGCAGGACGTGGAGATCGTGGGGATTGAAGGTGGTGACCATCCTGCCTTCCAGAATCCTCCGTACTACGATCCTCGCGCGATGAAGAACAACCGCGTCATCCTGGGAGCTTTCCAGGTCGGCAACGAAAACGGTCTTCCCACGGGCCGTCAGCGAGTGGCTCGGGTGCATGTTCAGGTGAAAGGAACTGGCGATCGTGTCTGGATTGGCGAGCTGACCACAGCGGCCAATGCGGATGGCCAGCCAATCGCCGCCAGTATCGAAGTGGAAAAGGCAAACGGCTGACCATCGATTGAAAGTAGCGGAAGGGCGCGAGCCCTCCGGTATCGGCCGGGCGCACGGAACATGTAAGTTCCGAGCAATGCCCATTGATCATGACCGTTCACGTATGTGTCGTGCGTGAAGATGAAAATACTCCAGCTTGATGAAGTCGAACTCAAACCGTCGCAGTGACGGCAGACA
This sequence comes from uncultured Chitinophaga sp., assembly GCA_964538835.1. Classification (GTDB taxonomy): domain Bacteria; phylum Planctomycetota; class Planctomycetia; order Planctomycetales; family Planctomycetaceae; genus SXXK01. The sequence goes on along the minus strand of CAZIGZ010000131.1, from coordinate 16,169 downwards.
GACGAAGGAGTCTGGTCCTTATGAATACTCTCAGAAAACTCAGTCTTCCCCTGGCGATGCTGGGGTTCTCACTGTTGTGCCTGATTCAGATCGGTTGCTCAGGCAGCGATTCAGGTTCGACAGGTGCTCCCGCCAAAACCGGCTCGATGGAAAACGGCCCGAAAGACGCTGCTGCTTCTGTTTTCAACGACAGTACCCGTATGGTCATTGAGTCGCAGCCCAGTGGATCTCAGGCGGGCCAGCCGACTCGTCGTGTGACGTTTGAACTCATGCCAGGCGAAGAACTGTGGGTGATTGCTCGAGGCGTCACACCAGTGTCCGCCGCCCCGGAAGATCGTCCAGGCTGCGGAGCCCTGATGGCGAAGCTGCCAGATGTGGAGAAAGAAGTTCCGGTTCCGCTGAAGCACACGTCGGTCAACGGTACTGTCGATGGCTACATCGCGACCGTTGATGTGACGCAGCAGTTTCACAATCCGTACAGCTCGAAGATCGAAGCCGTATACGTCTTCCCGCTGCCGGAGAATGCCGCGGTCAATGAATTTGTCATGACGGTGGGCGAACGAAAAATCCGAGGCATCATTCGCGAACGTGAAGAAGCCGAACAGATCTACAAGGAAGCTCGGGGACAGGGGTATGTGGCATCACTTCTGACGGAAGAACGTCCCAACATCTTCACTCAGAAGGTGGCCAACATTGAACCTGGCAAACAGATCGACATCAACATTCGCTACTTCAATCCCCTGCGATACGACGACGGTGCGTATGAGTTCGTCTTTCCGATGGTCGTTGGTCCTCGCTACAACCCGCCGGCAACAACCGACGGAATCGGCGCTGTGGCTCGCAATGCGGCAGGAACCAGCGGGCAGTCCACTGAAGTGTCTTACCTGAGTCCCTCGGAACGCAGTGGCCATGATATCTCCGTCAGCCTGCAGATCGATGCGGGAGTCAAGATTGAAGATGTTCGCTGCGTCAATCATCAGGTCAGCGTGACGGCAGGTTCAGAACATGAACGAGTTATCACGCTGTCACCGTCTGATTCGATTCCGAACAAGGACTTCGTGCTGCAGTACAAAGTTGCTGGAGATCAGATCAAGACGGCCATGATGACTCACAGGGATGCTCACGGTCAGTACTTCACGATGATGGTCTATCCGCCAGCAGAACTGGAGCGAGTGCAGCGCAGTCCGATGGAAATGGTGTTTGTGCTTGACTGCTCCGGAAGCATGAATGGACGTCCTCTGGAACAGGCCAAAGCGGCCGTTGAGTATGCACTGCGAAACCTGACACCGCGTGATACGTTCCAGATCATCAACTTCAGCTCGACGGCGTCTCAGCTTGGCTCTTCGCCGGTCATTGCATCGCCGGAGAACATTCAGCGAGGATTGAACTATCTGAATGGCATCGAGAGCGAAGGTGGCACGGAGATGATTCAGGGCCTGCGTGCGGCACTGGATTTTCCGCACGACGAAGGTCGTTATCGCCTGGTGTCCTTCATGACAGACGGATACATCGGGAACGATCAGGACATCCTGAATGCCGTTGCCGAAAAGGTCGGCGACTCCCGCATCTTCAGCTTCGGAGTGGGTGAAGCACCGAATCGCTATCTCATGGACAGAATGGCTCTTCTGGGTCGAGGAGCAGTGGCGTATCTGAGCCTGAACGATAACCCGGTTGAGATCATGGAACGCTTCGAAAAGCGAATCAGTCATCCGGCCATGACGGACGTGTCGATCGACTGGGGCAGTATGCACGTGACCGACGTGTATCCTCAGGTTCTGCCGGACCTGATTGTCGGACGCCCGATCACAGTCACGGGTCGTTACACGGGTGAGCCTGGTGTGGTCAAAGTCGGAGGACGATCCGGGAGCACGGTCGTGACAAACCAGGTGATGGCCGACACGAAGGATGCACAGAAGGAACACAAGGGCATCGCCGCTGTGTGGGCGCGTCTGAAGATCGCCGACCTGATGGCTCAGACTTCACGAGCACCGGAGCAGGAAGCTCAGCTGAAGCAGGAGATTCTGCAGACGGCTCTGGACTATAGCCTGATGAGTCCTTTCACCGCCTTTGTCGCTGTGGATTCGATGACGAAGACAGACGGGAAGTTCGGGACAACCGTTGCTGTGCCTGTACCGACGCCGGAAGGTGTTCGTTACGACACGACGGTGAACAACTGACGTTGACAGGATCAATGGATAAGCAAAAAAGTAGCGGAAGGGCGCGAGCCCTCCGGTGAATGCCGGCTGTTGCGACACCGGACGGTTTGCGCCGTTCCGCTAACTGTTCTTCTTTGCCAGCTGCTGAATCAGCTCAGTCTGGATCTGCTGAATTTCCAGCAGCCGCTGCCACTGGTGGCTCAGCAGCATGTCGAGTTTGGAATGGAGATGACGGATCTCCAGCTCAGCTTTCAGATTGACGCGATAGTCGTGTTCCGCACGCAGACGGTCCCGAGCTTCCTGGCGATTCTGACTCATCATGATCACCGGAGCCTGGATGGCTGCAAGACATGAGAGCACGAGATTGAGAAGGATAAAGGGGAAGGGATCGAAGGGCTTCTGAAGCAAGGCCACGCTGTTCAGGGTAATCCAGACGCAGAGCACCAGTCCGAACGAGATCAGAAAGGTCCAGCTCCCTCCGAAGGATGCCAGCCGGTCTGCAATCCTCTCACCAAATGTAGCCGCCTCGGCAATCTCCTTGTTGGTGTCTTCGGAGATCAGTTCCTGTTCCTGCAGACTGCGAAGAACATCCGCATCGAGCGCGGAGATTTCTCCGCGCTCGATTTCCATGACTCGGCCGACATACTGAACTCGATAGCGATTCAGGTCATCAAGGCAGATATAGGAATCGCTGCTCCACTGCGGATGGTCGGTGCGGATGAGTTCGGCCACGGACGTGCGAACCATATCCGCCGACATCATGTGGCTCCTGTGCTGGCCACACACACAGCAAGTCGGATTCGATCGAGCCATTCGTCTCACCCTTTATTCGCCACCCTGCGACTCCAACAAATAGCGGAAGGGCGCGAGCCCTCCGGTGAATGCCGGGCATGTCGGTGATTGTCGGCTATGGTGTCACCGGACGGCTTGCGCCGTTCCGCTAACTACGGTCTGCCTTAATTGAACCACGTCATGAAGAGGAAGAACTGGCCACGGAATCCGTCGAAGATGCGATCCCATGTTTGAGGGTCCGTCTTGCTGCCAGTCTCGAGGAACGGATGCAGGCCTGTTCCCTGAATCCACAGGACGAGGTCCAGGCGCTGAGGATTCGTGAAGACTTTTCGCAGATTAATTCCGATCTTCGGGTTCGTTGGGAACGAGTTCTGGAACGGAGCAAATCCGCCTTCGATTCCTCGCCAGAACGGCAACAGTTTCTTTCCCTGCAGGATCGCGTCGGCTTCATCAAGGAAGACAAACCACTGAGCCTGCATCTCCGGAGTGACTCGCATGTTGGGACTGAACGCCGCAGCCTGCTTCGGGTTTGGCAGCCATTCCTGATCGTTATCCGTCTCTGCGTTGATCAGCTTCCAGGACTCGCGGCTCAGCTTGATCACGCTTTCCAGATGAGCCAGTGCCGACTGCATCCGTTTGGGTTCTGTGCATTCATAATTGACCGTATGAATCATCGCGATGACATCGAGAATATTCTGCGTGTTGAAGCCGCCCAGCGGTCCAATGCCTTCATCCACCAGATACTGATACGGTGTTTCGACATTCGGATAGAACAAATGGGCCGTTCGTTCGAACTGATCCTTCCAGTCATAGGCCAGGATCACTTCGCACAGCGCCGACATCACGTGGCAGTATCCTCGCAGCCAAAGCACGTCACCGTCATCGAAAGCGATGACCAGCTGGTTCACACTTTCGTCGACTGCCGTACCGCCGCCGGACATAATGGCATTCATGACTTCCAGCAGTGACTCTTCGTCCGTGCCGACGCCATCACCATTCAGATCGAGGCGAACCTGTCCGACTTTCAGAGGCAGCTTGACCCCGGAAGGTTTCACTTTGGCCAGAGTCGCTTCCGCCTTCGTCAGGCGGTCCAGGAAGTTCTCGATGATCTGGCGAGCCTTCGCATAGGAGATCTTGTCGGGTGAGTCATTCTCCGGAACCGGCAAGCGCATCATGGGAAGCTGACGACGGCGACCGCCAAGCAGGCCGTAGCGATACTGATCCTGTCCCAGGCCTTCGACCGCCTGAAAGAACTGAATGACGCCAAGACTGAAGCCGGCTTCAGCATCATCGGCGCTGGCCTCCAATTTCTTCTGCATGGCAGCGGCTCCGTCGGCCAGCTTGCCTTCCTGAAGAAACTTCTGAACGGCCGGTTGCTGTGCGGATGCGGGAACGCACGCACACAGAAGAATTGCGGTCACGATCATCGACGATTTGGTCATAGTGAAGCTCCTGGAACAGCAAGTGGTCGACATGGAATTCGCCGGAATTCCGGGCTCCCCTGATCCGCGCTTGCTCTGAGCCGCAGGCAAAAACAATGCCTCGGGAAGATAAGGGGGCTTGTGCTGCCGGGCTGTTCGTTCCCGAACATCATATCTTATCGACGGGCAACACAGAAACGGTCACACCGGGAAGGCATTGCACAGAGTACATTCACCGGATCGCTTGCGCGGCTTGCGCCCTTCCGCGACTTTCTGTGGATCAATTTCAGGTGGGCTGTGCCTTACCCAGTAATCAGGGCATCCGCGGCAACCGATCCATGGTCCGCGAAAGGAATCGGCCGTCCGATGTTGCTGAGATTTGTATCTTCCGGATTCAGCCCGAGTGCACGGCAGATGGTCGCCATCATGTTGGGCACGTTCATCGGATTGTCGCGGACTTCCATGCCATCATCGCTGGTGGAACCATACACCTGACCGCCGCGAACGCCTCCGCCGCCAAGAACGGTGCTCCAGCTGTTCGGCCAGTGATCGCGCCCCGTGTTCTCATTGATGATCGGTGTGCGGCCAAACTCGCCCATCCAAATCACCAGAGTATTCTCCAGCATGCCTCGCTGCTTGAGGTCATTCATCAGCGTGGCCCAGGCGGGATCCAGAACTCCGCAGAGGGATTTGACGGCGTTGAAGTTGTCCAGGTGAGTATCCCAGCCGATGACTCCGCCGTTCGCTGTTTCAGACAGAGACACTTCCACGAAGGAGACGCCTCGTTCGATCAGTCGACGAGCCAGCAAACATCCCTGACCGAAGGCGTTTCGGCCATAGGCATCCCTCAGAACGTCTTCCTCTTCTTCCAGATTGAAGGCAGCAACAGCTTCGGACTTCATCATTCGAACGGCCTTTTCGTAGGACTGCAGATGACTGCGACCCGGGCCGTCCGGTCGTTCGGCAAGGAATGATGTCTCCAGAGTACTGAGCAGGTTCAGACGCGAATCCAGCTGGTTCTCCGCCAGACGTTCTGACGGCTTCAGGTTGCGCACCTGAAACGAAATGTTCTGGTTCTGGTCGGTTTCAGAGCCAACAACCAGAGGCGACCACGCCGGGCCAAGAAATCCTGGGCTGTAGGCTGCCGGACTAAACGCGCGAAACGGGTTGATGCTGATGAATGACGGCAGATCGCAGTCGGACTTCACAAGAGCCTTGCCGAGAAATGATCCCATGGTCGGATACTGCACAGGGCCCTGTGGAAGATAGCCCGTGCGAAGATAGTAGGTTGCTCGAGTATGGTCGCCCTCTTTCGTCGTCATCGAACGAATGGGCGCGAGATGTTCCATGACCTTCGCCACCTGAGGCAGGTTTTCCGAGATCCGAATTCCCGGCACACTGGTGTCGATGGCTTTGGTTGGACCGCCGTTCTTCTGTCCTTCCTTCGGATCAAACGTCTCCATCTGACTGGGCCCGCCTGGCATCCAGAGCAGAATGCACGAACGGATCGGCTTGGCTCCGGCTTCCTGCACCGAAGCGGCCAGCCGCGGCAGCCAGCCCGACATGGAAGCGCCCAGCAGGGACAGTCCGGAGTAACGTGCAAAGTTGCGGCGAGTGAAAGCGTTCATTGTCGGTTCACCGTTGAGTGATGTGTCTGATCTGTATCTGTTGCGTGTCTCGGATGCGTCTCTTGCGGACGCCGTGTGGCCGTTTCAGTGGTTGAACAGAAACTCGCTGCTGTTCAGAAGAGCCCAGAAGATGTCGGCCAGAGCTTCCTTCTGATTGCCCGCAATTCCGCCATCCTTCAGGTACTTTCCGAAGACTTGTTTCTCCTGGTCGCTGGGCTTGCGACTCAGTGCTGAAATGAAGAGCGTTTCCAGCCGTTCGTCGTCGGACATCAGGGGGAAATCGACGACCGCTCGCAGTGTCTGACTTTTCTCAAGGCTGGTCGCGTCATCAACGAAGTCGCCGTTCATCATCGCAAGAGCCTGAAGAATGGTCGTTTCCTTCATCAATGGCGATTCATTTTCGTCACGGAAGAGTTCCAGAAAACGTCCGCGAGGCGTTTCGCCGTCGATCACGAACGGATTGTCCGTTCGGTAGGGCTGATAGTAACCGGTTGCTTCCGCCAGGCTGTCAAAGAACTGCTCCGGCGTCATTCCTCGCAAAGCCGCGCGGGCAAACTGAGTGGGGTCTTTCTGGCTTTCATGGGTCAGTCGACTGGAGGTCTGATAGACGCGAGTCGCCGTGATCGTGCGGACAAGGAATCGAAGGTCGAAGTTGTTCGCAACAAACTCTTTGGCCAGCAGATCCAGAACTTCAGGATGTGACGGAGGATTGTTGTCGGAGAAATCATCGATCGGCTGCACGATCCCCTGGCCAAGAAACAGAGCCCACATTCGATTGGCGGCCATTCGAGCAAACCAGGGGTTGTCTTTCGCGGTGATCCAGTCTGCAAGGACTCGACGAGGTTCAGCCGTGTCGTTCCACTCCGGAGTCACGCCTGTGAGAAACTTCGCGTCGACAGTTTCGCCTGTCGAAGGGATGCGAATGGAACGCAGTGACTTCTGTTCGCGAGCCATCATCATGGTCTGCTCGGGCATGTCTCCACCGGGACGAAACCCCGAATAGAACGCGGCCATGTTCCAGAATTGAGTGCGCTTCCACTTGTCGAAGGGATGATCGTGGCACTGAGCACAATCGAGACGTACTCCAAGGAAGGCTCGCGATGTGCCTGTCGCCAGGTTTTCTGGTGCCAGTTGTCGAACGATAAAGAAAGCGCTGGGAGAACTGGCAGAGGTCAGAAGAGCCTGAGGATCATCGCCGTAGTCGATCGATGTGGTGATCAGGTCATGCACCATTTTGTCGTACGGTGTGCCGTCCGAAAAATGTTTCCACAGCCATGCTTCAAAGCCAGGCACGAGCTGCCTTGTCCCGAGATCATTGAAGGCTTCCGGGATCAGAGCATTGCGCCACAGGATCGTGAAGTGGCGAACAAAGGCCGGACCATCCAGCAGTTCATCGACCAGCTTCTGCCGCTTGTCGCTGCGGGTATCCGCGAGGAACGTGCGTACTTCGGAGGCGGCTGGAATCCGGCCGGCAAGGTCCAGGTAGAGGCGACGCACATATTCTTCGTCGGTCGCCAGCGGCGCGGGTTCAACGCCGTTCGCCTTCCAGGCGGATTCGAAGAGTCGATCAATCGACGCGGCAACCTGTTCAGGTGTGTCTGCCCGGAGCTGACTCGTGCTCAGCCCGAGTTGACCGGAGCCAGTCAGCAGGACGATCGCCAGAATTGCCCATCGAAGAAACCGCATAGAAACCGCTCCGACCTTCTGAAAGGAGCCCTGCAGGTACGGTGAATCTGTCATGGACAGCATACCTGCGGACACCATTTTCCGCAGCCGGAGAGTCAGAAAGTCGGCGGTTTTGTCTGGCAAACAGCCAATTTTGCAGCGATTCGAAGGGATTTATTCGCCGCCGAACTTCTTGATGTTTCGCGTCGGGCGTTCCTTCTTTCGAAACGCCTCAAACCCTTCGACCTTGTATTCCGGCAGCACCGTGTTGATGCGCTTTTCGATGTTGGTCAGTTCGCCGCCCTGAGCCAGCGTGACGAACGTCACGGCGCGACCGTTTTGGTCGGATGACAGTCGACCGGTTCGGCCAACGCGATGAACGTAGTCGTCACAGTATTCGGGAATGTCATAGTTGATGATGTGAGAAATGCCACTGACGTCGATGCCTCGTCCAACCACATCGGTGGCGATCAGCAGTCGCAGCTCGCCGGATCTCAGATCGCGAATGACCTTGTCTCGCTTCCGTTGCGGCAGGTCACCATGAATGGCGGCAATGCGGCCGGATTTCAGGCGCTTCGAAAATGTTTCGAACAGTTTATCAGCGCCTCGCTTGGTGCGAGTAAACACGATGACCTGACTGGGCTTTTCCTGCGCCAGAACACGCAGCAGCAGAGCCGTCTTGCGATCTTCGTCGACGGTCACGTAGAACTGTTCGATCGTGTCGACGACGACGCGGTCTTCGGACAGGTCAACGGACTCCGGATCCACCATGTAGCGCTGAGCCAGCTTCATGACTTCCGGAGGAAGCGTGGCAGACAGCAGCAGTGTCTGTCGATCGGTCGGACACTGTTTCAGAATGCGTTCGATGTCCGGGCGAAAACCGATGTCCAGCATTCGGTCGGCTTCATCCAGAACGGCAATGAACAGATCGTTCAGCTTCAGGTGACCGCGCTTGAGCAGGTCGATGACTCGGCCAGGCGTCCCGATCACAATCTGAGCACCTCCGCGCAGATCGTCAATCTGTCGGCCCATCGGACGTCCGCCGACGCCGAGTGCAAACTTCAGCTTCAGGTTCCCGGCCAGCCTTTTGGATTCGGCATAAACCTGCTCGCTCAGTTCGCGAGTCGGAGCCAGCACGAGCGCCTGAACGCGGGGCAGACTGGGGTCCACCTGTTCCATCGTCGGCAGCATGAAAGCCGCCGTTTTCCCGGTGCCGGTCCGCGCCTGACCAATGCAGTCTTTGCCCGTGATGGCAATCGGAATCAAAGCCGCCTGAATGGGGCTGGGCTTTTCGTAGCCGATGGTTTTCAGCTGCTTCAGCGTCGCAGCATGCAGCCCCAGTTGTTCGAATGTCGTTTCGTCGGTCAACAGTTCATCCCAAAATTCGCGATCCCGGATCGCATGGTTTTCCGTATTTTGTCGAGCCGCAACTCTAAGACATGCCTGCCCCTGCGTCAACAAGCTGTTGAGCAAACTCAGGCCTTGCCGAGTCTTTGGAATGGCAGTAGGTCCATTCTGCCGGAATGGACTTTCGCCGCGAGGCGAAGCTCTTTCTGGCCCGTTCGTGATCCAAACCCTTATGCAACGGAGCCTTCACGTGGCGATGCTGTTTCCACGCTGTGGCTTGAAGAACGTGGCGACTGATGGGGTCGCTGGTCGTGGCGAGGCCGCGAAGTGCCGCCCGGCAGGCGTCACCTACTGTCCCTGCAGCGCTGGACTTTATGAGGGAGCGGGCTAACCTCACTCACCAGCAACCAGCTTCCCACAGACCTCCCACAGGTGAATTGCAGGATGTCGTCTGATCAGAATTTTCAGGTGAACCTTGGCGGCGTCATTCGGCTTCTTTCGGATCATCTTTACGGTGGCCCTGAAGTCTTTATCCGCGAGCTGCTTCAAAACAGCATCGATGCCATTACGGCGCGGCGAAAAATTGATGAGAGCTACTCGGGCCATATTCGGGTCGAAGTCATCAGCAGTGATCGCGGTAATACGATTTGTGTGGAAGACGATGGAATCGGGCTGACCGAGTCGGAAGTTCATCAGTTCCTGGCGACGATCGGTGAATCGTCCAAGTCGGGTGATTTGTCTCGAGGCGACTTCATCGGTCAGTTTGGCATCGGCCTGCTGTCGGCGTTTGTTGTGTCGGATGAGATCACCGTGCTGACGCAGTCGGCTCGCGAGAATTCTCCGCCGATCCAGTGGACGGGCCGAGCCAACGGAACCTACGCGGTCACCACGCTGCAGCAATCGCTTCCGGCGGGAACTCAGGTGTTTCTGCGCTCAAGACCTGGTAAGGAAGAGTACTTCGAACCAGAGCGCGTCCAGGAACTGCTGAAGTACTTTGGGCATCATCTGCCTCGGACGATTGAGTTTCATCATAAGGGAACTGTCACGCCGATCACGGAAACGGCACCCTGGCGGCAGGTGTTCAGCGGCGACGCGCAGCGCCGTGATGTTCTGCTGAAATACGGACGGCAGACGTTTGGCGTCGACTTTCTCGATGCGGTCGCTCTTCGAAGCGAAACAGGTTCCGTGGACGGCGTTGCGTTTGTTCTGCCATTCACGGCCAGTCCCGCATCACGGCATACTCATCGAGTCTACCTGAAGAATATGCTGCTCACGGAATCCGCCAGCAGTCTGCTTCCGGGCTGGGCGTTCTTTGTGCGATGTGTCATCAATGCCGATCGCCTTCGTCCCAATGCTGCGCGCGATGCGTTCTACAAGGATGATGCTCTGGAGAAGACGCAGGAAGAGATTGGCCGGTGTCTCAAGGCCTATCTGATTGAGCTGTCGCAGTCAGATCGTCGTCGGCTGGAGCATCTGATTCGGCTTCACTACCTGCCCATCAAATCGCTGGCGACGGAAGATGAAGAATTCTATCGGCTGTTCATTCGCTGGCTGCCCTTCGAAACGACCACGGGGTCGACAACGCTGGAGGATTATTTCCAGTCCAATAAGTCACTGCGTTATGTTCGGGACGTCGATCAGTTCCGTCAGATCGCCAGCGTCGCAAGTGCCCAGGGGTTGTGCCTGTTCAACGGCGGCTACACGTATGACGCAGAACTGCTCGACAAGCTCTCGGAGGAATTTCCGGAGTACGATATTCGTCCCATGGAGGCGAACGATCTTGTTCAGGACTTCGAAGAGCTGACGCTGGAAGAATCACAGCAGGTGTTTGACCTGATCAAGTTGGCTGATGTTGTTCTGCAGAAGTACAAGTGCCGAGTGGAAGCGAGACGATTCGCTCCGACAGAATTGCCGGCGCTGTACACAGCCAATGATTCGGCCAGGTTTCTGCGATCGGTGGAGCAGTCAACCGAAGTGGCCGACGACATGTGGAGCGGCATTCTGAACAACGTTGCTCAGGCCGTTGGTGCGGATGGGTATTCGCAGCTGGTGCTGAACTTTCGCAATCCGCTCATTGGAAAGCTGATCGAGATTTCAGATCCGCCGCTTCTGAAACGCATCATTGAAGTGCTGTATCTGCAGTCACTGCTGCTGGGCCACTATCCGCTTTCTTCCGAGGAACGAAAGATTCTGGGAAGCGGACTGCTGGGACTGATCGAACATTTTCTGGCCAGGTAACACGGCGAATCTCACCACGCCTCCCGCTTCCTGATACCCCGCTTCCTGATACCCCGCTTCCTGATACCCCACATCCTGGAGAGACGATTTATGTCCACAGACTACGACAGCCTCTTTCAGCGCCTGCGTGAAGTTCCTCGCGGACGCGAGCAGATTGCGGTCTTTGAAGAGCTGCTTCGGCTGGCGGATTCGAACAAGGACATTCCAACCGCGTATGAAGCTCGACGCGATTATGTTCGACTGTGCTGCGAAGAAGGCTTTCCGGAAAAGGGCATCGTCGCATTCTCCTGGTGTCTTGCTCAGTTCGACAAAGACCCGGAACTGGACGATGAACACAGTCTGATCTGGCAGTACAAGGTCATCCTGGAGCTGATTCCCGTCTTTCATTCGGTTTCCCGTGACCAGATCATTCGTCTTCAGGAAGACATGGCAAAGCGGCTCGCGCACCTTGGCGTTTCCGAGCGAACCGCTCACTACTATCGCTGCTGGAATCTGATGCGCATGGGAGACTACGACGAAGCTCTGCGGTATCAGGAACAGTACATGGCCATGGCGCGAGACAGCATGTCGGACTGCAAGGCGTGTGAAGCGGACCGACAGGTTGAGCTTCTGGTCAGAATGCACAAAGACGAAGATGCCCTGAAGCTGGCCAAACCTATCATGTCCGGGCGAATGCGTTGCGGCGAAGTGCCCGAGTTTACAAACGGTCATCTCGTCAAGTCGCTGGTTCGACTTGGCAAGGAGACCGATGCTGTCGAACTGGCGAAATCCGGGTTCAAGCTGGTTCAGAACGAACGCAAATACATCGGCACGCTGGGCGACCTGCTGCTGATCCCGGTGCGAGCACGCGACTTCCAGACTGGCCTGCGTCAGATTACGAAGTATCTGCCGTGGGTTGCCGACTGCGCTGCGGGAGAACTGAAGTTTCGATTTCTGAATGCCACGACGTTGTTTTTCGAAGCCTTTGCCGCACAGTCACCGGGGAAACAGGTGAAGGTTCGCGTTCCGGAAAGCATGGGCTTCTCTCAGGAGGGAGATCTCTACGATGCTGCTATGCTGGCCACGCGGTTCTTCGAGCAGACGAAAGAGCTTGCCAGGCTGTTCAATCAGCGAAACGGCAATGACCGTTACAACAAACTGATGGACGACAACCGCGCGATTGCGGGTCTCGCCTGATCAATCGGAAGAATCGTAAAGTTCGGCACGACCAGCAGTCGATTTGAACGATGCGGGAACTTGCGCGATCGCAGCAAGAGGGTGCGTCGCGCACTTCGGCAGAGATTGCCGGTCCCGGCATGAGTTTCAACGGGAGATGGTCAAATGCTGGACGCACTGGGTGATGCTCTTCAGAAGTTGTCGACTGCTGATGCAGCAGCGACAAAGAGCGCCGCGACTGGTCCAGCATCTCCAGCCTGCGAAGCTTTGGCAAAGGTGGAATTGCCGTCGCCGGCCTCTGCCACGCTGGCTTCTTCATCGCCAGTGGAGGAACGCGTGACGACTGCTCCGGTGGTGCCTGTGATGGTTGCTGTCGTCGACGTTCCACCGCCGGTTCCGGTGAGGACACCCGTCATTACACAGGGCGTTGCCGCGGAGACAGTCCCGGTGGCCGTTACGAATCCAGCTCCCGCGACTGTTACGGCAGCGTCTGTTGTCACACAGCCGTCGGCCGTTGACGTATTCAACGCGTCCATTTCAACTCCGACGGCACCATTGGAAACATCAGACAATCCTCCGGCTTTGCAGGCAGCATTGTCGAAGGACGCTGCTCTGGTCGCTGAGAAGTCATCTGAGATCACTCGGCCTGCCGGTTCGTCCAGCCAGGTGACTCGCGTTCAGCTGCTGATCGCTGGTGTCAGAGAACATCGGCACATGGTGGCCGCACTTGTGATTGCCGTGTGCGGCATGGCACTTTGGAAAGATACACACTCGAACACTGCGCCATCTGTTACTTCCGCTGATGATTCTTCGATCAATATGGATTCACTGCTGGATGACTTTGAAGCGGTGGAACGACCTTCGCTTCCTGATCCGGCAGAACCAATGAACGCGGATGCCGACAGTGACGCTCCGTTGTTGATTCCGTCATCGCTGACTTCATCACCGTCACAACAGCGAGAAGAAGCATCGGCTCCCGTGACCGCGACGTACCCCGATCAGGAAGCCCCGACTTTTCCATCGACTCAGCCTGCAGAAACTCAACCGGTTCAGAAGTCTCGCCCTTTGCGGTTCACAGGAAGAATTCAGCCAGCTCGCTGACACTCACACGTCAAAGCCCGGGTCTGCAGTCGACAGGCGAAAGCAGTCACTTTTCAAACGAACACTCGTTCTGAGTAACACGATGTACGAATCTTACTGGAACATGACAGCACGGCCGTTCTCTCACGCGACAGAGCCCGTGTCGTTCTTCCGCAGCAAGGCCTGCCAGAGTGCTTTGCTGCGCCTGAACTACGCGGTGTCCAATCTGTCCGGACCGTGTCTGGTTCTGGGCCAGTCAGGCACCGGCAAGTCCAGCCTCGTTCGCTACTTCGCTTCGGAACACACCGATCTTCGTCCTTTCGTACATGTGGTATTCCCGGCCCTGCAGTGCGATGAACTTCTTCGCTTCGTACAGGCAGAGCTGACTGAAGGAACATCGGCGACTTCCGATGCGTTTTCGACATCGACGGGAATTGACGCGGTGCTGCGAGGGATTCGCTCTGATCTGCGGCGTCATACCTCGTGTGGTCGGCGAGCCCTGTTGTTCTTTGATGACGCTCACCTGCTTTCCGACGATGCTCTGCAGTTCGTGATTCAGCCGCTGCTGAGTCTTGCGGAATCGGATGCCAATCTTCAGCTGGTCATGATTCTGTCAGGGCAACCCGCTCTGGCAGCTCGCCTTCGAAGGTTCGGCCAGATCAGTGAACGGATCGCCGTCACGACGCCTCTCAATGGCTTCTCCGCTCAGGAAACGCGAGACTATGTGATCAGCAGCCTGAAGCAGGCCGGGGCGTCTGAGTCTGCGTTCTCTGATGCCGCGCTGCAAAGACTTTACGAAGTCTCTTCCGGGAATCCTCGCCGGATTAATCGCCTTTGCGACATGGCACTGCTCGTCGGGTTCGCGGAACGCCTGTCAGAAATCACTCCGGCCCAGATCGATTCCATCGCCTGCGAACTTCTTCCCGCCGCCTGACAAGGGGCAAGGCCCCTTGACCTGAGGAGCCTGCCGGCTCGCTGGCGATTCGTCGCTCACGTTGTTCGCTGGCCTGTGGGGCGTTGTGACGATGACGAGCAGAGTTGGATAGCGTAAAGCTATCACATAGCCGTCGCGTATTGAGTGACGACACCGGAATCAAAGCTGCAATTCATCACTCGGAGAGTGATGGTTACTTTGTGATGGTTTCTCTGCTAACCCTCGTCCTTCATTCGGATCAATCACGCGGACGCTTGGGCGTTCATTGGACATGTCGTCGGAGGCTGGGCCTGGTGGTGACGATGTGAAGCTTGCGGAGAACGAACTCACCCATGTCGATCCTTTGACACCCTGCACGACTCGCATCATCAATCGTTTCTGCAGCCAGCCGGCGACAGCATTGCGAATCGCCGGGATGCACAGCAGAAACCCGGCCGTGTCTGTGAGAATGCCAGGGGTCAGCAGCAGAGCACCTGCGACCAGCACCAGAACGCCTGACACGATGGCTCGCGAAGGGGACTGCCCGGTGCTTGTGGCCTGCTGAATCTGTCGCAAAGCCTGAAGTCCCTGCCATCGGACCAGAGTCATTCCCAGCATTCCAGTCGTCATCACCAGCGCGATGGTCCACCAGAGGCTCGTCAGCTTCGTCAATTCGATCAGAAGCCAGAGTTCCAGCAGCGGGATGATGGCGAACAGCAAAAGCAGGCGAGCAAACACGGGAACCTCTTTGGCACTTCAGCGATCCGCCAGATCAGAGCGGACATCGCTCATCACCAGGGGCGTCGTTGGATTCATTCTAAGCCTGGAAGACGGCGGGTTCATCCAGGTTCCTGGTCCCTTTTCACGATTCCTTGAGGCCTGGCACCGATCGATTCAGCGCGTGAAGTAATCGTGTCAGCTTCGGCTTGCTGGCCTGTCCGTAGCTGCCCGCTCCGTGAGCTGAGACGCCATAATGCAGCGGACAATCCACAGACATCGACGGATCATCCACGATCTCTCGCACTGCCGAATGAATCTGAGTACAGCCGCTTTGCTGCACGACCTGACAGACATTCTCCGCGCGGATGCCGCCGCCAGCGACCAGTGTGATGCGCGATCCAGCCAGTTCGTTCAGTTGACGCAGTACATCAGCGCCGTCGAGTGCAGTTGCGGCACCTCCGCTGGTCAGAATGCGATCGAAGCCACAATCCATCAGTTGCTGCAATGCCGTCGAACGATCAGGCGTCACATCGAATGCCTTGTGGAAGACCAGCTGGCACTGCGGCAGGATGGCTCGCAGCTTGCGACATCGCTCGATATCGATCGGGCCTTCGGGGCGAAGAAAGCCGACGGCGAATTCGCTGATTCCCTGTTCCGCCATCCGTTCCGCGTCATTCAGCATCAGAAGAAATTCGTCACGCGAATAGGCAAAGCCACCTTCACGAGGACGCACCATGGCCACAATCGGCCCGTTGAACGTTCTGCGAGCGGCCGCGACAAGACCGGCCGACGGTGTGAGTCCGCCCGTCGTCATTCCGCAGTTCAGTTCAATCCGATCAACGCCCATTTCTGTCGCAAGGAAGACATCGTCGATACCCCCCGCGCAGAGTTCCAGAACGACGGCGGAGCCTTCTTCCAATTCGGCATTGGTGCTGTGAGGATTGTTGCTCATCGTGGTTCATCCAGTGTTAGTCTCCACACCGCTCGCTGACAGCCGCATGATGACGTATGCTCCATGGTGTTGCCAGGATACTTCTGCCGTGTTCACCATGCA
>CAZIGZ010000130.1:0-17917 GCA_964538835.1 uncultured Chitinophaga sp. | reverse complement strand
AATGTTCAGTCGATACCTGGGTCGAGATGGTCCGCAGCTTCCGCAAGATGTTCCGCACGGAAGCCGGCAAGCCGGAGGTGCTGGCGGGAGTCAGTTCCCTGCGACGGTCCTGCCGGGTGGCCAATCAGCGGGGTTAGGGCGGCGCAAACGCAGTGAAGAAATGCAGAGTTTTCATTGATGGAGTCAATGTAGGTGGCTGGCAGCTGATAGAGCAAAAGTACCTGCGAACGCGGTTTTTGCTTTTCGAGGAATCAGTCAGCGAATTCGCTGAAGACCAGGCAGGCGTTGTGGCCACCGAAGCCGAAGCTGTTCTTCATGGCGCGGCGAATTTTCATTGGACGTGCATTGTACGGCACATAGTCCAGATCACAGGCAGGATCGGGGTTATCAAGGTTGATCGTCGGCGGAGCGACGTCATCGAGGATCGCTCGGATACAAAATGCCGACTCAACGCCGCCGGATGCTCCCAGCAGATGGCCGATCTGGCTCTTGGTGCTGGATACGGCGAGGGCGTCAGCATGGCTGCCAAAAACAGTGCGGATGGCATTTGTTTCGGCGATGTCCCCCAGTGGCGTACTGGTTCCGTGAGCATTGATGTAGTCAACGGCATCAGGAGACAGGCCGGCGTCTTTCAATGCAGCGAGGATGGCGTAGGCGGCTCCGGTGCCAGCCGGGTCGGGGGAAGTCAGGTGAGTTGCATCAGCGGACTGACCGTAACCGGAGACTTCCGCCAGGATCTTCGCTCCGCGGCGCTGTGCAAATTCCAGTTCTTCCAGAATCAGAACCCCCGCACCTTCGGAAAGCACAAATCCATCACGATCCCGATCAAACGGGCGGCTGGCTTCTTTGGGGCTTTCGTTGCGGGTCGACAGAGCCCCCATTCTGGCGAAGCCTGCAATTCCCATGGGAGTCAGCGCGGCCTCGGTACCACCTGTAACCATCACATCGGCGGCACCAAACTGGATCATTCGGAACGCATCACCGATGGCATTTGTCGCCGAGGCACAGGCCGTGCAGACACAGGTGTTGGGACCACGCAGCTTGTGCTGAACGGAGATGTTGCCGCTGGCCGCATTGATGATCAGCTTTGGAATCATAAAGGGCGAAATTCGATCCGGCCCTCGATCAAACAACACTGAGTGCTGCAGTTCGATTTCATCCAGACCACCAATTCCGCTGCCCATCAGGACGCCATAGCGGTACGAATCACCAACGGAGAAATCGATTCCGGCCTGGCGAATCGCAGAAGAAGCGGCAACCAGACCGAACTGACTAAACCGGTCAGCACGCCGCAGCTCTTTGGGATCCATCTCGATGTACTTCGTTGCATCGAAGTCTCGGATCTCGCCGCCAAACTGAACCTTAAAGTCCCGGCAGTCGAATCGCTCAACAGGACGAACAGCGCTTTCGCCACGGCAAACAGCCGCCCAAACGTCGTCCAGCTCGCATCCCAGCGGAGTGACAACGCCTAATCCTGTCACCACTACTCGACGGCGGGACATGAATCAGCTCGCAGCGCAAAAAGAGAGCTCACACTCATCCTGTGACCATTCATCAGAACGCCTCACGTTGCTTCAACGAAACAAAATCGGCGACGCCCTAACAAATTCAGTCCTGTCTTCGGCGTCATACCGAAGGACAGGACTGAACAGAATTCAAATGCGAGCCACCAGGCTATTGCTTGGCGGAGATATAATCGATGGCATTTCCGACAGTCTTGATCTTGTCGTAGTCCTCGTCCGGAATCTTGACGTCAAATTCGTCTTCCAGAGCCATCACGAGTTCCACGATATCAAGTGAGTCTGCCTTCAGGTCATCCACAAAGGAGCTCTCACGGGAAATTTCTTCTTTGGGCACGTCCAGCTGATTGCTGACGATTCCAATGACTTTTTCTTCAATCGACACTGATGCTTTCCTCCAGCGAAACACGACGCCGAGTGCCGAACAAATGGACACCTCAGCGATCCGAGGACTTCCTCCGGTGACCTGCTCCATGTGCAGGCAATCTCCGGTCCGCGAATTGAGGGGAGATATATCGGTTTTGCGAATTGATGTAAACCCGTCCCGCTCCACTAACTTTCCGCATCTTCGCCGTGGGTCCAAATGCCTCCTGCAGCCGTCTCAGTAGACCGATTTTACAGGCCCCGTGAGCGGTAAATCCGCCACCGCGTGATCTTCCAGATGCCCGAATGGCACCATTCATGACTGTCATCAAACAGTGAGAATTGCAGTCGAATCGACTACACCTTCTGAGTTGATGCGAATTCACACATTGACCACAAGTCATATACAGAAAACACCTTACGACGCAACAGAGTTTCTCGGCACGGCCTGTGCCTTAGAGATATCTCAACGTCCACGAGAGACGTGATGACGGATTACCAACCCCATTCAAGATGAAGGATTTTGGCCATGAACACTCACTGGATTCTCCGGTTTGGATTTGTTGGCCTGTTGCTGACTTCGGCCACACAGGCACACGCAAATGACATTGTGGATTTTCTCCGAGCCATCAACGGCGTTCCCGACGGACGTCATGCTCCTCCTCATATACAACCGGTCGGCCACCGCTTTCAGGAACAGTTTCCAGGGCATCAGATGAGTACTCGGGATGCCTGGAAGATGGCAAACAACGGCGATCGGCACTTCGATCATGGTCATGGCATGCGTCAGCCACAGGTCTACAGCAACGATCCTTATGGCGAACGACTGAGTCTCCGGGACCAGAGCCATCGCGCTCAAATGTACCGAGATCGCGTTTACAGCAATCAGGGATCAACGAGTTCAATCCGAGTCGGCCTGCAAATTGGAAACGCTCCTTACGGAAACTCTCCAGTCTATGTTCAGGACGGCTCCTACTATGGCAACGTGCCTCCTCAGCCTTTGCCTCCAGTGACTGTTCTGCCGCCGGTCCATCAGCCACCTGTAATGGTGATGCCACATGAAATCGGTGAAATTGTCGACTGCCCGGTTCCCCTGGCAACCTGTGTGCGAGTCGAAGATGAATGTGATATCGCTCCGAATGCTGTCCCAATTGTGATTGCGGTACGAGATCCCAACGCTCCGGCAAAAGCCTGTCATCCGCAACTGGTCTACGTCAAAGTCTGTGTGCCGCCATGTCCTCCTCGCAGCCTTCGAGTGTCACCATGCCAGACTGAAATCAAAATGGACTTTGGTCGCTACGACGTGGAGATCAAGTCTCGCAACGGAGTCATCGTCGTAGACTACGACAACTGATTGAACAGCTCGATCCAAACGAGGGGACCAGACTTCTCGCAAGCTCTGGTCCCTTTTCGTTTCCCGTCGCGAACGGAAGATACTCGTGCAATCGTCAAAGCAACGCGACAAAAACAGAAGCAGTGAGCAGCACAGCTCCGGTCAGTCTCATCAACATGATGGATGCAGAGTGTCTGGCTTCCGCCCCGCCAAAGAGACGTGAAAAGATCCATGCCAGCACTACGGCCCAGAGCCCTCGAAGTGCATAGACAATGTTGATTCGCGTTGCATCGCCGAAGCGACTCAGCGAATACGACATGCTCATCGCCTGAATTGCCATCAACACGGTGCCGATCAGCATCGGTCGAAGGACTCCCAGAGCCTTGAGCCTGGACGGAGCATCCACCACTGGAAGCAGGCAGCAAGACAGAAGCCCTGTGGCGATGAACATTGCCGGCAAAAACTGACGCGCTCCCCAGGACTTGCCCCATGTCTGCAGTCCTGCGTCAAACAACGAAAGACTGATGGCTGCAAGAAGCGCAAGCAGAATCGTCAGCACTGCCTTGCCTGCGGTCATTCCCCCCTTGCTGACAGAACCAGCTCCGGCCTGAATAAAGCCAACACCAACCGTGGCCAGCGCCGCTCCAATCCAGACTCGAACGGCAATTTTTTCGTGAGTCAGCACGGCCAGAATGATGGCAACAATGATGACTTTTACGCCGAACACGGGCGTTGCCACGGAAACATCGCCATGCTGAAACGCGAGGTACGTGAACAGCTGTCCGAGCACAAAGGACAGCCCCACAAGTCCTGCCTGCCACCAGCCGGCCATCGGAAGGAACTCTCGATTCCACAACCCTACTCCAGCCCAGCTCAGGGCCAGCCACAGATTTGCAAGAAATGTGCTCGTCCACGGACTGGCTCCTCGCGAGATCGCCTGCTTCGCGAACAGCATCCCGAAGACAAAGACGAAACTCGAGAACAGTGGAAAGAGCAAATGGTAGGGCACTGACACATCCGAACGTTGTTCACGGGCGATTGTTTCCGCCAGGACCGAAGCACAAGATACTCAGCATATCATCCGCGCGAAACAACCTCGCGAAAGTCTGATGTCCCTTCTTCATTGCGTCGATGTCGAACATCCGCGTTTTCAGGCAATTCCCGGAGGAGAACTTCTGCTTCAAGTTCTTAACAACCAGCGTCCAGAATCAGTTGTCGAAGCTGTTTGTCTTCGAGGCTGCTGATTTTCAGATTGCTTCGGCTGAAATCACCCCAATCCGTGTGACGATTGGGAACGGATACGACGAAGGCTCCAGCTTCTGCTGCCGCCTTCGTTCCGGTTTCACTGTCTTCCAGAACCAGCATGTTTTCTGCGGCGATGCCCAGTTTCCCCGCGGCTTTCAGATAAATTTCCGGATGAGGTTTTCCGTGCGTCACGTCTTCGGCCGTCAGGGTAAACCGAAACCCTGACAGCAAACGCATGCGGCCCAGAAGAGCCTCCATGTAGGCTCGAGGCGATGAAGTCGCAACTGCGCGAGGCAGCTGTCGGGAGTCAATCAACTGCAACAGACTCAGCAGTCCAGGCATCGGCCCCAAATGGTGAACTGCGATCGCTTCAAACAGCTCCTTTGTTTCCAGCATCAAGTCCTCAATGCTGTCCGGCAGCCCGGTCATCTGGCGGAAGACAGTGAAGGCTTCGATCGGCCGCCGCCCCAGCATTCCTCGCCGCAGCTCATCCGTCATCTCCATGCCACGGCGCGCCATCAGTTGCTGGCCAGCCAGTTCAAAGATGTCTTCGGTATTCAGCATGAGGCCGTCGAGGTCAAACACTACAGCCTGAATTCGTGGTAATGGAGTCATGTGGCGGATTCTGACCGTGCGGCTTTCGCGGTCAAGAATCGTTCGCCCGGGCTCTTGTGATTTTCTCACGCCAGTGCCATCATCGCCAGCACGTCGAAAGACAAACAGCGTTTTGCGGATCGTTCGAAACCACTGAACAGGCTCGTCATGGCAATCAGCGTTGCAGAAGCAATCTCACTGGTTCGATCCACAGTGCACAATGGTCGCACGATTGTCTGTCCGCTGAGTGAAGCACTGAATCAGGTTCTTCTGGATGACCTCCAAGTTCCGCATGCATCTCCTCCGTTCGACAAAGCACTGATGGACGGATTCGCCGTGCGCAGCGGAGATCATCGGGAAAATTCTTCGAGCGGTAGTGATGGTCAGGCAACATTCGCAGTAATCGAGACGGTTGTTGCAGGACAGATCCCTCGGTCTGGTCTTCAGCCTCATCAGGCCATCCGAATTATGACCGGAGCAATGCTGCCTCAGGGATGTGACTGCGTTATTCCGATTGAGCGAGTCCGATTCAGCGAAGCGTCGCCCGGCGAAGTGACTGTTCCCCTTTCTGAACTGCGTGCCGAAGCCAACCTGATGCGGAGTGGTACGGCCGCAAAGACTGGTGATGTTCTTCTGGCGAAAGGGACACTGTTGACTCCGCAGCGAATCGCTGCTCTTGCGGAATTCGGGATCTCTGAAGTGCCAACGACGGGCACACCACAGGTCAGTATCATGGCGACCGGTGATGAGCTGCTTCCGTATTCTGAGCCACTGCAGCCCGGGAAGATTCGCAATTCGAATGAACCGATGCTGGCGGCACAGGTCACGACATGCCACGCGAAGCCGCGGATGCTGGGAATGGTGAAGGACACGGTGGAGGCACTTGATGAAGCCATCGCAAGGGGGCTCGAATCTAATGTACTGCTGCTGACAGGAGGTGTCTCTGCCGGCATGCTGGACCTGGTTCCTCAGAGACTGGTCCATGCAGGCGTCCAGAAGGTGTTTCACGGTGTGGAGATGAAGCCCGGAAAACCGCTCTGGTTTGGCGTTCGTCGAGTCTTCGGGAAATCATGCTACGTGTTTGGGCTGCCAGGAAATCCCGTCAGCAGTCTCGCCTGCTTTGAACTTTTCGTTCGTCCCGCACTGCAACAGCTCACGGGAGCAGCTCCATCGCCGCCACTGGAAGCTGTTCTGGTACAGCCGTTTCAAGTCCGCGGAAATCGACCGGTTTATCATCCGGTTCAGCTTCAGCATGACGGAGCAACACTGACTGCGACAACAGTGCCATGGTCTGGTTCCGCGGATTTGAAAGCGACAACTCTGGCGGACGGTATGGCGTTGCTTCTGCCGGATCACGGCAAGTATGAGGCGGGGGAACGGGTTCCGGTTTGGTTCTGGGGGCGGGGTTAGAAACGTGGGCTGGCCCGAGGGGAAGGGACCAAAAGGAGGGGAAAGGACGCGAGGGACGGAAGGTTTGTGCAAGGTCTAAACTAGGAGCCAGGAACTAAGAACCACGAACTAAGAACTCTGACAGCCTTCCATCAGGCCGCGCATGTAGCCCCAGGCGAACAGTCGACCAAGCGTTGTGTAGCCAGGTTCGCCGTCGTCTTCGCCATCCAGTTGTGGCACATGATCTGGTCGCATCGTTCCGGCGAAGCCAATGTCCCGATAGGCTCGCATTGCAGCAGCCATGTCCGTTGGACCGTTGTCATGAAACGTCTCGGCGAACGATTCCGGCGTTCCACTGACATCGCGAAAATGCACGTAGCTGATGTGCCTGCCGAGCCGACGAATGGTCGCAGGGATATCAACGTTCATCGTGGCAAATGAGCCCTGGCAGAAGCAGATCGTATTCAATGGGCTGGGCACCAGCGTCATCAGACGCTCGAAGTTCTCCACCGAGTGCATGATGCGAGGCTTGCCAAGAAGCGACGGCAGCGGCGGATCATCGGGATGCATGGCAAGCGTGATTCCGCATCGTTCAGCTTCCGGAAGCAGGTCATTCAGAAAGCGTTCCAGGTAACCCCAGAGATCCTGTGGTGTCTGACGCCGAGCCAGCGATTCGGATTCCGCATCCTTCGGCTGATAGCCAAGCAGAACAGCCTGCTCCACGTCGGCCAGATGAAACGCGGTCACTTTCGCTCCGCCTCGTTCCGGTGCATCGAGGCGAGTGCGACACCAGTCTGTTCCTGCCATAAAGTTGTAGCAGAGCAGGCGAACATCATTCTCCGCCATATGACGCAGCAGAGTTTTCATCGCCTCCTGATCGGTTCCGTCATCGACGCCCAGCTTGATGCGTTCGATCGGAAGGTATCCCTCCACGACGGTGACTCTCATGCCAAATGATGCAATGCGCTGACAGGCATTTCGCAGAACGGCGCCGTCGGTTCCGGGGTATCGGTGAACGATATCCGTCACACCGCACTGCGCTGCAAGGTGCAGGTTGTGATCACTGAGCGGTGTCAGGACGGTGCCAAGTCTCATCGCAGAATACTCCAAAATCAGGTCAGGCCCACAGGCTGCAAAGGACAGCGCGACGCCACGAATGTATGAGTCTCGCCGTTACTCTCAAAGCACACGGTGACAGTGGCCCGATGAGATGCCCCCGATGTTTCCGTCACGGTTCCTCGACCATAGCGAGGATGCCGCACCTGCATCCCTTTTTGAAAGACAAAGGGTGCGGGAGAATCGTCCGTCGCATCCGGATCCAGAGCTCGTCGAGCCAGATCGGCTCCGGTCATCAGCAGGGGGCGCTGGCGATTGTTCTGAGCCGCCTCAAAGCGTCTGCGGGCCTGTTCGATTCTCTGATCCAGCAGGGCTTCCGTGATCGCAGGAGCAGTCTGCCGACCGGCTTCGCGCTGAATGACTCCGTTGAGTTCCGGAACGAAGGGACTAGAGATCGTCGCCCGGCGTGCACCGCGGAAGATACGTTCGGCCGTCTGAGTCATCACGAGCTGTTCCATCGCGCGTGTGATGCCCACGAACAACAGACGACGTTCTTCTTCAAATGACCCCGGGTCGCCATCCCGCACCGCACGTTCATGGGGGATCAGCCCAGACTCGAGTCCGACGATGTAAACACAGGGAAACTCGAGGCCCTTTGACGCGTGCAGCGTCATCAGGGTCACGGCACCTTTCTGAGGATCGATGCTGTCGGCTTCACTGCTGAGTGTTGCCAGTTCCAGAAACCCCTGAAGCGATGGCGGATCTTCGACAGACGAATTCCGAGCGAACGACTCGGGATCGCTGGCATCGGCGTCCTCAGAATCCTCGTCATCGTCCTGTTCGCCGGAACCATTCATCCGTTCTTCGGCGGCACCATCGTACTGCCGTGCTGCCGACACAAGTTCATACACGTTGGCGGCGCGGTCAACGTCCACATCGTCTCCATCTTCCTGCCAGAGACTCAGATAATCAATCTCGGCGATCAATCGTTCGATCAAAGGAGCGACAAGCCCCTGAGCGGACTGTTCATGCAGCTTCAGAATCAGATCCACGAAACTGCCAAGTGCCTTTTGGGCCCGTGCTGAAAGTCCGTTGACTTCTTTCGCCCGAGCAGCCGCGTCGAACACACTGATTCCGTGTTTTGCGGCAAAATTACGCAGTCGCAGCAGCGTTGTATTGCCAATTCCTCGAGCCGGTCGATTGATGATTCGCTCCAGAGCGGAATCATCGGACTGGTTTTCGATCAGTCGCAGGTAAGCCACCAGGTCTCGCACTTCGGCACGTTCAAAGAAGGAATAGCCGGAAGCAACCTGAAACGGAATCTGGTGCCGGGACAGAGCCGTTTCGATTGGCCGAGACAGCGCGTTGACTCGATAAAAGATCGCGAAATCGTTCCACTTCCGCTTGCCGCTTTCGACCAGCGAGACAATCTCTGCGGCAATTCCGTCTGCTTCTGCTTCGCCATGCTCAAAGACCTGAAGTCGGACGGGATCTCCTTCCGGATTCTCGGTCGTCAGTGGTCCTCGGTGTGGTCTTCGATTATTCGAAATCAGTCGATCCGCGCATCGCACGATCTTCTGTGTACTGCGAAAGTTCTGGTCGAGCGTAACGACCTTCCGTTCTGGAAAGTCTCGTTCAAACGCCGAGATGTTTGCGGGCCTCGCTCCGCGCCAGCCATAAATGGACTGATCAGGATCACCGGTCGCGCACAGGTTTCGATAGATTCGTGACATCGCATGGACGATTCGATACTGCGCGAGATTCGTATCCTGATACTCGTCGACCAGGATGTAGCGAAACTGATCATCCAGGGCTTCACGCAGAGCTTCGTCTTCTTCCAGCATCGTGACGACGTGCAGAAGGAGATCATCGAAGTCGACGGCGTTCTGCTGCCGCACTCGCTTTTCGTACTCCGGGAAGACCTGGTACACGACCGCATCCAGAGGACTTCCGGCTCGCTGTTCGAACTGATTGCGAAACAACTCCGCCGTGACCATATCATTTCGGGCCCGACTGATACGGCTCAGCACTCGGCCGGGTTCGTGGATCTGAGTATCCAGGTCAAGATCCTTCATGACCTGCCGAACCACCGACATCTGATCGGACTGATCGAGAATCGTAAAGTTCTCCTTCAGCCCGACTCGTTCCGGCCAGCGTCGAAGAATGCGCGAGCAGAATCGGTGAAACGTGCTGACACGAACTTTGATACCGCCCAGCAGATGCTGCACTCGCTCTGCCATCTCCCGAGCGGCTTTGTTGGTGAACGTCAAAGCCAGAATCTGTTCCGGCCGAGCACCTTGCTTCAGAAGATTGGCGATTCGAAATGTGATAACGCGAGTTTTTCCGGAACCCGGTCCGGCCAGTACCAGCAGCGGTCCATCCACATGATCAACCGCCTGCTGCTGAGATTTGGTCAGAGTATTGTTCGAGGTGTTCGTCATGTCTTTTGAATTCTCGGACCGCTGCAGGATCAGGTGCAACCCGAACCCCGCCAGACATTCGCGCTGCAATGGAAGTGTGGTTGGCCTCCCGTGGTGAAACCAGAGTTGCTTTCGCGCAGTTGTAAACGCTCCGCACACATTCGTCGACCGATGCCCGTCGGTCATTCCGAACCATGGTACGCAGTTTCCACAGGCTACCGAAGATGGCTGTCTGCGAACTTGATGTACTGTTCCCAGTCGTAATCAGTCACGTCATGCTTGCCCGTTCGAATGTGATAACCGACATCTGTCATGACTGGCTGGTTCAACGGCGGCATGGAGTCGGAAGGCAGAGGCTTCTTCCCGAACAGCTCGAAGACCGGCCCGGCGTAGTACAACCCCAGATACTCACCCTTCGGATCGGCCCATGTGTCTTCAACGGCACTCGCCACATAAACAGGACGAGGAGCTGACAGAGCAATCAGCATGTGATGATCGACCGGCATCGCCTGCTCGTTTTCGTTGTACTTGCGATGATTCAGGCAGAACCAGTGCGGAAACGAACGGTTGATCCGACCAACGCGTTCACCGAATTCCCGCTTGCTCAGAGCTGCACCGCCGCAGCCGGAGTTATTCGAGATCACCATGGCAAATCTCTGATCGGTCGCGCCGGCCCAGAGAGATGTCTTCCCGAGTCGCGAATGGCCGAACACCGCGACCTTCTTCGCATCAATCTCGGCATCGGATTCGAGGACGTCCAGCGCACGACAGAGCCCCCAGGCCCAGGCACTGATGGAACCACCAGCGTTGGCTGCTCGCGGCTGACCAGGCGTTTCGAACATGGCATGAATGCCGTTCGTGAAACCATCGTCAAAGTCCGGATCCACATCGCCGTAGTAAATTGTCACAAGGCCATAGCCGGCGCGAATGATCTTCTCCACCGCCCAGCGACTGGATTCGGATCCTCGTGAAGCTTCCGTGGCCTTGTTTTTGTCGACCCCATGTTCTTTATCGTTGCGAACCCATGAATCCGTGATGTGAAGCCGCGGGTCTTTTTCGATCGCATGGTTACCGTTGAAGTTGTAACCAAGAAATGCCGGGACTTTTCCCTTCGCCGCGATCGGCGTGTAAACCAGAAGATCCATCTGAGGGCCATTGTCGTCATCAGT
The DNA here is from genome assembly GCA_964538835.1 of uncultured Chitinophaga sp. Lineage (GTDB taxonomy): Bacteria > Planctomycetota > Planctomycetia > Planctomycetales > Planctomycetaceae > SXXK01. The sequence goes on along the minus strand of CAZIGZ010000130.1, from coordinate 6,828 downwards.
GAAGAAGACGGTCACTTCACGACGGTGAGCCAGTCCGTTGATCGCATCCTTCACGTCCGAGCGAACTTTCGTACGAAGCGTGACGTTATTGGGTGGCAAAGTTCCGAAGATGTTGTCCTGAACCAGCTGCAGCACTTCGGTTCGACGAACGTTGATCCATTCATCTGCGGTCGTCACGGTCTTGCCATCGGCCGTCTTCAAAAGTTCAGGAAGCACGAACTTCGGAACTTTGGCTTCGTCATAGTTGGCCTCCGGAGCCTTATCCTGAGCTTCGCCGGTACCAGAAAGTGCGATGGTCAGAATCGTCATCAGAAGACTCCGGCGGACGGTGGTGAGATTCAGCACAGGCGGATCCTTCAGAATGAACATTGTGCTACTGGTCAGTCGTGCACGGCACGAAAGGCCATCTGAATGCGAAGGTGATGAGTGAAAAGGTGGCAGCGAGTCGATCGCTTGTCAATCATCCGGACTGGCCATCGAGATCTCAGGTCGCTCGTGATTATCAGAAATCCACTCCCAACAGGAGCAGTTGCAGGAAAAGAGCGCCTCCAAGGAACACATGCCCGCGTATCGTTCGAGTCGGCAGCTGAAAGAACGCGAGGAATGAGGCTATGCAACCACCCGATGCGATCAGCCCCGAATTGATATAGTGTTGCCTCCAGCGTGGCGAGTTCCATGGAGGAGGTGCACCATACGATCCCCAGACTTCATAAACCGATGCCACCATCACCAGCAGGGAAAAGATGGCGATGATCGAAGCCATGACCTGCATGGTACGAATCCAGCGGCCGGGATCACGGTGACGCAATTGGCTGCCGGCCAGTCGGTCTCCACGGTCAGGTTGCCCCAGAACGCTGTAGGGATTTTCAGAAGGAAGATTCTCACGGTCCATAGTTCGTGGTTTTGCGGCAAACAGGGAGAGATTTTCCACAGGAATCGGTTGCGCTCAAGATTACGACCTTGTCGGATCGATGAAGACCACGACAGCGCTCGGCTGGAGACCGGCAGTTATTGCCGAAACACGCGTCTGTGTCGAACGGATTCGATATGTACGAAACACATTTTGGATTTCACCGCCAGCCGTTTCAGTGCGCGGACTTGAGCCGAACGTTCTATGCGTCCGAGTCCATTCGTCGCATTCTGCCGCAGCTTCTGCATACTCTTCGCTCAAGTCTTGGCATGGCACTGGTTACCGCGCCGCGAGGAGCCGGTCGTTCAACTCTGCTGAAGCACATTCAGGCCCTGTTTGATCAGGAAGCGCGAACAGTCATCCTTCCCGGGGCTTCTCTCGAAACATCAGCCGACCTTCAGCGAGCCCTTTTGCTGGCCGCCCTGAAGCATGCCGGAAGTCCCGGCCAGTCGCTGGCTGCCGACTTGACGCATGCCGGTCGCTGGAATGTCATCGAACAGCTCCGTCGCACGATCGAGTTCTGGGGGCCGGTCATCGTTCTGGTCGATGATTGCCAACTGGTTCCTGTGTCAATTTTGAACGAATTACGTTCCTTCACGGAAGAAGAATGGAACGGCCGTGGCCTGGTGCGAGCCCTCGTGTCAGCACCGGTGGCATTCGAAGAAGAACTCGCTCGACCTGTCTATGCAGACTTCAGCCGACGCATCCGATGTCATGCATTCCTGCAACCGTTAACCACGCTGGAATCCGTTGAGTTCCTGCGGCGGCACATTGAAGCCGTCGGGGCAAAGCTGCCGCATGTGCTGTCCGCGGAGGCGATCGAACTGTTAACTCTGGCCTGTGAAGGCCTGCCACGGTCGCTCGCACTTCTGGCCGATGAAACTCTGTTGGGCGCTTCGGAGCTGGGCAAGAAGCCAGCCGACGGCACCTCAGTTCGGGCGGCTCTGTCACGGCTTCAGCATCTTCCGTATCACTGGAATATCCCTGCAGAATCCGTCAACGACATGACCGATTCGGAACGGTCGGAGACTGCCGCTTCTTCGACAGTCGTTGAAATCGCGCCGACTGTAACGCACAGTGCGGCATCACATTCGGCGATTGTTTATCAGTCAGCAGGCGTCATTGAATTTGGTGCTCCGTCGCCTGGCGTTTCTGAATTCTCGCCGGTCACTGAACAGGATGCAGCGACATTTGCAGAATCGCCGGCAACAATGGACCGTCACGATCCTCAGGAGTTCGTCCCAGCGGCTGAACTGCCTCTCCATGTGAGCATGACTGCTGCCATGGAACCGGAAATGGAGTCGGAAGCTGTTCTGATGCCAGAACGCGAAGTCGACGAAGATTTCGAAGAAGTCGAAACCGATTACAAAGCCACAAACGAAATCTCGCTCGTTGTGGTACCTTCCGCCGCCGTTGCGACACCTCCAGAAACAACATCAGCGTCGGTCGCGGCAAACATCGAGTCAAAGACACAAGTTCCCTCAGGGTTTGAAGTCGGTCACCGCTTCATTGCCATGTCTGGCGAAGCCGAGGCGACTGATGCCTTCGAACCCCGTCAGGATTCGAATGGCCTGCTGGCTCATCACTTTGCCGATTTTGAGTCAGCAGAATCGTTCGTCGACCTTGCTGACGATGTTTCGTCCGACGAACACGGCTTTAATGAAGCTGCTGTCGACAATCCGGTGTCTGGCTCAGATTTCCGCCTCTCCGAGGATCTGCGTACGGTCACGTACACGCACCAGCCAGTTCAGTTCTTCTCTGCAGCTTCGTCACCATCGTCAGGCGATGAAGAATCACAGGCCTCAGCCAGCGAAACAGTTTCGTCGTCCGATCCAGCGGGACGGAACGCCAGCGCGCTCTCGCTGCAGGGCTTTTCCAGCCGTATTCCGGTGTTCGATCGATACACGTGGCTGGCTCTTGGCCGTGAAGTTCCATCAGGCCGATACTCCGTGACCTCATCCGCGGTGTCCAGCGTCACCGGACGGCTTTCAATCACACGGCCAACCGAAACGCCCCGCAGTGCTCACGGACTGATCCCGGCCGTTCAATCAACGGATGCCGAAATTGACCGATGGCTTTCCGGAGTGACATCCGCGTCAACCGAAGGGGAGTTCATCCTCACGTCATCCGCGATCTCGTCACAGTACGACCCCGTGGAATCAGCGAATGATGCCAGCGATCATTCCGTTCAGGCAGTGAGCCGTCTGGTCCATACGCCTTCAATCGCGGATCACGCAGAAGGCCTCGCCGTTGGAGTTGAGTACTACAACAATCCCGCAACACAGGATCAGGCGCACGAGTTACACCCCATCTCGATTCAGGACCGAATCGCAGCGGTGGTTGAAGTCGCAACAGCGCAATTGCCGGCATCCGATGTTCTGACACCAGTGCTGTCGGAAGAGAATCGATCTCTGATCCGGGATGCACTGCGAACGTCGCTGCGAGCAGAAATCGAAGCGGCCATCGACAGAGGAGCCATGGTGCCTCCGCCGCTTCCAGCGAACATCGCCGCCGACGCCTGGGCTGACGGCTCACTGGTGTTTGGCACCCGTTCGATCGCTTCACCAGCCCATGCGGAAGGTCAGGCGGACACCGAGAAGTTCGCCTCCCCAGCCGTGCCAGCGAATTCCAGCAGCGCTGATCGACTCTTCACGATTCCGGTTGACCTGCATTCGATCGACTGGGATCTTCGATCTTCCATCATGGAGTTTTCGGAAGTCGCACCGCTGGCTCAGTCTGTGGACGAACTTCGTTCCGAAGTCTCCGATTTCCATGCGACAGGACGCTCGGGGAATGACCCATCGTCTGGCGATCGCACACGCATCGACATGGAATCGGATGACGACCAGAGCCTGCTCGGGAAAGCTCGCCGCCGTCTGTACACGGCCGCTCTGGCGGATATCCAGCTGCCAGGCCCCGCTGAGGCGAAGTCACAGGAGAGCCACCTTCCCGAGCCTGTGGAAGCGATGCCAGCCAATTCTGAAACAGATGCTCGCTTCAGTACGTTGTTCACTCGTCTGAGAAGCATGCGGACCTACCGAAAAGATTCGGTTGAATAGGTCGACGGTTCATGCGAACCTCCGCATCACTCGTAATCATCCACGCCATTGAGGAGGCGCGGAGAGGCAAAGAGCATCGTTAACTGTTGATTGTGGATCAGGCTGTCAGTGAGTGAGCGACTTGACCAATGGCTGGTGCTTCATCACCAGATTGCTTCGCGTTCGCTGGCTCGCCGTCTGATTCTTGAGGGCTGTGTCAAAGTCGATGGGACAGTGATCGACAAGCCTTCGCGGACGGTGGGTGCAGAGAATCTGATTGAGGTACTTCGGCCCACTCAGTATGTCAGTCGCGGCGGCGAGAAACTGAAGGCAGCGATTGATCATTTTCAGCTTCTCTTCTCCGGCTGTTCCGTGCTCGATGTCGGGGCCTCCACGGGTGGCTTCACCGATTGTGCTCTTCAACATGGTGCGGCCAGTGTGACGTGCGTGGATGTCGGGACGCAGCAACTTCACCCTTCGCTTCTCGCCGATCCTCGCGTCACCAACCTTGAACATTGCAACGCGCGGGATCTGGATCAGACGGATCTTCCGCTGAACGATTACGACAAGATCGTCGTGGACGTTTCGTTCATCTCGCTGAAACTGATTCTCCCTTCGGCATGGAATCGACTGAAGCCAGCCGGCCATCTGCTCGCACTTGTGAAGCCTCAGTTCGAAGCAGGCCGAGCGGAGGTGGCTCGGGGAAAAGGTGTTGTGAAGGATGATGTCATTCGACAGCGTTGTCTGGGTGACATTATGGAGTTCTCAGCGGAATCTCTGCCTGGATACCACTGCAGAGGTTTCATGGACTGCCCGATCCATGGCGGTGATGGCAATCGCGAGTTTTTCCTGCTGCTGGAACGACGCGGGAGTGGTGCGTTTTGTCAGTGAATCGTCACGCTTTCCCGTGAATTCCACTGCCTTGCCAGACCGAGTCGACTGTGAGACAGTTTTTCACGGACCGAACATCCGGCACGATCTCATGCGGACATTTGCGGTCGACTTGCAGAGAATTTTCCGGGCGAATTCCACCCGAATCGATCATTCGCGAACAGTAAAGTAACCCCGATGGCGGCTTCAATCATTGACGGCAAGGCAATTTCTGAACTGACTCGAAACGAGGTTCTCCAGGATGCAACCGACCTGAAGACTCAGACCGGAGTCGTTCCTCACCTGGCCGCCATTCTGGTTGGCAACGACCCCGCCAGTCAGGTCTATGTGCGAAACAAAGAACGAGCCTGCGAGAAAGCGGGGCTCCGAAGCACGCTGCACCGACTTCCTGAATCGACGACTCAGCAGGATCTGCTGGCGCTGATTCAACAACTAAATGCCGATTCCTCCGTGCATGGAATTCTTGTGCAGTTGCCGCTGCCCAAACATATTGATTCCGTTGCTGTTCTTGACACCGTCCATCCGCTGAAAGACGTGGATGCGTTTCATCCTGAAAATGTGGGACTGATGCTGCAGGGCCGTCCTCGATTCCTGCCCTGTACTCCCGCTGGTGTCATGAAGATGCTGCAGGTTTCAGGAGTTCAGACGGCTGGTCGACACGCCGTGGTGATTGGGCGCAGTGATATCGTCGGAAAGCCGATGGCAGCGCTGCTGATGCAGAAGGGAGCAGACGCGACGGTGACTCTGTGTCATAGTCGAACAACCGATATTCGACGCTGGTGTCTGGAAGCCGATCTTCTTGTGGCGGCTGTTGGTATCCCGGAATTCGTCAAGGGAGACTGGATTAAGCCGGGGGCTGTCGTGATCGATGTGGGAATCAACCGAGTCGAAGATCGCCTGGTCGGAGATGTGGAATATGGACCCGCAGCAGAACGGGCCTCTAAGATTACTCCGGTGCCTGGCGGAGTCGGGCCGATGACCATTGCACTGCTTCTGCGCAACACACTGACTGCGGCTCGAATTCAGCTGGGGCATTGAACCTTGTCTCGTGGGCCGTGTCACTGACGTTTGGCTTCCTGAACGTTGCGTCCGGCTCTTCGCTTCTTATCTCTGGTGCATTCGCAGCTTCCACGGACTCGCAGGAGTCGCCCTATGTCAATGATTCCGGTCGATGCTGTTGTGTCAGAGCTTCTGCATCTTGTCGACGCCGCTGAACACCGATTGCAGCATTGCCTGAAGCAGCTGTCCGATGAGCAGATCTGGATACGACCTCGCCCCGAAATGAACTCGATCGCGAATCAGCTTCTGCACGTGTGCGGGAATCTGAAACAATGGGCCGTCGACGGACTGCTCGGGAATCCTTCCGACCGTGATCGAGCGGCCGAGTTTGCGGCAGACCATCATGGGACCAAAGCAGAAATTCTTCAGAAGCTGACCGAGACGCTGGCCCGTGTTCGGCAGGTGGTTTCGACCGTACAGGCTACGGATCTGGACAAGTCTCGAACGATCCAGGGATTCTCCGTCACCGGGCTCGGCGCGCTGATGCACACGATTCCACATCTGGTCGGACATACTCATCAGGTCATGCAACTGACTCGCTGGATCCTCGGCAACGACTATCAGTTCGACTGGGATCCCGACGGTGATCGATCGTCCGTACCGCTTTGAAGGGTCATTATTCGTGCTTTGGTTCCTGGGCCACTCACGGCAAGTTCGTCTGCAGCACAGGCGTACGGGCCGGAGTCCTGCATCCTTGCGATGTCCTGGGTGACATGGGAGGATTCTGAGTCAGGGCACTGGAAGGCGACGCCCAAATGGCTCACACTGCCAGCCCCGGAGACTCTGATCATTCCGGAAGCAGACTTACGAGCGACAACCCACTTTAGACCATACGCAAACAGGAATCCGCCTCATGGCCAAGAAAGCCGCATCAAGTCCGTCCCCAGCGCCTGAAGCCGCAGCGGTTCCGCCAGTGAATCCGGCGATGGG
>CAZIGZ010000129.1:0-17966 GCA_964538835.1 uncultured Chitinophaga sp. | reverse complement strand
TCGGAAAGGTTCGATCTATTCACGTTTCGCATTGAGCGACGCGACGGTAAAGCCCTGGCTCACAACAGCCAGAGTCGTTCTGGGGGAAACGCAGTCGGTGACGATCGTGAACTGCCACTGGCTCCCGCCGGTCAATGGATATGGTCCCGATGTCGTGCAAGCTGCGTTGAGAAAAGGTGGTCCGATCGATCCGGTCACGCTCGAAGAGCACGTCCTGTCACGTTGCAGCGTTCCGAATGGGCCGCGCGGGTACAACAGCACTCTCGACGTCCTGAAGCCGCTGGTGGAGGCTGGCGAAACCGTGTTTCTGACTGGCGACTTCAACGAGCCTTCGCACCTCGATTGGACGGCAGCGGATGCCGAAAAGGGAACTGATCGGTGGGTCAGCAATCCGACAGCCATTCCGATGCGATTCGCCATTGCATGGCCAGGCTCGAGGGCGCTGGAGAAGCTTGGCATGATCGATTCGTACCGCAGCATTCACCCGGATGAAGTGGCAAAGCGAGGCAACACATGGACGCCGCCCTATGCCCCGGGAACGCCAGGGAGGCGTCCTTATCACGATCAATGCCTGGACCGCATCGACCGAGTTTATCATTTCGGTCCGCTCTGCTTGCCGGTGGATGCAGTCGTTGTTGGTGAAAGCGCGACCGAAGCGGACATCGTTCCAGAATGCCAGTGGCCTTCGGATCATCGCGCCGTTGTCATAGAGTACTCCATCGAAGAGCCAAACTAAGGATGGCAACAGCAGCCAGCCCCGCCCCTGTGTCGCTGCCGGGCGGCGGTCTCTGCAGTGAGAGGTCCTTGCCGGATGGCGATAAAGTTCAAGAGCTTCAAAGAGTCGTGCGTGGGACTCGGAGGGCTGACGCCCAGCCGCTCGCCTTTCGAGATTGCGGGGTTGAAGGTGTAGTGTTGTGGTGAGTGCCGCTTCATGATAGTGTCATGGGCAGGGCATGACCGTCGAGCGTTGTTCACACCCTCACTCGGTCGGCTCGTCGCCGGACACAAATTACGAATACCTGAGGTCGAAGCCGCGTAGCCACGATTCTATGAGTCAACCCGTCAAGGCAGGCAAATCCAGCAAAACGCCCCGCAGGAGTTTTCTCCGTCGGTGGTACCGCTGGATTCTGGCTTCAGCGTTACTCATTGGTGGTATTGTTGGCGTGCCATGGTGGAACGAACGCCCTCTGCGGGAAGCCGAGCGGCTTCTTGAGCAGAAAGATGCGAAGGCCTGCCTGAAGATTGTCGATGAGTTTCTGAAATCAGACCCTCGCAGCAGTCGAGCCATTGCCTTGAAGGCTCGTGCTCTTGTCAGTCTTGGCGACGCCATGGGTGCGGTGCGACTGATTGATCAGGTTGGAGCTGCGACTCAGGAAGAGATGCATGCGTATGCGGAAGCCTGCCTGATTCTGGAACGGTGGATGACCGCCCTTCCCGTGCTGGAGCATCTGATTACGCTCACTCCGAATGACCCGGATCTGCTTCACGAACTCAGTGCCTGTCGAGCAAAACTCGGACGCTATGAGAGCGCGGTCGATGCTGCGATGAAGTTCGCACAGACACCCGGGAATGAAGCTCGCGGCTATGCCCTGATCGGCATGCTGGAACGAGATCGAGGCAATAATCAAAAGTGCTGTGAGGCCTGGAAACATGTTCTGGAAGTGCAGCCGGAAGCGGCGGAACTTCAGATCCAACAGCAGGAGTTCTTTCTGGAATATGGCAAAGCGCTGTTGCTGACCGGCAATGCGCGTGAAGCGGAAAGATGCTGGAAATGAGTCTCCAAAAGACTGAGCCAGCAAATGTTGAATCGGCAGACGCCCTTGCGTATCTCGGCAAGGCCCGCATGCAACTTGGGAAAGCCGCAGAGGCGGAAGCTAACTGGACTCAGGCAGCGACGCTCAAGCCGGAATCGAGGATTGCTCGCGAGGGACTGGCAGAACTGGCCATGCAGCAGGGACAGTTCTCGAAAGCCCTCGAATGGCTCAAGCCGCTTCAGTCACAGCCCGACATGAAAAGCTCAACGGCCTTCCTGATTCAGCGGACCTATGCTCTGCTGAAGGACACCGACAATGCGGCAAAATGGAAAGCCGAAGTTGACCGATTGAGACGACTGGAAGAGCTGCGAGTCAACATGGAACAGGTCATTGTGAACAGTCCCGATTCTCTGTGGGCTCAGGTCTTTCAGTCGTATCTTCTGGCGGAACAGGGTAACCTCGGACAGGCATCCGTGGTTCTCGCGCCGTACATGAAAGAGGACTCACCGGAGTTTCTGCAACTCCTTTGGAAATCGCTTCAGGAAGGGACTCCGCTGCCGGCCCTGGACAAAGTGCCGATGGAGCTGTTTTGAAACTTTGTCAGGCTGAGTGGAAAACGTGAACTTTTCGAATTCATCACTGCGAACCGTCACGGTGCTAGCTGTGCTCCTCACAGTGGCATGGGCCGTGTTTCGTTTCCTGCCGCAGACGGATGTTTCGTATGAGCATGGTGGTGGGCTGCGTGAGTTTTCCGGCACTCATACCGTTGAGCCGGAAAAATGGGCGGAGCTCGTGATGACCGGCGGACCTCGACCAAAGCCGTGGGTTCTGCTGCCTCCGGATTTTCCTGGCGAGAATTTTGTTTCCGGTGTCGAAGCCGAAGATCGTGGCTTCCTGGCCCCTGACGTCTGTGCCGAATGTCATCGTGACAAGTTTGAGACGTTCCAGGAAACGACTCATGCGCTGACTTCACAACTGCCGTCTTCCAGGAGCATTCTCGGAAAGTTCACGGCACCTGAGAACGTTCTTGAGACGAGCGATGCAAAAGTCTCGTTCCTGATGGAGAAGACCGAGTCCGGGTTCCTGCAGCATGCAACTGTGAGGGATGAAGCGAACGGGAGATCTTACACGGAGACTTTTTCTTTCGATCTCATTCTGGGATCCGGAAACCATGGCCAGAGTTATCTGTACTGGAACCGTGATCGGCTCTATCAGATGCATGTGAGTTATCTGTCGGAATCCAGGACCTGGGTGAACAGCCCCGGACCTTACTTCGACGGTACGATCGATTACGCTCGTCCTGTCCCGCCTCGCTGCCTTGACTGTCACGCCACGTGGATTGCATTCGACGCAAAAGAGGTCAACCGGTTTGAGCGCTCAACTCTGATCCCAGGCGTCACGTGTGTTCGCTGTCACGGACCCGGACACGAACATGTGGCTTTTCATCAACAGAATCCGGAAGCGAAGGAAGGAAAGCGAATCGTGCATCCGGGAAAACTGTCGGTGACTCGTGTGAATGAACTCTGCGCGCAATGCCATTCTTCAGGAGAACAGATCGGCGCAGCCTTCGGATACCGTCCCGGTGAACCGCTTGAAGCGTGGATGGAAGTTGATCTGAACGCTGATGCAGAGAACAATGCGGATCCTCATAGCGCCAACCAGCTTGCTCGACTCATGCAGAGCCCGTGTTTCACGAAATCAGAAGGACTCAGTTGCGTGCGATGCCACGATCCTCATCGCAGCCAGCTGGGGCAAATGAAGACGTACGCGGCGAAGTGTCGTGAGTGTCATCAGCCCGCAGATTGTGGAGAATGCCGTTCCGAGGGCCCTCTTCTGGAAGACCGATGTGTCGAATGCCACATGCCTGCGCGACGCGATGCACAGGTTCGTATCCAGACAACGGAAGGCAAAGTCGAAGCTCTGTTGAGAGATCATCGCATAGGTGTCTGGCCGGAGACAGCTCAGCAGGTGAAGGCACTTTTGATGCAGCAACAGGGAGACAAAGTTCCTCAGCCGCACGAACCAGCGAGGCCGCCAGAATGACCATTCGATTAACTCACGGGATCATCGTGCTCAGCGGTCGATGGTTCGCCATGGCCCTGCTCTCCGGCGTCGCTTCTGTTTTCACTGGATGCCAGCGGGGCAACGAGTCGGCCGGCAACCAGCCACCAGCCGCATCGCCGAACAATCAGGCCCAGACCAGAAACGAGGGCCAATCCAGCGACTCAACGAGTAATACTCCGAGCCATTCTGACGGCGGCAAAGCGGATGGCGCGGTCTTCCGGTTCGAGTCCATGCTGAAACAGTCAGGAATCGATTTTGTTCAGACCAGTGGTAATTCGAAAGACAAGCCATTCCCGGCCGCGAATGGCACCGGTGCCGGCGCGATTGACGTCGATGCCGACGGCCGAACGGATCTCTACTTTTCCAACGGAGCAACCTTTCCGCTGAACCCGGATGCCCCTGGGCCCTGGGATCGACTCTACAGGAATCTTGGGGAGTGGACGTTTCGCGACATCACAAGTGTCGCCGGGATTGGCAAGCCAGGATATTCCTGCGGAGTCGCCGTTGGTGACTTTGATAACGATGGATTTTCAGATGTGTATGTGACTCGTTACGGAGCCAATCTGTTCTACCGCAATCTTGGTGATGGCACGTTTGAAGAATGTGCGACCAGTTGCGGCGTTGCCGACGAGCACTGGGGGACCAGTGTCACGTTTCTGGACTACAACGAAGACGGATACTCAGATTTGTACGTTTGCAATTACGGCAAATGGACGTGGGAGACCAGTCAGTTCTGCGGCGACCCGGAACGCGGGATTCGCATGTTCTGCAGCCCGACTCATGTGCAGCCGGAAGACGACATTCTCTTTGCGAACAATGGAGACGGCACATTCCGTGATGCGTCAGAAGAGGCAGGTATTCGTGTTTCTCCCAGACGCGGTCAGGGAGTCATTGCAGGGGACTTCGACGGCGACAGTCACGTGGATATTTATGTGGCCAACGACATCCATCCAAACTTTCTGTTCCTGAATCGAGGCGGGAAGCTCGTGGAATCGGCCGAGGCTTCAGGAACAGCGCTGGATCACCTTGGCCAGGCACAGGCCGGCATGGGGCTCGCCGCGGCAGATGTGAATGCCGATGGGCGCGTCGATCTGTTTGTGACCAACTACCAAAATGAACACAACGCCCTGTATCTCAACCTGAACGGCGATACGTTCCTCGAGTCGGGCCTTTCGAAGATCCCGGAAGGAAGCATTCCATGGGTCGGCTGGGGAGCCGCATTTGCAGATATGAACCTTGACGGACAACCAGACCTGATCGTCACCAACGGGCACACGGACGACAACCTCGCACAGCTCGGACGTGAAGGCGACTACGAACAGCCTCCTGGCATCTGGCGGAATGAAGGCGGGCAGTTTGTTCTGGCCAAAGCGGCTGGTCCTTACTTTTCTTCACTTCATGTGGGGCGAGGACTGGTTTCAGGGGACTTTGATAATGATGGCGACACTGACTTTGTCGTTTGTCATCAGGATGCCGCTCCCGAGTTACTGAATAACGTCACAGTTGGAGCCCCACGGCCTAAGTCACGGACGCTGATGCTGCGAGGAACCCGCAGCAGTCGTCAGATCTGCGGAGCAACACTGCTGGTCGGCGAAGAATCAGCAGCTCGCGCTATCCCGGTTACCAACGGAGGAAGCTACGCATCCGCACCAGAGGAAAAGGTGGTTCTTTCCGAAGCGATGTCGCCGGATTTGTCCATCCGACTCCGGTGGTGCAACACTTCACAGCTGGAATCGTTTGCACTTCAATCCGGTCATTCGTACATGATCATCGAAAGTCCACAAGAAGGTCAGGCATCACGATTTTTGACCTTGCCCGAGTAATCATGAAAGGAAGTTGACACATGTCTGAACCTGCAAAGCCCGCTCCACCAGCGGCTGGATTCAGTGTCGTTCGAGTATTCGTTCTTGTCGCAGCGATCGGCGCTATTGGCGGGGGGGTATTTCTCTGGATGGAAGCTGGCAACCGCCCCAAGCCACTCGTTCCATTCACCGGCCAGGTAAAGTACAAGGGTGAACCTGTGAAGGATGGGTCTGTTCTTGCACAGAACATCGATGATCCCCTCGACACAGCGATCGGTTCGCTGGATAGTGAGGGACGATTCACGCTCGAGACGAATGGTGAACCCGGAGTACGACTTGGACGGCATCGCATTGCGGTCAGTGCATTGAAACCCGGAATTCCGCCTACACCGCTTGTTCCGGCCATCTACGTTGACACAAAAACTTCTCCACTGAAGATCGAAGCAACAGAGAACGCGGAAACCAATACTGCGACCTTCGAACTGGAAGGCGAACTGCCGGCACCGCCCGCACCAATGACACCGCCCGGCCCAGCCGGGGCTCCTCCGACGTCGACAGACAGGCCGGAGGCCGAAGATGCGGGTAAAGAAGACGAAGCACCGGCTAAGGCTGGCTAGCCGTGGCTCACCAAACCCCAACAGAAGTGACCAAAAGAACACCACTAAACAGTCTTTTGTAAAGAACTTTTGGTGGAGTTTCGCAGAAATGAATTGATTGTTTGACTCAATTTCCAAGAGATGGTAACTTCTCCTAGTGAACACCAATACCAGACTGCCGATTCTGACAGCAGCTTGGACTATTATTCTCGCTTTTTGTAGTTAAAGGGGGGTTGTCATGAAGATGAATGCCTGGAAACGCAAGGCGTTTACTCTGATTGAACTGCTTGTTGTGATCGCCATCATCGCGATTCTGGTGGCATTGCTTCTGCCGGCTGTTCAGCAGGCCCGCGAAGCGGCTCGGCGTACACAGTGCAAGAACAATCTGAAGCAGATTGGTATCGCGATGCACAACTACCACGACGTCTACAACCAGTTCCCACCGAGTATCGGCTGGAATCCTGGTACTGGCGAGCGACAGGCAACGTTTTCTGACAAGGTCTTCATGCTCCCGATGTTGGAGCGAGCGAACGAGTACAGTCGAATCAATTATGGTCAGTTTCCTTACCATCATTGGTACCGCGGTGATAATACATCACTCAGCGGTCGACTCCCTGTCTTCAATTGCCCTTCAAATGCCAACCCCAACCAGGGTGGACCTGACGGAAACTTTACTTACTCGATCAACATGGGGGTTCAGCGATTGACACCTTCAGGAACGAATCCCATCAGTGGCTGGGAAGGTCGCCATAATGGAATTGGCTCGTTTTTGGGTAACTATGGCAACCAGGATCAGGCGGTAAACTTTTCTGCAATTACGGATGGTTCCAGCAACACCGCGGCATATGCGGAGTTTGGCATGACGAACTTTGTGCCGGAGCCGTATCAGCCGCGATCGATGCAGATCAAGACCTGGGCTGGCGGTAACACACATACTGAGCTTCGAACGAACTGTTTGGCGACGACGGCTTCGGCTGACAACGGTGGTGGTCGCCATGCAATGCGTGGTGCTGGATGGGCGTGGTCGTTCATTGGTGCTGGTGGAGCCTATTCACACAACATGAATCCAAACGAAACCAGTTGCTTTTCGAATGAAGGCGACTGGTTCGGCTCAACTCTGATGTCAGCGTCAAGCTGGCACACTGGCGGCGTTCAGATTTGCCTGGCGGACGGCTCAGTGAAGTTCATCAGTGACAACATTGACAACGGCACCTGGGTCAAGATTGGTGCCCGAAACGACGGACAGGTGATCGGCGAGTTCTAAACCTTGCGTTGAAACCAGAATCCACGAGCCGGAATGTCTTTGGCATTCCGGCTTTTTTTATGTCGATGCTTCGCTACGATTTTGCCATGAGACACTGCCAGCATCTTCTATTGGTCATTCTCCTGCATGGATTCTTTTGCGGCTGCAGACAGGAGCCGGGCACAGGGTCCACCACCACCCCCCAACGATCCACAAGCGGCAGAAAGGACGACTCCGCTGTTCCTCAGACTGGAACCACACCCGCATCGGTCACCAATGTTGCCGGAAGCACTGCAGACGGACAGACGTCTTCCAGGACAACCGTCGGACTTGCCTTTGTGGACATCGCTCCGGCCTGTGGCATTGAGTTCCGGTTCTTTGAAGACCGAGTGACAGGGCGATACTTGCTGCCTGAAGTGATGGGTGGCGGGGTCGGATGGGCCGATTTTGATCGCGATGGGTGGATCGATTTGTACTTTGCCAATGGCGCCGTTCTCGATCCCAAACCCGATTCGCCGCCTGTGCCGGGAAGTCGTTTGTATCGAAATCGCATGGGGCAGACGTTTCATGATGCTTCGGATGTTATGGGGGCACGCAACGGTGGCTACGGGCAGGGTGTCTCAGTCGGAGATTTCAACGCGGACGGTTTTGCTGATGTCTTCGTCTCCAACTATGGACAAGATGTGTTGTACGCCGGAAATGGAGATGGCACTTTTGCAGACCTCACGGCCGAGTCCGGTATCGGTGACCCGCTATGGTCGACCAGCGGCGCGTGGCTGGATGCAAATTCTGATGGACTTCTGGATCTTTACTGTGCCAATTACATGAATGTGACTCTCACAAACAACGAGGTCTGCTATTACGGCGACAAACCCGGTTACTGCGGCCCTGGCAAATACGAAGGCTTGAAGGACGCACTATGGCTCAACCTGGGTGACGGCAGGTTCCGCGAAGCATCGGAGGAACTCGGACTCGCAGCTCCACCGTCGAAAGGTCTGGCGGTGTGTGTCATCGACCTTGATCGAGATCTAAAGCCCGAGATTTACGTCGCGAACGACATGGAGTCCAACCTGCTGTTTACTCGCAGTTCGACGGAAGGTGAAGGCAGTCACAAATGGAAAGAGATCGCCACGACAGCCGGTGCCGCAGTCGGAGGTGACGGTCTGAATGAAGCCAGCATGGGAATTGCCGCTGCCGACTACGATAACGATGGGCTGCCAGATCTTTATCTGACTCATTACTACCAGATGAAGAATACACTCTATCACAATCTTGGCGGCTTGCTGTTTGAGGACGACAGCTATCGGACCAACGTCGCTGCAACAAGCTATGCGTATCTTGGATTCGGTACGATTCCGCTCGATGCCAATGCCGACGGGCGTATGGATGTGTTTGTTGCGAACGGACATGTACTTGGACCAGCCATTGAGCCAAATGCGATGTCTCCGCAACTGCTTCTGAATCTGCCGTCGGGATTCGAAGATGTGTCGGCATCGGCAGGCAGTTATTTTCGCGATGTGTGGATTGGTCGAGGTGTTGCCGGGGCGGATTTCGACAACGACGGTGACCTTGACATTGCTGTCAGTCATATTGACCGGCCGGTGTCCCTGTTAAGAAATGACTGTGTGAATGGCGGTTCTTTCCTTGGCCTGGAACTGGTCGATTCGTCACGTATGCTTCCCCTGGGAGCACGCGTACGAGTGGTTCAGAACGGACATGCCCAGGAACAGACACAGGCTGCCGGTGGCAGCTATCTCTCCACCGGTGATTTACGATTGTTGTTTTTCGTCTCGGACGCTGATTGTGAAGTGGAAGTCACATGGCCGGATGGCACAGTCTCCAGTCATGCGGGACTACGGCCAGGACGGTATTGGCGTGTCGCAAAGAATGGCATTCGAGAGTCTGGTGAGCCATGAACCGCCCGTCGCGTCGAAAATGGCTTCTGCTCCTTTTCGTGGCCATCGTGACTGTTTCCGCAGGCGCATGGGGATATGCTCGATGGAGGGACAAGAGTGCTGCTGATGCTCTGGCGAGTGGCAGACAGTATCTGAAAGAACGTCGGGCCGAACTGGCGGAGAAGGCCATTGGAGAATATCTGGCCGTCTACCCTAATGATGTGGAAGCGACCCTGAACTGGGCGGAAGCGGTCGTCGACGGCAAATCACGATTGCCTCAGGACGCAGCGAGAATTGCCTGCGAAGCACTCAGTCGGATTCCCGACAACTCACCGCTTGCCGCAGAAGCTCGAATGCGGGAAGGCAGGCTGACTTTGTTTGTCCTGCTGAAGCCTGACCGAGCTGAGAGACTCCTGATGCATTCTCGACAGCTGAATCCTGAGTCGATGGATGTTCATTTCCTCCTATGGAAACTCTATGACCTGACTGAGCGTTTCCAGTTTGCAGAAGAACATTTCTGGAACACGTATGATCGAAGCCCTGATCCCATCAAAACCGAACGCTTGATCGAATGGTATTTGAGCCAGTTCAGCACCAACTCAAGTAATGCGACCATCGACAGACGGCTGGGATTCCTGCGAGCAGATCAGCAGACATCCGAAGCCGTTGTCGCTGCGCGGCTTGATGGCTTCCTGGCGAGTGAACCAGACTCGACACTGAACCTGACCGCCAAGGCCGCCTTTCTTCTGCATCTTCGGGACAGGGAGGCCGCCGGCAAATTGCTGGACGAGGCAGAACGACGAGAGGATGCGGTGAGCAATGCGTTCTTTCTGGCGACTCGGATCTCGTACTTTCTGGACCTCGGTAAGCTCCGTGAGGCACAGGAGCTCTTCAATCGCTGGAACGCCCCTAAAGAAGGATACCTTTATCTGAAGACGCTTGGACGAATCCAGCAGCTGGTCCTTCGTCAGGACAAAGCAGCGGTCGAATCTTTCGAACACGCAATGAAGATCTGGCCAGGCCCAATGGACTGGTCAAACCTGCATTTCCAAGCTCAGTCGATGGCAAGGCTCGGCGACAGGACGGGAGCAGAGCGGACGCGGGCGAAAGCCAAAGACATTGAACTTCTGATGGAACTGGACGTACATCGCCAACTTCGCTCAGCCCTGCAAAACCTGAAACGGCCGGAGAGCTACACAGCGTTCGAGGAGTTCTACCTGAAGCTTGGACGCGAACAAGAAGCTGCAGCGTGGCGAAGCCGCCGGGAAGCTTTATCGATCCAGTGAAACGATCCGGGTAGGGAAGTTCTGACGAGTCTGCCGCTTGGGAATTCTCTGCTCCACAGGAATCAAGGATCGTGCATTTGCCGGGGACACAGAAGTGACAATCCCGGTGTTTTTGGTTAATCTGGATCACATTGTGGGGCTTGTCCCAGACACCTGACGTCAATTCCAATGAGGCATTCCATGAATCGATTTTTCCTGATGGGACTGTGTTTTTCTTCTCTCGTGATCTCTGGATGCGGTGGCACTGAGGAACTTCCGCCAACAGAAGGTGGCAAGAACTCGGCCAGTGATGAAGAGATCAAGAAGCAGATGGAGGAATCCATGAAGAAGTCTGGCGGCATGTATAAAGGCAAGGCGCCAGGTCAAAAGTAATTAACATTCGAAAGTCACCAGCTTTGTTGTGTGACGTTCTGATGGCTCTTCCCAAACTGCCAGGCTCCAGAGAATCTGATTCTTATGCCCTGGCAGTGTTTGTTGATGCTGCCATGTTCCGTTCATCTGCCACGTGAACATCCCGCCTCGCTCAATTCCCGCCCGTTCGTAACTCGTGGACTTCAGGCTGTGATGTGGAAAACGATCATCGTCTGTGTCTGTGGAGTCAGTTTGCTGGCCGGAGCGACTGTTGGCGAGAATGCAGCAGAGCAGAGCCAGAAGCTACTCAGCATTGTGCTGAAGAATCCACGGTTTGGAACAACATTTGATCGTCTTTACGCAGGCGCTTCCGAAGCCGGTACGCTCGTGCTGTTGCAGCAGCAGCTGGATGAATTCGCAGGCTTCGGAACAGCGAATGACGCCACGGCAACCGACAAGCCACCTCTGTCACCAGGTGATGAATTTCGCTGGATGATTCCTGCTGAGACTGCCAGGACGAATGCACTGCTGCTTTCCTCGATGATCGATCTGCGGCATTCCAAGGCCGAAGCTGCGTCGGATCGACTGCAGCAGGTTGTTAAGTCATCGCCTGAGAACGGTGTCGCCTTTTGGTACCTCGCTCGATCACTCGTACAGGCTGGCAGGACTTCCGATGCGGTGCCACATTTCGAACAGGCTGCGAATTTGATTCGAGTCCGGGCAGATCTTCTTGAACTGTATCGCGAGTATGCTCGAAGCCTGCTGCAAAACCGACAACCGGAAGAGTCCTTGCGGATCTGGCAGCGGCTGGAAAAGTTGTTTCCGGATGACCGGCGCGTGGCCGAGCAGATCGCCCGATGGCTGGCTCAGGATGGCCGCTGGACGGAGGCATTGGATCGTTTCCAAAAGCTTGCAGCACTCACCGATAACCCCGAAGAATCCATCGGATACCGGATTTCCGCAGCCGACATGCTGATTCAGCTGAATCGTGACGCGGAGGCGCGAACGGCACTTGAACAGGCTCTTGAAACTCTGGATCCACAGAGCTGGCGGTTTCGCGATATCAGACAGAGAATCGAATCGCTGTATCGAAAATCTCGTCAGTTGCAGGAGCTGGCAGCCTACTTTGACTCCTGGCTGAAGATTCATCCCGATGATACAGACGCGATGATGCGTCTTGCCTCCGTCTGCAGTGAACTTCGTCAGATGGAGTTATCATCGCAGTGGATGAACGCCGCTGTTTCGAAGTCACCGCGGGATATCAGTGTTCGGGAGTTTGCGATCCGCCTGCTGTTGTCGCAGGGAATGGTTGCCGAAGCAATTCAGCAGTACGAAGAACTGGAACAGATTGATCAAGGCAACATCGATCATCGTGAAGCCCACGGACTTCTGTACCTTCAGCGTGCAGATCTGACCAGGGAGCAGCAGCAGCAAAGGGCCGAGGCCGTTTGGGAGTCGCTGATCGAGCAATCTCCGCAAGATCCGGTGTTGTTAAGCCGCATTGCCGGATTGATGGTCCGTGCCGGGCTGGAGGATCGAGCGGCGGAGCTTTACCGTCAGGCAATCGACCTGGCGCCTGATCAGCCTCAGTATCGCGAGTATCTTGGCGAACTTCTTCATCGGCGTGGACGAAGCGATGAAGCGGTCAGTGTCTGGAATGAGATCGCTGCGCCTCCGCGTCGGACAGCGGACTCACTTGTTCGACTTGCCGAAGTGCTTCGTCGCTTCGGGCATCTTCAAGAAGCCGTTGCTGCAGCGGTTTCCGCATGTGAGCTGGAGTCAACTGTGGATTCCCGAATCCTTGCATCCAGTCTGTTTGCGGAGCTGTCCAGGTCCCACATTGATTCCGGTCAGCCTGCCGAATCGAGGACGGCAGCCGACAATGCTCTGAAGCAGCTTGATCTGGCGGAGAAATCGGCCGGCATTGACCAGACGGAACAGCTTGAGCGGGCCCGAGTCTCCGTCCTGGAAATCACAGGTCGGCTTGCAGCGGAAGCACAACAACTTTCAGAAAAACTGAGCCGTACATCCATTGCCGATTCACAACTCTGGGGTCGCCTCGCGACGTACTACGAAACACTAGGCGACTATGAACTGGCGACTCAGGCAACGCTGTCGCAGCTGAATGCCGATCGGAACTCCATCGGAGCATACCGTCGGCTGACGGATCTCTACGAACGAACAGGAAGGCTTGGCGATGCCGTCAGCACACTTCAAAAACTGACGGAACTGGAACCTCGAAACCGCATCGAGTTCCAGCGTCGCATGGCAAAGCTCGATTCCAAACTCGGCCGCCACGATGCAGCAATTGCGGCTGGCGAAGGACTGGTCGCACTCAGCCCCGGAGATCCAGACGCCTATCGCTTTCTTGCCGACCTGGCCTTTGCCGCAGGCAAACCAGATGTCGCTGTGAATTCACTGCGAAAAGGCGTGCGAGTCAGTCCAGGCGATGTGACGACACTGAAGGCGCTTGGCAAATTGCTGGCGGATGAATTTCAGACTGGCGAGGCGATTGAGATCTACTGGAAGGCGCTGGAGTCGGCGTCAGACTCAGACAGCCAGCTGGCTCTGATTCCCACGCTCAGCCAGCTTTATCTTCGCAGCAACCGTTTTGACGAACTGATCGAGCGGCTTCAGCGACGAGGACGCGAACTGGGACTCGAGCAGGAGCTTTCACGCACAATTGCAACCGCATGGAAGGAAGCGGGCGAGTTTTCAAAAGCTCGCGAGTTGCTCGAGCAGACGCTGGCGGAATCGGAGAACTCCTTATCGCTGCTGATGGAACTGGCGACCATTGCTTCGCTGGAACACAACCGTGCCGCAGAACTGAGTTATCGGATTCGCATTCTGAGAACATCGCCCCGCGCTGATGATGCCATTCAGTTGATTCGACTGATTTCCAGTCAGGAGTCGGCAGGTGAAGTCACCCCGGAGCTAAAGTCGTGGCTCATGGATCGTGCTGGTGAGGCCGATTGCCGACGAGTGCTTGCACCGCTGTTCGAAGCCGGCTTTGATGATCTCGCCATGATCTGCTGCCATCGCTTGCTGCAGTTTGAATCTGATGATTGGTTTGCCTTACTGACACTCAGTCAGCTGCTCCAGCGCGCGAATCGCACGGACGAATCGCTCGAAGCGTTTGAACGCGTCTTGTCACTTCAGCTTCGGTCAGACTCCGCAAAGTTCTCGTTTCAGACCGCTCCACAAAATGCACTGCCATTTGTTGATTCGCTCCATCTGTGCGTTGTGGAAAACACAGAAGTCAGCGAGCCCGAAACGTACGGAGACGCCTGCTCGATCGCGGTGAAAGCTCTTGCCAGTTCACCGAAAGCTGACACGACACTGGCAATTATTACGTCAAACGACTTTCAGGATCGGGTCGGCCTCCGCCCGATGATGACATTCATTCAATGCCGCGGAAGCCTTTCGGGACTCCGGGAGAACGAACGAACCCGGATCCTGGATTCCATCCGGTCCAGAAGTAATGCCGCAGCAGCAGCCCTGCGGCTGATGATGAACTCCGAACCAGTCACACTGACAAATCGGCCGGTGAGTCATGTGAACCCGCACGAGCAGGCGCAGGATCTCTTGACTGTTCTTGAAGATCCGCAGTCAGGATTTACTGTCGCACAGCCGATGGCAGCAGCAGATTCCGCCCTCACTGCACCACTTCGAGTTGCCGTCGATTCGGCATTGAAATCGCCGCAGGAACAAAGCGCTTCCGAGCGACCGCAAGCGCATGCATTGCTGGCCGCTTCAATCCTGGTCAAAGATCTCGACTTGCTGGAACTGTGCCTCGAAGAAGTCATCCGCCGGCCGGAATCCATCAATGCTTCAAGGCCGACCATTCGGATGCTGATCTCGGGCAACTCGACGTTTCTGGATGCCGCAAGACGACGATCAGGCGTCATACAGAGCCTTTTGAAGGTCGTTGGTGCCGCGCGACACCAGCAAAAGAAGTCGTTCACCGAAGGGATCCTCACGGTCCCGCATCGAGGAGCCATCATTGTCAGTTCCAGCGAATCGCTCGCGGATGATGACGAGCATCAATTGTCTCTGCTGCTGCAATACCTTC
This sequence comes from uncultured Chitinophaga sp., assembly GCA_964538835.1. Lineage (GTDB taxonomy): Bacteria > Planctomycetota > Planctomycetia > Planctomycetales > Planctomycetaceae > SXXK01. The sequence continues at coordinate 2,903 of CAZIGZ010000129.1, read as the reverse complement.
TGAGAGCAAATGCACTCGGAGCTTCTGCAACCTCGATCACAGATCTGATCTCATCGTGGTCTCCGTTTGAGCAGGCGATTGTACGCGCAGAGCTGTCAAGGCAGGAGGGTGATCGAGGGTTGATGCTGAAGTCGATGATCGACGCTGCTCGAATAGCGCCGAATGCCATCCAGCTTCGACTATGGATTTCGAGACTGGCGTCGAACGAGGGAGCATCTGCGGAGGCACTGCAGCTGCTGGCATCGATGAAGGCCGTTGATCCAGCCCAGGTCATTCAGATCGAACAGGCCAGGCTGGACATTGCAAGGTTCGCAGGCGACCTCGAGACGGCGAAAGACGCCGCTGTTCGCCTTGCTGGACTTCCGTTGTTGGTGCAGCAGCGTCTCGAACTTGTTCCTGCGTTAAAGGCACTGGGCCTCGAACGTGAATCGGCGGCCCTGGAAGCTCGCATGGAGCACGATGAAGACTCACGCGAAGTCGTCCTGACAAAGCGTCTGAAAGAGCTGATCGAACAGGGACAAACATCACTTGCCGGTGAAGTCGCCTGGGAAATGCTTCGGATCGCTTCCGGGGGCAGCCTGTTCTCCGGCTATCGATCGAATGACGACCTGGATGACGGCGGAGCAAGGTTACAGGCTCTTAAACAACTCGCAAACCTTGGGCGACTGCAGGAGTTGATTCAGCGGTATCGTGAAATGCTCAAGGCTTCTCCGGACTCAGTTCCGCTGCTTGAGACTCTTGCGGAACTGGAAGAAGCAGCCTACGACTTCCAGAACGCCGCGAAAACTCGCGACCGGATTGCGGTTTTGCAGAATCAGATTCCGCGAGGCTTGAAGGATCAGGCCACGGAGCTCGAAAACAATGGAAATGTGAAAGCGGCGTGTGAGATCTATCTTCAGATTTGTCGCGATTCGCCCTCGGCTTTTGCGGAAGAAATGGAAACATATTATCAGGCCTTTGAGCGAGCTGGTCAGCGAGCTGAGTTTCTTGCCGCTGTCCTCGCGACTTCGCCGCAATACTGGGAAGAACACGGGCGACTGCTGATCAATGTCGTTGCAGATGCAGCGAGTGCAGGCGCCGATCCGCAGCTGATTCTGAAGGCACGCGATGCACTGCTGGCGGCAGCGGGAACTCGCCGTCAGGCAATCGCTTCTTTTCTGGCAAGAGGCGCATTTGGTCCGGAAGAGGATTTTCTTCCAGCGATGGTTGCTGAGTTTGAACAGGGTGAAACCCAGACTCGCTCGACAGCATTCCACGAATATCTTCTGCTGCTGAGTTATCTGAAAAAGCCGTCAAACCTTGAGCAGCTGAGGCAGCAGCTTCTCCCGGATGGACTCTCCACAGACCATCAGAACGCCGCCAGAGTCAGTGTCTTCCTTGTAATTTCTGCCCGGCTTCCTGACGCGGAAGGCGTTGCGAAGGCTTCGGACATTGTTCAACGGCAGCTGCAAGCTTCGGTCATCGATGAGTCAAAGGAAGTAGATGATGTTGATGTGATCCTTGCAACATGCGAGGCCCTCAGGTTTTTGGAACAGTGGAGGCCCATTCGCAGAAGACTGCTTGAAACCGTCCAGCAGGTTTTGCTCGACGAAGATGGACGTATGGAACCCTCCATCGGACAATTGCTGGAGGTCTATCGCGAGATGAATCTGCCGAACGAGGCCACAAAACTCACATCGCACCACCTCAAGACGCTGCTTTCCAGGTCAGGAACTGCCCCTGGGTCTGTTCGCCAGATCCTTCAGGCCGCCGAGCAGATTCAGCATTCCGGCTTCCCTGTCGAAGCGTGGCAGTTGCTGAACAGCGTCACAGCAACAGAGCTGGATTCTTTCACCGCAGATCTTGAACGCGACAAAGCTACGGCATTTCAGTCCCGCTTCAACGCAGCACGACGGTGGTCCGAACAGAAAATGACGGGCGAACCGATCGTCGGCTGGATCGAGCAACAGCTTTCCGCACCCCAGTCAGATGCGGAGCAGCTGCCATCCGGATTGATGATGGAACTGCAGGAATCATCAACGCCCGGCTCGACGGATTCTGCAGCCTCCAAAGATCTTCGCCTCGACTCGCCAGTGTTGCGAGTTCTTCCGAGGGCCATTCAGAATCAGCCTGCATTGGTCGCATCGCTGTCAGCTGCCACGTCCCGGCTTTCCACGAGTCAAAGCACAGATCTTTTCCAGCTGTCGCTCGGAATTGTCGTCAGCGATATCATCGGTGAGTCGAAGACGCGTGACCTTCTGATCGAACAGTTCGATGCCATTCTGATGGCAAGCGGTTCGTCGGAATCGCCCTCCGCTTCTATCGGCACCGCACCGATGAAAGCACTGGGGACGTCGAAAGCTGCCGCGATCATCGTTTGCACGCGCTGGCTTGCGACTCATCGTCACATGAAACCAGACATCGCGGCCAGATGGATTCGAGTCGCACTGGCAAATGCTCGCCGGTCCCCGTCGCGGCCGGTTCGTCGGGCAGTTCTGCACGAAGCCGAGATGCTTGCGCTTTTCCTTGATGATGACGAAACGAAGACGCTGGTCGCTGAATTTGCAGTCGAACTGAAGGATGGAGAGAAGACGGCAGCAGAAAGTGCTGCCGTCAATTCCGGTGCAGTGTCCTTCGACCTTCGCGAAGCGATCAGGCAGCTGAGCTCTGTCAAATAGTCATTGCCAGACAGCTCGGCAACGCACTCAAATCGATCGTCAGGCGTGGCAGTCGCTTGCCACTACGGAACCAACACGACAGACTTGCAGAAAGTGCGGCAGCGAGCTTCATCAGGCTCGTCAGAGCCGGAGGCTTGTTCGATGCAACTCGAAGGAGATCGGGCTCATGGACACATTCATCGAACCTCGGCGTTTCTTGTGTTGTTTCCTGGCTGTAACGATCACATTCGTGGTCAGCACAAAAGG
>CAZIGZ010000128.1:14339-17967 GCA_964538835.1 uncultured Chitinophaga sp. | reverse complement strand
CTTCGTTGTTCACGAACTCCGCCGCCTTCAATTGTCCCACGGCTCGTTCATTCCCCACCAACTGCCGCACATCCAGCTTCAGCTGCGACGCCATCCGCTGGACCAGAGGATACTGTTCCGGATGTACTGCGGAATTATCCAGAGGCTCTTTGCCGGAACGAATGCGCAGGAAGCCCGCGGCCTGCTGAAACGCCTTCTGTCCAAGCCGCGGAACTTTCAACAGATCCTTGCGAGACAGAAAGGCTCCGTTTTCATCTCGCCAGGCCACAATGCGTTTCGCCAGCACGGCTCCGATGCCGGCGACATATGACAGCAGCGACGCACTGGCCGTGTTGAGATCAACACCGACGGCGTTCACGCACGATTCCACTTCACGATCCAGTGTCTTCTTCAGCAGAGTCTGATCCACATCGTGCTGATACTGGCCAACGCCGATCGAACGAGGATCAATCTTGACGAGTTCCGCCAGTGGGTCCTGCAGCCGATGAGCAATGCTGATGGCTCCTCGAACCGTCACATCCAGATCCGGATACTCTTCGATGGCTGTTTCACTCGCGGAATACACGGACGCTCCGGCTTCGTTCACGGTGACTTTCGTGATCTTCAGCTGATTGCGTTTGATGACATCCGACACGAAGCGTTCGGTTTCGCGCGACGCAGTCCCGTTGCCGATGGCAACCAGTGTGGCATCGTGTTCTCGAATCAGTCGCAGCAACACAGACTCGGCGTGCTGAAGATCTTCGCGAGGCGGTGTCGGATAAATCGTCTCGTTCGTGATGAAGCGACCGGTACTGTCGACAACCGCGACTTTGCATCCCGTGCGAAAGCCCGGGTCGATGCCAACCGTCACCTGCGGCCCCGCGGGAGCAGCCATCAGCAGATCGTGTAGATTCTTCGCAAACACCTCGACCGCTTCCTGATCGGCTCGCTCTTTCAGCTGTTGCAGCAGAGTACTCTCGGCGGCGGGCTTGAGCAGTCGGTCGAAGCAATCCACGACCGTGTCTTCCAGCTCCCTGCGAAATTCGAAGTTGGGCGATGTGATGACTCGGCGTGAAAGTTCCCGCTGAGCCGACTCTTCATCCAGCGAAAGTCCGATCTTCAGAATTCCTTCCGCTTCACCTCGCTGCATCGCCAGGAATCGGTGAGTCGGCATGCGAGAAATCTTCTCACGGCAGTCGAAGTAGTTTTCAAACTTCGCGCCTTCTTCCTGCTTGCCTTTACGAACCGCGGAGACAAGCTCGCCCTGCTGAGCTTTCTCAAGGACCAGCTTGCGGTTGGCGACGTCATCCGCCCACACTTCCGCCAGAATATCGCAGGCGCCTTTCAGAGCGGCCGCTTCGTCCGGCACGTCTTTGGAAGGATTCACGAAAGATTTTAACAGGGCGGCTCGCGGCTGAGTCAGTGGCTTTTGTGCCAGCAGCACATCGGCCAGCGGCTGAAGTCCTCGTTCCCGCGCCATCGCGGCGCGCGTTCGTTTCTTCGGGCGATACGGAAGGTAAATGTCTTCCAGAACTCGTGCGTCGGAACACTGTTCAATCTGCTGACGAAGGGCGATGGTCAGTTGTCCCTGTTCGGCAATAGTCTTCAGGACCGTGTTCTTTCGCGCGGCCAGTTCTTTGGCTTTGGCCAGAGCATCCTCGATCGCGCGCAGTTGCCGTTCGTCCAGTCCCTTTGTGGCTTCCTTGCGATATCGGGCGATGAAGGGAATCGTGTTGCCTTCTTCCAGCAGCCGCACCGCGCCTTCAACCTGATGGCCGGAGACCTGCAGAACCGTTGCGGTCTGTTTCGCGAAGCTGCTGATCTCAAACACGATCTCAGACAATTCGTCCGGTTTGACGTTCGTTGTTCCCTGACTGGCCACTGCTGCATCCTTTCCATGAGGGCTGATGGTCCCTCGATCACTCAGAATTGAAGAAGCCCTGCAGTGTGAATGCCGGGCTTCCTGTTTCCTGCCGGATGGCAGTGTATGTCGAATCGTTGCGTGCAACCATCAAATGGCCACAGAGGCGAACCCGTTATTCTTCTTCCTCAGCAGCGGCGGCGGCTTCGACTTCGGCCGGAGCATTCGATGTCAGATTCTTCAGCTCCAGAATCCGCTGCTTGATTTCGACGGCGATGGCTGGATTCTCCTCCAGGAACTGGCGAGCACGGTCGCGGCCCTGTCCGAGTTTGTTGCTGCCGTAATTGAACCAGCTTCCGCTGCGATCAATGATCTTGTTTTCCGTGGCCAGATCGAGCAGGTCGGCTTCGTAGCTGATACCGCCGGTGCTGTACATGTCGAATTCGGCAACTCGGAACGGAGGAGCCACCTTGTTCTTCACGATCTTGACACGCATCCGCATGCCGATCGTCGTTTCGCCTTCCTTCAACTGATTGACTCGACGAACATCCAATCGTGCCGAGCTATAGAACTTGAGGGCTCGACCACCAGGAGTCGTTTCCGGACTGCCAAACATCACACCGATCTTTTCACGAATCTGGTTGATGAAGATGACAGTCGCTTTCGCGCGGGAAATGACACCGGTCAGCTTTCGCATCGCCTGGCTCATCATTCGAGCCTGGAGGCCGACGTGGGAGTCACCAATTTCGCCGTCCAGTTCCGCTTTCGGAACCAGAGCCGCGACCGAGTCGATGACGATGATGTCCACCGAGTTGGACTTCACCAGCATCTCGGCAATCTGAAGACCTTCTTCACCGTACGATGGCTGGCTCACCAGCAGCTCGTCCAGGTTCACACCCAGACGTCGTGCCCACTGAGGATCCAGGGCGTGTTCCGCGTCGATGAACGCCGCGATGCCGCCTTCACGCTGAGCACTCGCGATGGCATGCAGGGCCAGAGTCGTCTTACCGCTGGATTCCGGTCCGAACAGTTCAATGATGCGACCCCGAGGAAACCCGCGGCCACCCAGTGCCAGGTCCAGCGACAACGCGCCGGTGGAAATTCCCGGAAACCCGCCGACCTGTTCGGTGTTGTCGAGCTTCATAATGGAGCCCTTGCCGAACATCTTTTCAATCTGTCCGAGCGTATTGTCGAGCAGGACCTGATGTTCTGTCTGAGGCTTCGTGGCCGGGAGCTTCTTGTTGCCTTTTGCCATGTTCGTTGTTCCTGTGCTTCGCTGAAATGAGGCGTTGTCCCTGCAAAAACGCAGGAATTTCTTTGACCAACGTCCTGTTGACGATTTTTGAGGCTGGGAAGTCTAGCGAAAACACGTCCCGCTGGGAACTTTGCCCGCAGGTCTTTTTTGTTGTTGTGGGGATGTTTTTAGATTTGGCCCTAGTGAGTGCTTGCGGCAGCATCCAAAAGTCTTGATGCCGGGGCTGATGGGAATGATGGGAGTCAGGGGAGTTATGGCAGTGCGGAATCATCCGCCACCTGGTTGACCCAGGTGGTTAACGGATGAACCAAAACAAACTTATCGCACGACACTTCCACGGTCGCCAGCATTCGAACAACAAACAGCGTCAAGCCACAAGTAGGATGGACGCCCTCGTCCGTCTGCGTTTGAGTTCTTGATGCTCATCAGGTTTGTTTGTTTGAAACCACACGCAAGTTGAACGGCCGGAACGTGAAAGAAGGAGACAAGTGCGACTAAGACGGCCGAGGGCGGCCATCCTACAAGAGTCACAC
>CAZIGZ010000128.1:356-14239 GCA_964538835.1 uncultured Chitinophaga sp. | reverse complement strand
CTGTGCATGTAGCGGTTGGGAATGGTGACCAGTCCCGTCGCGCATCCTGCTCGGGTTACCTGAATGGCGGCTCCGTCGTTGCTCGCCGGGTAAGCCAGGGCATTAATCTGATAGGGAATGTTCTTTTCCGCTGCCACTCTGGTCAGAAGGTCAAAGACGCGAGGATTCGCATTTGCGCCGCGGACGATGACGGGGCCTTTTCCGATCTCGATGCGTCCGAATTCGTTCTGATCGATTCCGGGGCAGTCTGTCGCATGAGTCACATCGACCGCGATCGCAATATCAGGATTCACACTGTACGCGCTGGTCGTGGCTCCTCGCAGACCGATCTCTTCCTGGGCGGATGACACGGCGACCACCTTCGCTTTGGGCTTGCCGGCAGCGATTTTCTGCAGCGCTTTGAAGATCACCCAGAGCCCCGTGCGGTCGTCCATTGCGACGCCGGCCAGACGTCCGTTTCGAAGTTCCCGCAGGCATGGTTCCGGCGTGACAAAATCTCCGATGCGAACGACCGACCGAGTTTCTGATTCCGATGCCGAACCGATGTCGATCCACAGATCTTTCAGCTTGGGGACGGTCTTTCGATCATCCGGATCCAGCAAATGAATGGGCTTCCTGGCGATGACTCCTGGAATCGGCCCGGTGGCTGTGTGGACGACCATACGCTGGCCGAGCAGGATCTGCATGTCCCATCCGCCTACCGCGTTGACTCGAAGAAACCCCATGCTGTCAATGTGCCGCACGATCAGCCCGATCTGGTCGCAATGAGCATCCAGCATGATGGTCGGTCCACCTTCGGCATTGACCGTTGCATGAACGCTGCCGTGGACATCCGTGGTGACACTTGTCGCAAATTCCGAAGCAAAACGCCGCACCACTTCCTGGATCTTCTGCTCTCCGCCGGAAGTTCCCGGAGTCTCAAGCAGTTCCTTCAAAAACGCGTCTGGCATTATGAACTTCCAAAGGGGATTCTGAGTCTGAGTAAGTCGTCAAAAGAGCAGTCAGGATCGTGTCAATCGACGCAGGGATTCTGACTCATCAACGCACCGAAGTCGATGCTCATACGGCATCGGACGATGATTCAATGATCTCGAGGCTGACACTGATCACGCCGAAATCTCGCTCTGCGGTTCCCATGTTTGCTCGACGGGCAACCAGCAGGCTGAAGCGATTGAAGTCCGTGAGAGTACTGCCTGCCGCATATCGATGGGCTTCGATCAATCTGGTGTCACTGGGCTCATCGGCAAGTCGAGTACCGTGCAGGCGACGATTGTTTAGAGAAGCCGTCAGATCGACGCCCAGACTGCGGACGATCACGTTAACCTGCGTTTCCGCCGACAGTCGCGAAGGACGATGAAAGGCGCGAACCAGCCTGGCTTCTGTGCATCCAGAAGGCAGAAGAAATGGAAGCTGGCAGCGAATGGCCGCCTGGTCGGCTTCCGTCGGCACGCTGAAATGTTCCCACGGGCCCGCCAGTCGTATGGTGTGCGTTGACATCTTCCTGCCAGTGAATGAACAGTAAACTCGTTCAGAATTGCCGGACTCTAGTCTCGACTGGTCGTCGATGGGAGCAAACTGCTGGCAGTGAGAATTCCGGCTGTTGGTGAGAATTAAACTCACAGCACCACAGTTCGGCCGCTCCAGTTTCCGTTGGCCTGTTCCGCGATCAGTAAACACGAAGCCGTAACAGGAGATTGCAGACACACGGAACCATCCGGCCGCCAGATCGTGCTGTGTCCGAATGACTCAAGCGTTCCTTCGGACTTCCCGTGATTCGCCATGACCACCAGCATCTGATGTTTTCGTGCATAGCGTTCAAGTCTTGGAGTATCGCCGACAAACCAGACGTCATTCAGAAAAACGCTCGCTGCGTAGATGTTGCAGTCTTGTTCGTGATACCACGCGGGATGAGATTCCTGGGAAGAATCTGCGCAGATGGCCAGACCGATTTTCTGACCTCCAGTGTCGATGACTGAGGGCTGGGTCCCGGGAACAAAGAACGCCGCTTCTGCGCTGCCCAGATGCATTTTGGCGTAAGTCGTTCGACGACCATCGGGATGAAAGAGGATCGATCCAAGCAGCGGACGAGTCTCCATGTTCCTGAGCGGTGCACCGACGATGATGGTCATCTGGTTAAGCATGGCGATTGAACCGAGTGCCCTCAGGCGTTCATCGGTCGGCTCGATCGCAAGGGCTTCCGCGAGATCCGGTTCGTATCCCGTCAGCGATAACTCCGGGAAGACCAGCACGGTCACACCCTGAGCCGCCGCGGCTTGTGCTGCCGTCGCATGGATCTCCAGGTTCAGCTCAATCTCTTCGCGGTACGAGGCAACCTGGGCCGCGGCGACCGCGAAGTGAGGCATAAGTCAGTTCCAGAAAAATAGCAGCGATGAACCCTTAGAGCCGATCGTCAAACACGGTCACAGATTCAGAGACGATCAGGGGTTCAGCCATTTCGTCGTACTTCAAAGATCCCTGGACCACAGCATTCTTCACCGCTGCCTGGCCCTGAAGCTTGATCGTGAAGGTCATCTTTTCGTTTGGGCGAATCGCCTGGACGGTGTTGAATCGCACAATGTTTCGGCCTTCAACGAGGTTACCTGGAACGTCTTTGGTGCCAGCGGCCAGGACCTTGATATCCGGCGGAATCTGGACAGCAACTTCGACGTTGCGGGCAATCGCGGTGCCTCGGTTATCGATCGTGATCGTGAAGCCGAACTTCTCGCCGAGCGCAACTGGTTTATCCTGACGACTGATATCTGCCGTCACATTGTGGAGATCTTCCACCTTGACGATCGTGTTTTCGCGGGCACGAGTACGGAAACCCGCGGCTTCCGTGATCTCGACCATGGATTCCATTTCGCCAGCCGTTTCGGCAGACAGCTCCACTTCCAGAACGGTCTGCTTGCCTGGAGCCAGGCGCGCAATATCCCAGCGAATGCGTCGAGTATCCGGGTTGTAGGTTCCGCCGTTGCTGGCAGAGATGAATCTCATGCCTTCCGGAACCTGCTCAATGACCATGGCGTTGGTCGCTTCGAAGTTCGTTTCATTCGTCACGATGTTCTGGAACTGGGCAGATCGCCCAACAAATCTCTTCTCCGGACCGAGCCGTTCGATACTCAGCTGAGCACCCACGATCTTCACGTCCGTATTGGATGTCGTGACCTGAACGCCGGCGGAAGTCAGTTCCGCGGAAACACGAATCTGATCTCCAGGCTCCGCCGCAACGACTGTCAGGTCCACAACTTCGCTGGTACCGGCTCGCAGAGTTTCGATCTCATATTCCAGGTCGCCACCTTCCGGATGACGCAGTCCAGGAGGAAGTACACTTCGCAGAACCACATCGGAAGCATCACCGGTTCCTCGGTTGTGGATCGCGAACTCAAGCCGAACTTCATCGCCAACCTTCACTTCAACAGGCCCGTTCAGTTCCAGTTCAAGCTTCGGAGACTTAATCACCGTGGCGGAACGCACCTGAGCTTTGAAGCGTACGGTCGCAACGCCGTCCAGAGTCCCTTCGCCCGTGGGCTTGATCCGGACTGTGATCTCGCGAGTTTCCTTGGGAGCCAGTTCCGCGAAGTTCCACGAAAGCTGACCGTTGGTCTGATTGTGTTCAGCGACCGGGCGCGAGCTGATGTATTCCGCGGCAAGGCCGAGCTCGTCTTCAACGATCACGTCGAAGGCCGGCGAATCACCTTCGTTGGAAACCAGAATCTTGTATTCGTGCGAAACGCCAACCACGGCGCTCTCCGGAGCCTTCTTCTGGATCGTCAACTGCGGACGCATGACCTCAGAAACAGTGCGAGCCGTCGCGGGCCCCAGCTTGCTTCCATCACGCCCGGAACGTCCGGAAGGCTCATCCTCGGTTGCAGGGAGAGGTCGAGTGCTGGAGGGGGTTTCCGCTTCCGGAAGATCACTTTCGCCACCGAAGGGTGCATCGTCCCCAAACTTCGAATCGTTTCGAGCGGGGCGCGTTGTTCGTTCCGGTGTTGTGCGCTCCGGCGTTGTTTCTCGGGAGTATTCCGGCTGAGGAAACTCGTCTTCCATTGCAGGCAGCCGCGCGTCCCCGGAATCCACAGGAGCCGGCGGGAACGGATTGTCGGTCAGCGATTCATCGTCGCCCAGCGTGTTTTGAGGTGAAGTCTTTGGGCGAGCAGACGGACTGGACCTTGTAGCTGATTCCTCGGTATCGATTTCGAAGACGTTGGAACCAGCCGACTGCTGAGCTCCGGCCGGCGTGACGCGTCGATCGCGATTGGGGGCCTGAACAGACTTGCCGCTGGATGCTGGTTCTGTCGCCGGGCTGTCGTCGGCATTGAAGAACGGATTCTCTGCTTCAGTGGAATTCGACTTCGCTGACGTACTCTTTGGAGCGGGAGCTTTTGGCTGAGTTGCTGACTTCTGCGGTCCGGGTGTGACCGTAATGTCGGAATCCGAATTGAACGGTGACGGCTCCGGAGACGCTACAGATTTTTCCGGGACAGGAGAGTTCGCCTTGATTGGAGCATCAGATTCGAATGGATTCGGCTCTGATGCCTCCGGAATCGGAGTCTTGCTGCCAGACTTTGACGGCGATGACGGAGTCACCGAAGGCACCGGTTCCGGCACCATCATGATCGGAATGTCACTGTCAGCTTCAAAGTTCGACGGCTTCGTGTCAGCCGGCTTTGCTTCGGCTGGAGATGATTGTGATCTTGCAGCCGACTTTTCTCCGTTCGCAGCAGGAGCTTCTGAAGGCTTGGCGCCGGAAGCTTCGTCTTTGCCAAAGAACAGAATCCCATCTGGCTTCGCAGACGGAGTTGGAGCGCTCTTGGCTGCTGACGGTGCCGATGCTGTTTCCTGCAGGCCTGCTGGTTCCTTCGCCGCGGCGGGCGAACTGATTTCTGCAGCGGGAAACGGGTTTGCATCATCAGCGACGGGCAGAATCGGAGTGGATTCTTCGTCGGTGTTTGTGGACTTGGGAATCGCTGTCTGGTCGGAATCCGCCTGTCCGCTCGCGCTGGCTTCAAAGGTCGCAGGCTGCACAGGAACCGAGTCATCACCGGACTGAGAAGCAGGCAAAACCGGAGTCGAATCGGACTCGTCAGCACCAGGTTCCTCAAGTGCAAACGGATTTGGTTCGTCGGTCAGCTGGTCCTTCTTGACGGTACGGCTGGCACTGACAAATGTCTGATGTTCTGCTGCAGGCGGGACAGGATTGCCTGGATCGTTGACCCCGTCGAGATTTGCTGTTTCGGTCCCGGCCGCTTTGCGCGCAGTTTCATCCAGGACCGAGTCGAATTCGGTGGTGGTATCCGGCGTGAAAGTGGTTTCTTCGCCTTCGCCGGCTCCTGCCGGAACCTGGGCCGTCGCTTCCGCAGCCGGTGGGCGCAATCCCGGAAGACGGTGCTGCACCTGCAGCACGACCAACGTACCAATCGCGATAATGCCAACTGCCGTCAGCAGCTTCCAGATTGAACTTTGCATGGGAATCCCTTCCCGCGCCGGGAACCTCCTGCGCACCGCCTCCCGCGGAGCGCATTTCAGCGCATGAGGCGCTAAGTAGCAGATTTCGCCGATGGCGCAAAGAGGAGTTTTAAAGTGTTCACGTGGCCGGGGCAGCAAGCAGTCGATGGGCTTCCGCCGAAAAAGCCGTGCGCAGGATTGGCGGAATTTCAGTGTTTTTACTGCGTTTTTGATTCAAGGTGCCTGGCACCTGGAACGCCTGAGCCTGAGGCGCTAGCCGAAAACACCCACCCTGAGACCGAGGCGCTACTAGGGCAGGGCAAGCCAGACGGTGAGGCCGAGTGCAATTGTCCCGGCGGTCAGGGTCAATAGACCGTTTCGCCAGCGGCGACGAAGCCAGCAGAGCAGCAAAAGGCCGGTCAGAGAAATGACGACGAGCACAATGGCGGAGACGTCGATAACGACTTTCCAGATCGGGCCAGTGTCGCGACCTTTGTGCAGATCGTTGATGATCGGAATCACTCCCAGTCGCATTTCGGAAAACTGATACTCGCGGGATTCACGATCGATCCGGACATCGCAGGTGTAGCCGGCACCGGCAAACGCCACGTTGATCTGATAATCATCGGCCTGAAAATCACGGAGTGCTGCGGTGACCGAGTACTTCGTTCGTATGAACTCGACAATTCCCAATTCATCGGGTTGACCATCTGCCTTTGAAAGCAGCTCCGTCGCGATCGTTCCGGTTTCTTCCCGAGTCTGTTCAAATCCGGTGTCGAACCAGTCGGGATGATTCAGGGTCAGGCCGGTCACGCTGAAGAACAGCACTGTCATGAGGCCGAGCAGAGATGAATAGATATGAAGCCAGCGGGTGAACGCGTGCAGGTTGCGATTCAAAGACGCTCCTGCCGAACGAACGGGAACGGTCTTTGAGAGTCCCGCAGACGGAACGACCGATGTCCCGGAATTTTCACGTTGTGTCACAACCGCCGTCCCACTGAATCTCAGGCCCCTCGTGGAGCAACTGTCTTAAATCGCTCCGTTTACTTCCCCGACTTTTCTGAATGCCGCTGTCGCGCTGAGACAAGGGTCTTTCAGGCAGGCAATTATTTGCTTTCTGCTTTGGCTTCCGGGAGACCTTTGAAGTTCACCGCGACCGACTTGATCTCGACGTTGCCTTCGAGCGTCTTTTCGAACGCTTTGGAAGACAGCTCAAGCGGCTCACGAATGATCTGGTACGTCCCATGTTCACGCGCTGCTTCAACCTGAAGCGTATACTTGCCTTCCTTCAGCGGCTTGCCCAGATCGTCGTTGCCGTCCCAGAGGACCTTGTACTTTCCTGCACTCTTCGTCGGGCCGGAAATTGCATCGACCAGATTGGTTTCATCAACCAGAAGTCGCATCCTGTCATCTCGATTCCATTGACGGAGGTCAGGAATCCAGCGAGGTCCCGGGGGAGTCTTCTGAACCCACAGCGCGAGAGTCCTGACGGGAAAGCCGTCCTTATCCACCAGCCACGCCGCGACATAGGGACGTCGATAACCACGCCCGGAATTTTCCGGCTTGTTGATTTCAATCTCCAGGATCATCCGGGCGTCAGCTTCTGAGACTTTCTTCGTCTCCGTCTTTTCATCGGCCGAACAGGAAACGCTGCCACTGAAACCGAGCAGGACGAACGCGGCCAGGCTGAGTCTTTGGAGACAGGCGCCGACTCGCGATACAGCGGCCTGCGCCATTGGTTCGGAAGGGAGACAAGTGACACCGACAGAAGAAGGGATTTTCATAGGCGACTGCTGAAGAAGACAGAAGCTTGAGATGGTCCGACAGGAGAAATCCGGGCGAAGACTGGAAACGGCTCGGCTGAAGCACGACTCAACTCACGTGCAACACATGTTCCAATCAGGCAGGGGGCCCGGAAATCTGTCGCATTCAACACAGTTGCGAGGCCTGAAGGGTCGCCCTTTATGACAAGAATGTCATGAATCCCCAGACTTTGGTCTATCCAGAGAGCCGGGCGGGTAACGGTCGACAGATTTGACGGCAGAGAGCCCGGATTCTGGCGTTTTTCCGCCGTTCTCGCTCAAAATGAGTGGCAGTCTGATCTGTCGACAGGCAGAATTCCGGCGGAATCACGATGCGGAATTGATGGTTCAGGCGGAATCCGGAGGCACTTGGTGTTCGATGGGTTCCTGCTGATTTTCAGTGCATTTTCGTCTGCGAATCGGCGGGTTACAGGCCGGTTTGGCGTTGGAATTGTCGAATGGTGGCCATTCTTTATCCGGTTGGTCCCGGACCACAAATACCCATCGACAGAGCTGTCGTGCTTATTGGACGCAGCCCTGAATGCGACGTCATTCTGGACTGCAGTTCCAAGATTTCCCGCGTCCATTGTGCACTGGTTCAGGTTGACGCTGAATATTACATCCGGGACCTTGGAAGCTTGAATGGCGTTTGGGTTTCCGGCAAACGCATCGAAAAGGAAGCCCGTCTTTCCAACGGCGTCGATGTGGCTGTTGGCGACGTCAAATTCCTGTTTCTTGAGAATGTGGCAGTCCAGGCCAAAGGTCGACCTGTTGCTCGGCCAGTCGCCCCCAATCCTGCCCTCGCAAGAGCTCAGCTGATCGACGAGGCAGAAGTTGTTGAAGCAGTGGAGGTCGAAGCCGTGGAGGTTGCCGATGACGCGACCGTTCGCAGTCCTCCTGCTCGCCCCGCGGCGAAGTCTCCTGCCAGTCCCGAACGGATGCCAAAGCTCTCTCTGGAACCTCCGGCAGATGTTGTTGATGAAGTCGAAGTCATTGATGACGTGCAGATCATCGATGGTGACATTGTCGAAGACGTTGAGCTCGTGGATGACGTCGAACTGGTCGACAATGTGGAGATCATCGACGACATCGAGATCATTGAAGACGTTGATATCATTGACGATCCTCCGCGACGCGACCGCAACCCTCGACGTCTTCGGTAAGAGATCTTTGTTTCGAAGTCTCACTGGCTCGTGTGGTTAAGCTGCCGAACTGAATCATGGGATCTTGCACAAGTCTCCCTGAAGTACCCCTGGATGCAGCTTGAGCAATGTCACACATTCGTCAGGAAGACGGTGGGTTCATCCTGCAGCAGGAAACAATGCAATGACAACTCATTTGACTGGCGATGGCCCCAATCCGGCGATGATTTTCGAAACGCTGAATGCCTACCAGCGCACGGGAGCTTTGCGGGCGGCGATTGATCTGCGTCTGTTTTCCAGCCTGAGCAACACTTCGGCGCGTGCGGAAAACCTTGCGGAGAAATGCCGGGCCAGCGTTCGCGGGATTCGAGTTCTTTGCGACTATCTTGTCGTCCTGGGGTTTCTCTGCAAATCGGACAACCAGTATTCGCTGACGCCGACGTCTGCCGTCTTTCTGGACGAGGCATCACCTCATTACATGGGAGCGATGGCGAAGTTCGTGGCGTCGAACCAGATGATGGACGTCTTTCGCGACGTGACCGGGGCCGTTTGCAGTGGTGGAACGATGCTGCCCGATGGAGGTAGCACGAAGCTGGACTTTGAGCCGTGGGTTGAGTTTGCCGAATCCATGGCTCCCATGATGAAGGCGTCGGCTGCATTCATCGCCGAGCTTGTGTCCGTGCGAATGGGGCAGAAGCCTGTTAGAGTCTTTGATGTCGCGGCCAGCCACGGGCTTTTCGGGCTTTCAATTGCTCGAGTAATCCCGGGAGCACATGTTGTTGCTCAGGACTTTGCCTCAGTGCTTGCTGTGACCCGAAGAAACGTTCTGAACGCTGGAATGCTGGACCGCTACAGCTTTCTGCCGGGCGATGTTCTGAGCGTGGACTATGAAGGTTGTTTCGACTGTATTCTACTGACAAACTTTCTGCATCACTTCAGCCGTTCGGCCTGTGAGTCGCTGCTGAAGCGTCTGAAACAGCATCTCAATCCCGGTGGCATGGTGATCACACTCGAATTTGTTCCCAACGAAGATCGCATCTCTCCACCGATTCCCGCTACATTTGCTCTGACCATGCTGATGACGACTGCTGAAGGCGATGCCTACACGTTTGCAGAGTATCAGCAGATGTTTGCCGCGGCGGGCTTCAACACCAATGAGATGTTGGATGTTCCGCAGTCTCCGTCCCGACTGATTATCAGTTCGCTCTGATCACTTCCACGGGTTGGAAAACAGCACCCGTCGCTGAAAGAACAGGATCATCTCTTCTTTATTGTCCGGGTTCGGTACTGCATTCACCAGCTGCCATCCTCGACTGCCCACTTCGCGGCGGATGTTGGCTCCCAGAAATTCGCCGTCCTTGTCGGTCTCGAGGTAATAGGTCATGTATTCCATCTGCGCAGGCAGCATGGCGTCGAACAGAAGTCGAGTAAAAATCTCGGCGGACCAGATGGTCAGGATCAGCAGGAACAGTTGCTTGTAGGTCATCGTCGAATATCCTCAGCCGGGACAGGCAGATCATGTCTTCCGGAATTTTGGCGGAAGTTCGATTTTTGCGAAATCGGAGTTTTCGAATTCGCAGGACTTCAGAACAAGAATGTCACGATGCTCACACTCCTGAGATACTCAGCCTTTTGTGGGATTGGCTACCTGATCGGCGCCGGGGTGTCCTGCGTTGCGATTCTGGGATTGTCGCAAAATCGCCATGACCGAAAGCTGGAGGCGTCAATGACGGCTGCATTCGTGTTCGGACCGATCGGCGGCCTGGCAGGGCTGATTCTTGCATGGTTCATGTAACGAGGGCTGAGAGTCGGCTGTGAAGGCTTTGACCCAAAGGAGCTTACCGGCTCGTTGCCAGGTCGTCGCTCACGTTGTTCGCTTGTCTCCAGCATGCACGCACCCTGGGCCCCGGCAACAGAACAGGACCAAGGCTGTCTCGAATTTCGTTCCGGGTTTGCTCATCCAAAATCTGCTCGCTTACACTGCGACTCCGCTGTCTGCGGACTCGTCCACCACGCCCATGTTTCTGACGACTGGAGTTGTCCCTTGTTCGTGAAGTTGCTGCTGTCATTGCCGTCGCTCGTCCTTCTGTTCGCGCCAGCTCCTGCGGAAACCAGTCCCGGGCCGGCCGCAGCAGAGTTGACCGTTCCGGTGGCTGGGAACGCCTATCGATCGGCTCCGGATCCATTCTTCCCGTCGCGACGAAGAGAAGAATCGGTGCAGTGGAATGATGCAGAGGAAGTGTATTCGATCTTCTTTCATGTCGATCGTGCTTGTGAACTGACGCTGGCTCTCGATGCCAGGTCTTCCGGGAACTCAAGTCAACTTCAGGCCAACATCGACCAGAAGACCTTTGATGTCGTCCTCGACACGAACGAATTTACAAGCGTCGATGTCGGCGCGATCACAGTGGACAAACCCGGTTATGTGCGAGTCGATCTGAAGGGGAAGAAGTCGTCCGGAAAGTCGTTTGGCGAAATCCGAAGCCTGCTTGTCAGCACATCAACCGACGGCGTGAAACTGACATGCGTCGGGACCAATGAGGGCAACATGTTCTACTGGGGACGACGCGGTCCCTCAGTCCATCTCAGCTATGTGGTGCCCAAGAACACAGACATCGAATATGGCTACAGCGAGATTCTGGTAGCCGAGGGCGACGATCCGATTGGTTCCTACTTTATGGCCAATGGTTTCGCAGAAGGGTACTTTGGCATTCAGGTCAACAGCGATCAGGAACGACGAGTACTGTTCTCTGTGTGGAGCCCTTTCAGCACAGACAATCCCGCTGAGATTCCGGAAGATCAGCGAGTGGTGCTGCTTGGCAAAGGACCGGATGTTCGCACCGGTGAGTTTGGCAACGAAGGATCCGGCGGTCAGAGCTTTCTTGTGTACCCATGGAAGGCCGGACGTACGTATCGCTTTCTGACGCAGGTGAAACCCAATGGTGATGGCAGCACGACCTACACATCATGGTTCGGCGACAAGCAGGCCGATGAATGGCGTCTGATCGCCAGCTTTCGACGACCGAAGACGGAGACTCATCTGAAGGGCTTCCACTCATTCCTCGAGAATTTCAATCCACAAACCGGTCACATCTCACGCCGTGGGCAGCACCAGAACGTCTGGGTCTGCGATACGAAGGGAACATGGCACGAAGTTCTGAAAGGTCGATTTTCGGTCGATGCGACGGGCGGCGGCGGGCATCGTCTGGATTTCACCGGAGGATCCAGCGGCAAGGTCTTCTTCCTTCGAAACTGTGGATTCTTCGCTGAAACCGAAAAGCCGGGGACCGTGTTTACTCGTGAGTCCGGTGAAGCCGATCGTCCCGCGATTCCGCTGGATGAACTGCCACGAAAGTAGCGCCAGCGATCAGTCCTTGGTTTCGTGCGACAAGTGTGTTCATGGATTCGCATTGCCGTTGGATTCAAACCTTCCAACAGGAAAGCCTTCGGCATAGGAGATGACAAAGGCTCCGCTGGTCGTTTCGTATCGAACGTCCTGACGGAGGTCGAAGTCCGGAGTCTGCTTCCTTCGAAGACACTCCGGACTATCTGCCTTCAACAGATGTCCGGTCGACGAAATCACAATTTCCGTTCGGTTCCCAAGCGCGTGTCCGGAACTGGTGAAGATGCGGCCATCCAGATTGTCATCGGCAACCCAGTGAGCATCCACTTTCAGGCCCGACGACTTCATGAGTTCCACCATTTCCACGGCGTCTTCATAAGGGCACGTCGTGTCTTTGGTTCCATGGTAAACGATCACATGGCTTTCCGTCCCCAGACGTTTCATCTCTGCCAGGTGTGATGGCTTGCCGACAAAACGCAGTTCCTGATGGTCGGGAGAAAGGTAATTGGGACTTTCCGTCGAACGGCTCCAGCGAGCATTCAGACTGGATCCGCCTGGAAGGTTGAATGCGATATCGTCCGACAGTTTCTTCATTCCGCACATGTCAATGATGCAGGCAAAGGTTCGAGGAGCCAGCTTGTTGGCCATCAGCGAAACGTTGCCTCCGCCTGACCCGCCGGTGCAGTACAGACGCGAATCATCCCAGGCAATGCCTGCCGTCTTCATCTTGTCTCTGACAAACCAAAGAGCCCGCAAAGCATCCAGTGCCTGCAGATACCCAAAGTCGTAGGGTTCCGGTGCTTCGACCGAGTCTGTCTTGCCGCTCTGCAGATAGTTCACACAGACGGCCACAACATTCAAACGCTGGGCCAGTTGTTTGGGATCGGCCGTGCCAACACAGTCGACTCCACCCCAGTTGTGCAAGGTCAGCATGATGCCGGTCTGAGGAGTGATCGAGGTCCGCACAGCATTCGGATAATGCACGAGAACGCGGACAGTTCGCGGCCCTGGTCGCTGGGGCCACTCCTGAGCAGGAATCTCCACTGCTCCATCAGAATCCGGAAGTGTCGGCCAGTCCTGAGCATTGCTTGCGGACAAACAGACAGAAAGCTGGAGGCCCGAAAGCAGTAACAGGATTGCCGGTTTCATCAGGCTGACTCCGAATGGTCCGGATGGTGTGGAAAGAACAGACTCAATCAACCGCCCGAAGAGGTTTAGAGGCATTGATGCCAAGAGCAGCCACCGCGGCGATCAGGTTCACGACCGCACAGGCCGTGAAGGCGTGATTCCATGCGATCGCACCTGTCGCGGCCCCCGCGGTTGCTCCGACAAACAGACCAAAGAACTGTGGCGACAGAGCGGCTCCAAAGTTGCCCCACATATTGGCCCAGCCAACTGCGGATCCCACGTAGCGGCCACCGACATCCTGACCAAAGGCCCAGACGGCGGGTGTTCCGAGATCCGTTGCCAGTCCAACAACGCCCAGACACAGGGTGGCTCCCAGCGCTGAATCCACCAGATGAATGCTGAGAAATGCACACGTGACAATGAGGCGTGAAATCGAAAGAGCCAGCGATCGTCCCCATCGCAGTCCAAAGGTGGTCGTCAGGAAATCCGTGAAGAGTCCGCCGAGGAACATGCCCAGGATCCCGGCGGCCAGCGGCAGACTCTGCAGCCATCCCTGATTCTGCTGAGTCGTGTTGTAGGCCTGTTGAAGAAACTGCGGCATCTTGGTCACGAGAAAGCCCCAGCCGATATTCGCAGCGAACTGCACAAAGCAGTTCATCCACATGGGGAACGACTGAACCATCGCCATGATCGGCGGAAACTCCGTGCTGCGGCTTGACGCTGGTGGAGCAACATCGCCTTCTCGAATCAGTGCGAGTTCGCTTTCGCTGACGGCTGGATGCAGATGGGGCCAGTCGCGGAACCACCACATAAAGATCAGCGCCACGACAATTCCAAAGAGACCGTAGAATATCATCACCGGTCGCCAGCTTGTCACGGCCGCTACGGCATCATCCGGCGCACTCGCCCAGCCTCGTCCATACGTCCAGAGCAGCATCATCTGAATCGTGAGCACGGGAGCCATCGCGCCACCAAGTCGACCACCGATGGCAATCAAGGCACTGGCTTTGCCTCGCGAACGAA
>CAZIGZ010000128.1:0-346 GCA_964538835.1 uncultured Chitinophaga sp. | reverse complement strand
GTTGCAACTGCGGAAACGAAGGCCGCTGTCGAAGCGAACGAAGTGGCACCCACCGACGCACAATGCTGGCCGCCAGAGGATACGCACCAGCTTCGAACAGTCCGCAGGCCATGCGCAGAATCCAGGCCGTCATCAAACTGTTGGCGACTCCCATCAGAGCCGTCACAAGTGACCACAGAATGATGTAAGACCCCAGCATCCATCTGGCACCAAAGCGGTCCCCAAGCCAGCCGGCCGGAAGTTGCCCCAGTGCGTACATCCAGAAGAATGCTCCCAGAACCTGGTCCACCTGAGCACCAGAAATCCCAAGGTCCTTGCCGAACGCGTCGGAGGCGGTGCTGAGGCA
>CAZIGZ010000127.1:0-18192 GCA_964538835.1 uncultured Chitinophaga sp. | reverse complement strand
TTAGCCTGTGAAGGATACACTGCCTGGCGGCGATTCCATTGTCTGTATAGAACAGCCTGTGGTCGCTCCAGAGTCATTCTTCCATACTTCGTTCTCGACGTCTCCGATCCAGCCACGCAGAGATTGTTGGTGGTCCATAGATCCGAGTGAGACGATAGGACCACTGATAATCGTCTGGTATACCGATGGCAGAGACCTGCTTTGCAGAGGGATACCAGAAGTCTCCATCAGGCTGACACAATCCGCAGCAGAGAATGGCAAGCCAATCTTCACGGCAAGAAGTGTGCGAAGTCACTGAGAATCTGGCGGGCGCGACACTGTACCCATTTGGTGCATCAAGGAAGTGCATTTGAAAATTGAGTTCGAGGGACTTCCCAATGTGGATCATCACCGAATCAAGCGTCAATCCGTCGGATGCAATAGACAGCCCTTTTGTGTGTTGTCCCACAACAGCACGAAGGAGTTCACTCACTGTATTCATGAATTGTGAGTCGGAACGAAAGTCATCAATGAGACGCGAGTTCCATGGTCCACACTCGCTTTCCGAATCAAATCGACTGAGGCGGTCTCTTACAGATCGAAAAACAATGTCAAACTTCAGGTTGAAGGCAGGAATCTCTTTGTGCTGGGAGTATTCATTATGCCGGATTAACTCCGTCAACTGAAGAATTAGCCGCCGTTCGTAGTATACACGTCGCTCGTGTCATTTCCAAAAGCACTTGTAGATCGCTTGTCCCTGGCCTCAAGATACTCAACGATCGTCCATTCCGCTTCCATTCGGGGCTCTTTGTCTGCGTCATAGCGGAACACGGCGGTAGCGGCGATTTTTGTTTGTTCGTTGATCACGAGTTGCTTCCGCAAGATGGATTCCAGGACCGTGTGACGGGCTCGGTCTTCAGGTAGTGCGGGATGCGATTCGATGGTGGTCAGTCCGGCCTGACAGGCACGTTCCCACCGTAGCCAGATCTCCCAGTCTTCAAGTGCTGCTGTGAGCAGTTCGTCTGAGATCGGTGACAGCACGAACAGATCGACGTCATCCGAGTCGATGTCGCTCCAGCAGGATTCATAGACGTGAGGACGGCCATTCACGATCGCGACTCCGCGTCGTGGTCCGTCGTACCAGTCGGTCATCGTATGCACGGTTTCAAAGGCCATGATCGTCTAACGAGGCTTTCTGAGCTCGCGACAGGAGTGTGCACGCTGACAACTCCGTCGGAATGCCGTTTGCTTGAAGGCGACGCGGCATTTGTGTTTGCCGTTGTTCGAAATTGTTCACATGGAAGTTGTGGCAAGCGTGCGAACGAGCACAGGTTGATCGTCTGAACATGTGACAGATCAGGTCTTTGTGGGTCCGACTGGTATCGAACGGCAAGCATTTCTGAGATACTCGAACTTTGACCGCGGCATTTCTCACAGAACTCCTGCAGGTTCGGAGAACGCATGAGCGAAGAGCACCAACTGTCTGCTGCTGAGGTAGCACAGCAATTGTCGACCGACCCGGCCCACGGGCTGTCGGACGAGCAAGTGCTGATTCGACGCAGAGAATCTGGCCTGAATCGACTGGTGGAAGCGGCGCAGGTTGCCTGGTGGAAGCGACTGGCATCACAGTTCCGCGATCTTGTGATCTGGATACTGATTTTTGCAGCGATCCTTGCCGGTGCGATGGGGGAGTGGATCGACACGCTGGCCATTCTGGCAATCGTCGTGCTCAACGGGCTGATTGGATTTGCGCAGGAAGAGCGAGCGGAGAAGGCACTGGCATCACTTCAGAAGTTGTCTTCTCCGATGGCGCGAGTTCTTCGTTCGGGAGTATTACGGCAGATTCGGGCGGAGGAGCTGGTTCCTGGCGACATCATTCAGCTGGAAGCTGGCGACAACGTTCCAGCGGATTGCCGACTTGTGACTTCGTTCAGTCTTCAGGCGCAGGAAGCGGCTCTGACGGGAGAGAGTGTTCCGGTGGAAAAGGACGCCCATGCGATTGTTCCCGAGTCAGCGCCGCTCGGGGATCGCCGCAACATGGTTTATCTGGGCACGGTGATTTCAACAGGAAAAGCCACAGCACTGGTTGTTCAGACCGGTATGCACACCGAGCTTGGAAGAATTGCGGGGCTGTTGAATCGGTCTGAACGCGAACAAACGCCGCTGCAAAAGCGCCTCGCCGAACTTGGACGAGTTCTGGTCTTTGTTTGCCTGGGGATTGTGCTGGTGATCTTCACGCTCCAGATGCTTCGGGGCGGAAAGGTTCTGGAAACCCTGCTGGTCTCTGTGAGTCTGGCCGTTGCCGCGGTGCCAGAGGGTTTGCCGGCTGTTGTGACGATGACGCTGGCGCTTGGCCTGCAGAGGATGGTGAAACGGAATGCTCTGGTCCGAAGACTGCCGAGTGTCGAAACGCTGGGTTCGGTCAACGTGGTTTGTTCTGATAAGACCGGAACGCTGACGCGAAATGAAATGACGGTCAGAGAAGTCGTGACTGCTCATCACCATTTTCGAATCACAGGTGCGGGCTACGTTCCTCAGGGGGAGTTTTTGACTGCCGGTCCGGAACTGGGAGACGCGGCTGAATCTGCGATGGCCGATCCGTCACACCATCCTGAACTTCAGCCCCTGCTGCTTGCCGGTGCTCGCTGCAACAATTCGGCCATTCATCCGAAGCCTGACGGTTCAGGTGCATGGCAATGTGTGGGAGATCCCACGGAAGGAGCGTTGCTTGTTCTGGCGATGAAAGCGGGACTCGACACGACCCTCGAACCGGTCAGGATCCTCTTCGAGATCCCGTTCGATTCTGACCGCAAGATGATGTCCGTGGTGACTCGCAGTGACAATCAGCAGGTTGTCATGCACAGCAAAGGAGCGCCTGAGGTGATCCTGTCGCGCTGTGTCTCAGAACGGAGCGGTGAGAACGAAATCCCGCTGACGGATGTTCGTCGCGTCTCGATCATGCAGACAGGATCAAAACTGGCCGGCAAAGCGTATCGTGTCCTGGCTCTGGCATATCGCAGACTGCCGAGCGACCATGGCGTGGAAGCGTTTGAAGAAGAGCGGCTGGTCTTCGCCGGACTGATCGGAATGCTGGATCCGCCGCGGGAAGAAGTCCGAAACGCCGTGCAGACATGCCGAAGTGCCGGGATACGACCGATCATGATTACCGGAGATCATCCGGAAACGGCCATAGCGATCGCGCGTGAACTGCTGATTGCAGACGAGTACAGTCGAGTTCTGACAGGACAGCAGATTGAGAGCATGACGCCGGAAGGGCTTGCGGGAGAGATTGATACTGTTTCTGTGTTTGCTCGTGTTTCCGCCGAGCACAAATTGCGGATCGTTCAGGCGCTGAAGTCTCGCGGGGCTGTTGTGGCCATGACGGGTGACGGAGTCAATGATGCACCGGCCGTTCGCGCGGCGGACATCGGAATTGCCATGGGTGTGACCGGTACGGATGTCACGAAGGAAGCATCCGACATGATCCTGATGGATGACAACTTCACATCGATCGTGAACGCGGTGGAAGAAGGGCGAGGGATCTTTGACAACATTCAGAAGTTTGTGCACTTTCTGCTGTCGTGCAACACCAGTGAAGTCCTGCTGATGTTTTTTGGGGCTCTGGCCGGATGGCCCGTACCATTGCTGGCCATCCAGATTCTGTGGATCAACCTTGTGACGGATGGACTGCCCGCGTTGGCACTGGGGATGGAATCACCGGAATCTGACATCATGTCCCGAGCCCCGAGGCCCGCGGAAGAATCCGTTCTGACTCGACGGCGAGGTCTTCTGATTATTGCTCATGGAACACTGATGGCCCTGGTGACTCTGGCCGCATTCTGGTTTGTCTATCGCGGCGATGCCGAACGCATTGGGACAGCGAGATCCGTGGCGTTTGGCGTGGCCGCATTTTCACAGTTGCTTTACGCGTTTTCCTGCCGAAGCCAGACTCAAACCCTCTGGCAGCTTGGCCTCTTGTCCAACCCATGGCTGGCTGCGGCCGTTGTGTTTTCCGCACTGTTGCAGGCCAGCATCATGGTGATTCCGATCACGGCCAGGATCTTTGAAGTGTCGCGAAGTCT
The DNA here is from genome assembly GCA_964538835.1 of uncultured Chitinophaga sp. GTDB lineage: Bacteria > Planctomycetota > Planctomycetia > Planctomycetales > Planctomycetaceae > SXXK01. Next base: position 14,131 of record CAZIGZ010000127.1, on the reverse strand, counting down.
GACAACGGAGTGGCTCATCATCGGAATCGCGGCGCTGATCCCGGTCAGTCTTGTGGAACTGCTTAAGCTGCTTCCTTTTGCACCTGGCTCTACTGGCCGGGCTACATTGCGTTGATGGTCACAGGATTCGATTCAATTCGATGCAATTCCTGTTGCATCACAAAACCAGGAGACTACTTATGTCCAAAGAGCAACTTCAAAATCATCTGAAGGAACTGCATCAGCTGTTACAGCAGGAATGTCAGCCGGACTCAGAAACTCGCCAGCTGCTTGAACGAGTCACTGCCGACATCACCCAGGTTCTGAATCGCCAGGACGGAGAATTCTCCATGCCTGCTCCGGAGACACTGACAGAGCGAGTCCGAGTGACTCTGCTGGAATTTGAATCAAAGCATCCTCAGATCAGCGGACTTGTGGAACGAATCGCCGATGGTCTGGCGGGACTGGGAATCTGACAATGGCACGCTTCGTTTCGTTTGCAGTCCTTGTCCTTGCCACCAGCATCCTTCTGGCGCTGTTCTTCAAGGTTGTGTCGGTCTTCCTCCTGCCACTGTTCCTCGCAGTGGTCGCTGTGTTGCTGCTGCGACCAGTGCAGATCCGGGCCACCGCCTGGTGCGGCAATCGGCGATACCTGGCAGCACTGCTGATGACTCTGGGAGTTCTGCTTGCTGTACTGATTCCCGCGTCGACCGTGGTGATGTTTGCAGGCACTGAGGCAGTACAGCTCGTGAGTTCGCTGGATGACGAAGCCGTGGCCGGCCGGATTCAGCGACTTCGCTCCACGCTGGATCTGCAATTTCCAATGATCGAAGAATGTCGATTCATCGAAGCATCGCTGGATCGCCTTCTGGTCAGTGCCACGACGGGGGCAGCAACGCCTGATGACCGGACATCGCTGCGACGTGCTTCGGAGGAGTTTGCCGGAATGCACCGGAGATTGTCGGACGCCGACCGGACACGCCTTGCATCGAGTGTGGAACAGCTGGTGGCAGCGTTTCAGGCAGCGGAGAAGTCCGAACCCGGAACGTTGCAGTACATTCGTGATCTGGAAACGGTTGAGAGTGCCTTTCATTCGTACAAGGTGATTCTTGCCGGCGGACCGTGGCAGCTTGCAGCGAAGGAGTTGTCGTACCCGGATCGTGCTCAGGTCCAGGGACTGATGCAGAGTTTGTTCTCCATGACGACCGATCGAATTGCCAGTATCAGCGGAGCGCTGATGGTGCTGGCGGCTCGGTTTTCCTTCAGTCTGATGATCTTCGTGATGGCGTTGTTCTTCTGGTTTGCCGACGGGCCTGAAATTGTTCGAGCGCTGACGATTTTGTCGCCGCTGGAGGACAAATATGAACAGCAGTTGCTGGCGGAATTCGAGAGGCTGGTTCGAGCGGTCGTTGCGGGCAGCATCGCATCCGCTGCGGCTCAGGCGATTCTGGCGGGAATTGGGTTCTGGGTCGTTGGAGTCAGTTCGATCTTCCTGCTGATGGCCGCCACGGCTGTCTTCGCCATGGTTCCGTTTGTCGGAGCATCGCTGATCTGGGGGCCTGTGAGCCTGTGGCTGATGTTCGCGGAAGGACGAATGGGAGCCGGGGTCGGGCTTGGCGTTTACGGCCTCGTCGTAATCTCCACCGTTGATAATGTGGTCCGGCCGTGGATCATCGTGGAGAAAGCGTCGCTGCATCCCCTGGCTGCGTTGCTGGGAGTTCTTGGAGGCATTCAGGCACTTGGTCCGTCCGGGGTCTTTGTCGGACCGATTGTTGTGGCATTTCTGCAGACGATCCTGACACTGCTTCACCGCGAGTTTTCGGAAAGTGCATCGGAGGACGCTGGTGATACGTCCGAAAGCCCTCCTGAGACGGCTTCTGCCTGAAGCCATTGCGAAGGATCTTACCGCGCGTTTCTGAGTTGGCAGCAGGCTCAGAGTTTCCTGCTGAATAGCACGTCTGACGGCTTCCAGCCAGTGCCGCTGCCTGGGTCTTGAGGTGCTGTGGATAAACGGCTGAGGACAGCCGTTCCGCACTTCGTTGCCTGTTTTTCCCATGCTGCCCTGAGTGAAGGCGGTTGAAATTGGGGGAAGCGATCGAGGACAATCGCCTTACCATCGAACGAAGGAAAACACTCGCAGTTTTGTATGTTTTCCGCCGCTCCGGATTCGTCTCGACACGTTTTTGAGGATTCGATTAGAACTCCGTTGTTTCTCTCTCCTCAAGCTGCCCGGATTCTGACTGGCCTTCTCAGCCGGTGTGGAAAACGGGACCTGTCTGAAGACGATCCTCTCCTGGATGAAGCCTTCAAAAGTTTCATCACTCCTCTCTCATCGAATTCCGCGTAGGACCCTGATCATGTCAGGACATCAGCGCATATTGGCGTGCTGTTTGCTGAGCTTTGCCGTTGGCTGTCAGGCTGATGGAACGGGCTTCAAAAATCCGTTTTCACGGGCTGAGCGTTCGGTAGCTGACGCAAAAGATTCTTCCATGAAGCTGCCCGAATTCAAACGGCGCAAGGCGGAAGACCTGAAGACGCTGGACCGTGACAAGCCGATGATTGCCAGTGAGCAGCTTGAGCGGCTTCTGCAGGATGGCCAGAACGCGCTGCAGCAGCGGGAACTGGACCAGGCAAAGACCTCGTACGAAGAAGTTCTGGAATACGAGCCGGACAACGCAACGGCCCATCACGGACTGGCGATGGCCGCCGACCTGGAAGGGAAGTATGCGGACGCCGAACTTCATTACAAGAAGGCGCTGCACGTTCGTCCTCGTGATGCCAACCTGCTGAGCGACATCGGTTACTCCTACGTTCTTCAGAATCGTTACGACGAAGCCGCTCGCTATCTGAACCAGGCGATTGAGGTGAATCCTCAGCATGAATATGCACATCTGAATCTGGCGCTGCTGGATTTGAAGCAGGGCAAAAAGGCAGCGGCGGAACAGCGGCTGGTCAAGCTCTACGGTCAAAGCGGTCAGGTCGTGCAGACTCTGGCTCAGCTGCAGGAACAGGCCGGCCTGCCGGTCGACACGGCAGTGGCTCAGAATAATCCTGCGACGGTGGACCCTGACCTGCCTCCGAATGCATCCTTCGAGCAGGTTCAGGAACTGGCAAATCGTCGACGACAGGAAGCGGAACGACAGCGAACAGTGCAGGGCATTCCTGTGGCTGGCGGCAGTATGACAGGTATTCCCGGTGCTGGTCAGCAGCCTGTAATTCCCGCCGGATTTCCTCAGCCGGGAACCGAAGCCGCCGGGCCAATTCAAGTCGCTCCGGGACCACAATGGCCGACTGCTCAGTCAATGAACGGAGCTGCAGCTGGCGCCGGCATGGCGATGAACGGAATGAACTCCGCTGGCACCGGCATTAATACTCAGTCCGGAATCAGCATCCAGCCAGGCACATTCGGCCCGCCAGGCCAGGGCTCCACCGGTTCAGCGCCGGTCGCAGCTCCGGCACCAGCGGGCAACGGAATGCCCGTGTCGGGTCAGCCGACAGCTCAGAACTGGCCGGGGGCAATGCCTTCCGGAGCAGGATCAACGGTTGCATCCGGTGCGCCGTCTGGTGCAGCATCGGGAACGAATTCCGGATTTGGTGGAAACGCCATTCCAGGTCAGTGGCCGCCGAGCAGTCCGGGGATGAATGCGGCATCGTATCCACCGACCAGTGGTGTTGGTCTGAACGTAACCGCGATGAACCCAGGATTCGCATCAGGTGTGCCCGGAGAAAATCGAACTGCGACGGGAGCAGGAATGCCGGCTGGCTGGAACACGGCTCCGATGAATGCGAATAGCGGGCTGAACCCGATCAACAATCCGGCCAGCGGGATGGCAGCGACCAACGGCACGGCAACAAACGGCATGGCAACCAGCAGCGTCGCGGCCAACGGTATGGGTGCGGTAGCAAATCCGGGGATGGCAGCGAACTCACAAGGCGGGCTTGTGCCGATTCATTCGACCGGCGCGTACTCTTCACCGGCAGCGACACCGATCAGTTACGGAATGCCGAATGTCCAGAGTGCTCCTGCGGCTGTTCAGGGACAAGGTGGTCGAGCCGGCGGCTTGCGTCTGGAAGGACTCAACGTCGGACCTGGATCACTATTCCCGGTTGGTATGGGCGAACCGACAACCGGGCAGGCTCCTTCGGCTAACGGAATGCCGGCCAACGGTGTTCCGGCAGGCGGCATGATGGGACCAGGCTCGATGATGCCGAACATGGGTCCATCGTCTGCGATCAACGGAATGCCAGGAACCAACGGACAAACTCCGGGAACCGCAGCCGATGTTCGCATGGGCAACCTCGCTTCGCCCGGAACCGGCTCGATGGTCAACGGAGCCATGTATGGCCAGCCAACCAGCGTTCTTCCAGCGCAGGAATGGATGAACCAGATGAACGCTGCAAAGGCGGCAGCCGCGGGGCAGGGAAGTGCCGCGCAGGCGCCTCCGGGAGTTTCCGCGCCATGGCCAGCGGCTCGTCAGATGCAGGCTTCCGGTCTGGAAGCCTTTGAACGACAGCGCCAGCAACTGGACAATCAGTACAACAACACGCTTCAGCAGATGAACCGTCAGTTCCCGTCCTCAGCGGAAGCGAAGTACTGATCAGGGAGGATCAGCATTTTGTCAGCCGTGACTGGCTGATTGCTCCCTGTGATTGGCCGCTCAGTTTGCTGGCAAGCCAATCACAAGGCGAGGCTGAAATACAGCGAGCCGCTGAGCAATTTCAATTGCCTGCTGTCTTGACCGGTTCACCGGAATCCTGAGGATACAGCAGCATGCGGTCATGACACAGCAGGACCAGGTCCGGGCGACCGTCACCTGTCAGATCCACGACCATGCCTTCTCGCGGCTCCGTTCCTCGGTCCTTGTCTTCGGACACAAGTCGCTTCTCTTCGAAGACACGAAAGTTGGTGGCTTCGCGAATTCCGTCTTCGCCATCAAATTTCAGAATGGCCACTCCATCAATGCTGGTATCAATCAGAGTCAGGTCGATCTGACCGTCTGAATTCAGATCTCCCGCGATCACATCGGCTGGGTAAGCGTCGTCTCGTTCCGATTCGAAGACGGCAACTTCTTTCATCTCATAATCGGATCGTCCCGCATACAGCACGGAGAACTGCTGGCCACCGACCAGAAGCAGATCGTCCCGACCGTCTCCGTTCAAATCAGCAACCAGCGTTGAACTGAACAGGATGGAACCGAGATCCACTTCTTTCCAGGGGCGGTAAATGCCGTCCTGCCGATTCATCACTCGCAGTTTTCGGACGCCTGTGTCTACCAGGACGACTTCATCACCTTCCTCACCGTCAAGGTTCAGGATCGCGACGCCTTCGAGACTGGCGGACGCTTCGCCGGCATTAAACTGATCTTCAACCTTCCAGCCTGCATCACCAAACGACAATGCTCGGGCGAAGGAATCACGAGCCACAAACAGTCGTGAACCCGCGACAAACGTGCGACCTGCCGCGGAGACGCCAAGATCCAGCTGGCTCTTCTGCCTGGCGACTTCAAAGCTCCCGTCTTCCAACTGCATCAGCACCTGTACTCCGGACTTCGCGGTCCCTGAAGGAACGGACAGCAGATCGATTCGACCGTCTGAGTTGACGTCCATCTGAACCAGTCGAACACCACGAGCACCGACGGCGCCGGAGAGCTCCAGCTTCTTATCGGATTCTACTCTGGTCCACTCACCGCTTTCAGAACGAACGTAACGATGGTATTCAAGTTTCATCGAGTTGCCGGTCCCCTGGGTCAGTCCGACAATCAGCTGTGGAGCGGCAACCGTGCCAACGATCGCCAGCGTTGCAAACTCAGAACCTTCCGGGCGTTTGATCAGAGTTTCCGGGAACGTCATGCGTCCATCCTGATAATGGCTGGTCGCGATGACGCCTTCTTTGCTGCTCATCAGAACGGCATCCAGCTTTCCGTCACTGTTGATGTCGCCGGCCGCAAGGTCTGTAATTCCCAGAAGCCCCGGGAATGTTTCGGCGACGCCCAGACCATCGATTCCATTCTGACGGTACAGCAGCACCTGAGCCTGCTCGGGATCATTGACCAGAATGTCTGTCAGTTTGTCGCCATCGAAATCGCCCGCAGCGACAGACCGTTCGCGACTGGCACCTGCAGGACCGATCCCGTACTGCAGCATGCGGGAAGGAATGGAGTTCTGCTTCGCTTCGGAAGGCTGCAGGTGTGAAACCACCAGTCGACCCTTGCGTGATGCGATCGTCAGGACTTCATGTCCGGGCTTTTGATCGATGTTGGCCAGGGTCACGGATCGAGGCTGTTCGAGATCAAAGGAAATTTCCGGTCCCAGCCGGCCATCATTGGTCTGAATGCGAGCACACAGGCCACGGGTGGAGCCTTCATTGGCGAGGTAGCAAAGATCGTTCTTCCCGTCGCCATTCAGATCTGCCACCTGTACCATGGAGAGCTTCTGCGACGTATTGATGAGCGAAACCGGAGTCTGCATTTCACCTTTTTCCGACTGCAGAATCAGCCAGGTCACGTCCTTGCCGAGCACCACAATGTCATCACGTTTGTCGGAATTCAGGTCACCGGCGGCCACCATCCATGAGACAGGTTCAAGTCCGGGGAGACGAGTCGTCCATTTCTCCGTCCATTCCTTTTCGCCTGCTTTTGGCTGATAGCGGACAGCCAGTTGGTCAGGATTTCCAATCGTTGCGATGTCCAGTCGACCATCGCCATTGAAATCTCCTGACGCCATTCCGGCAATCGCCTTGTCCATCGGAATCTTGCGTTCTTCCAGTCGCCAGTCGGAGACCAGATCGTTGACTCGCAGTGCGCCCTTGCGAGCCGGATCCGCTTCACTGCGCTGGACGAACAGGCGAAGACAGCTTTGGAAGTTGTCGACCATCATCATGTCAGTCAGGCCGTCGCTGCTGAAGTCGCCCGCCTGCATGTTGAAGACTCGATTATCGGTCTTGTAGATCTCGATCCCGGTGAAGCCATAGAACTGAGCCAGTTCATTGACCTTATCATCATCGGCTGCCATGACAGGCTGCAGAGAAGCTGCACCAAGAGCGAATCCGAGCATGACTGACATTGAAGGACACAACCGCATAACGGTCTCCGGAGACTATGGAATAAACCCCGCTCCATTGAACCTCACCCGGATCCGGGCGAAGTGCAATGAGCAGGGGACTTGTTGACGTGTTTGTTTTTGGTTTGCGCGGGTCACCGGTATGAGTCCGCAACCCTGGTGCTCGCCAAAAACCTGTGACGACTTTATCGCTTGAACATCCCGCTGCCTTTGTCACCTCGTGACAGCAGATAGGCCAGCAGGTCCAGAACTTCATCCTGATTCAAAGGCTTCAGCAGATCGGCCGGCATGATGGATACCTTTGCCGGAAGAATTTCATCGACCTCAGACTTCGGGATTTCGGTAATCCTGGTTGGATCTTCGGGGTTTGTCAGAACCGTGACGCTCTGCTCATTCTCTGCGACGATTCGACCGCTGTACGACTGACCCGAAGTTGTCACCACCGTGCTGCCCTTGTACTGGTCGCTGATGACCTTGCTGGGTTCCATGATGGCTTCCGTCAGATCCTTGACGTTGAATCGGCCGGCCAGCTGAGTCAGGTCGGGGCCCGTGGCTCCACCATCGCCGGCAAAACGATGACAGATGACGCAGCGAGTGGCCGCGAACATCTTCTGCCCGTTTTCGAAGTTACGATCCTTCAGGCCGTTTTCGGCGAGCATTCGAACTTCTTCCAGAGTCCAGTCTTTCCCGGGGCCTGCCGGTTTTGGAATCTCAGGCAGCTTATAAGGCTTTCGTGCTCCACTGGCTTCAATCAGTAGTCGCTCTTTCTCTGACGCATTCTCGAAGCACTCAAATTCCATATTGCGAAGGAAGCCATGATAGCTGGCCCCGCCAGCCCATTGATGAGCACGTTCGAACCAGCTGAAATAGATCTTTCGCTGATCCATCGTCCAGCCTTCCTTCACATTCCTCAGGCAGAACGCATACCAGATCTGCTGCTGGTCCGGAGCCTTCTCGATCGACGCTGCAATGGCGCCGCCGTAGCCGCGATTGCGAGCCAGCAGGTCCTTCATGTCGTCGGTGACAGTGGGAACTGAAGGAGCTTCGAGAAGTGCGACAGTCTTGCCGACGACTGTTGGAGACTTCAGATAGATCAGCACCTGACAGAGTTCCCTGTTCAGTGTCATACTATCTGAGGGAAACGTGCTGTCGATCTCTGCAATGAACAGCTCACGCTGTTCGGCGGTCGGAGGACCAAGTCGCAGAAAGACCAGACTGAGGGCTCGCAGATAGATCAGTTTCTGTTCTTCCGTGAGTGACGTGAACTTGATGTGAGACAACATTTTCGTTGTCAGACGATGGAGCTGTTCTTCCTGTTCGGTGACCTGATCGTCGGTCAGACCTTTTTCTTTGGCCAGCACTTTCAGCGGGGACTTGGCCAGCGTCACAACGATGGACAGTCGATCCTCAACTGGTCCCTGAGACATATCCACTGAGCCCAGGTCCGGTGCGGAAAGCAGGTCAAGGAACAGCTGAGAGTTATAGAACGCCTCCCGAGCGGCCGACTTCAGAAATCGATCGCCCGAACGAACGTCCTGTTCCAGGCCAGCGATGAAGACATCCGTGGAAACTCGCGGCTGAACAGCATCCCCGGATCGGCCCGCATGCCATGATTCGACCACGTGTCGGCGGGATCTTGGTCCGGCACCTTTTTCATCATGCAGATTCGCAGGTGCGGTGGACTCGCTTCCTGTGTACCGAACGCGGAACACTTCCGACTGAGTTCCTCGACCGCCGATCGAAAAGTACAGCAAACCGTCTGGTCCGACCGCGACATCGGTCAGAGGCAGCGGAGTTCTGGACAGGAATTCTTCCTTCACGCCTGTGTAAGTGCTTTGAACCGGATCCATGTGGATTGCGTACATCGTTCCGAATGTCCAGTCGCAGATGAAGAGTGCCTTCTGGTACTTTGCCGGGAACTTCGCGCCGTAACCGAATTCCACACCAACCGGACAACCTGGGCCAATGTCGACCAGAGGAGGAAGGCTGTCGATATAGTGATTTGGCCACTTGCCACTTCCGCTGCGCCAGCCGAATTCGCTGCCGCTGGTCGCATGAACGACTCGTGTCGGGCGATACCATGGCATGCCGACGTCCCATTCCATATCGGCGTCATAGGCGAAGAGTTCACCGTCTGCATTGAACGCCATGTCATAAGGATTGCGATAGCCGATTGACCAGATGTCCCATGTCTTTCCATCGGGATCCGTGCTGGCGATCCAGCCGCCAGGTGCCATGATGCCGCGAGCATGGCCGTTGGCATCCCACATGCGTGGAAGAATGTGGTCTTCGGACCAGTTCGTGGGAACTCGGCTGGTGTAATCGCTGTTCGTCAGCTCTTCGCCTGCGTTGAATGGCGGAAGGGTATGGTTGCCGCAGATGACGAACAGACGTTTTCCGTCCGGAGACAATCGCAGCGCATGTGGACCATGTTCACCACCACCGCGAAACTCCTTCAGCTTCACGCATTCATCAAACGTGTCGTCACCATCTTTGTCTCTGGCTCGATACAGGCCACTGCCTGGACCCCCGTTAATACTGAAGTAGAGTGAATCGAACGCCCACAGCATTCCCTGAGCCGCCGTGGGTTTGATTTCGCATTTGGAAAAGTCAACGCGTTCAACTTTCGCTTCCGATCCTTCTGCATCGCCCGGCAGAGTGACTCGGAAGATTCCGAGGTCGCCCTGATCACTGGCCAGGAGTCGGCCCTTGTTATCAAACGTGATGCAGACCCACGATCCAAGCTCTTCTTTGGGGACGGTGAAGACTTTCTCCACCTGAAACCCGTCCGCCACTTCGAAGACACCGGGAGGAATGCGGCCTGAACTTTCCACGTTGTTGAACACGAGTCCCCATGGACCGTCGCCATAGGTTCCTCGCAGTTCCACTTTGTCGGTTGATTCACGACCTTTTTCCACGTCCCACGTCCATGATTCATCGCTGACAACTTCAATCGTCCTGCCGTCGGAGGTCTGAGCCACCAGCTTGAACACGAATGCCGCAGCGCCGCCTTCGTTCGTGACTTCTGCTTCAATACGATTCCGGCCGGCGACCAGAGAAGCGGTCACATCCTGATCCATCGGCTCCTGCCATTCGCTGCTGCTGCCGACTCGCTTGCCATTAATGTAAACCGTTCCGGAGTTATCGGTGGAGGCCTTGAGTCGAGCCGCCTTGATGGCAGGAAGTTCGATCGTCTTGATCAGCACATACTTTGCATCGTTGTTGTTTCCCCAGATCCACTTCGGAACGGCCCCGCCTGAGAACGCTTCATTCGGAATGAGAGGCTTCTCTACTGCAGGTTCTTCCGTCGTTCCTCGTACAACGGAAGGCTGCAATTCTGACTTTTGCGTCCAGACCTGCTGAGCCATCACACTGGTTGTGCTCAGCATTAAAGTGGTAGTGATGAGGAACCGAAACATAGGCGGGAATTCCGTGGGAGGGATTGAACCGGATTTGAGCAAGTGCGATCTGGAACCTCGGGGAAGTGGCCCGCGTTCCAAAAACAGAGGGTGGAGTATTGCAGGACCGAAGTCGAAAGGAAACAATCCGCGACCCCGGCCGGGGCTGAAAAACGTCCGACCCGAAGAGCCAGCCGGCTCGTTGCCAAATCGTCGCTCTCATTGTTCGCTTGCCGCAAACCTGCGACCATGGGCAGGCATGAAGCCGAGTCAGACCCCCTGATCAGCGTTGATGAACGTTTTTTGTTCCTCTGAAGTTTGCGTCGACTGAGACCATCGATTCCTCTTTTCCAGCATCGCCAGGCCATGTCGGAGATTGCAGCGTTTTCACCCGACGAGCGACACTGGGAAGTGTTTCGCGCCGAGCTGCATTCCGCGTCGCAGCAGCATGCGATTCTGAGGGTCATTGTGGATTCCGGCCCGGCGATGACTGGTGCGGACCGAATGATCCTGGTGAAAGAAGTCGCCGGTCGGTTTGACGTCATTGCGGCCACCGGAGTGCGCAGCCTGAATCCCAAAGCGGACGAAGTCCTGCGGCTTGCCGAACTCTGTCAAAAAGCTGCGACAGATCAGACGACGGGGCAATGGCGGCCGAAGCTTCCTGATGGGGCCATCAGTTCAAACTCGTCGGCAACAGTGGCAGCGAATGTTGCCGATCGAGTGGTCAGGGTCGATTGCCTGGCATCCGTTTCAACAAGCCACGCTCATTTGAATACCAGTGGCACTGCGAACCATTACCTGATCCTGGAGGCACGAGCCGCTGCCGCCGATCGGATGCAACGACTCCCGGAACTCCTGCGAGAAGCGAGCGTGGCGCTGAGTCGCTGTCAGTCGATGCACGTGACTCGCAGCCATACCTGGCGAAGAGTTTTGGTCGGTGCGGTGGCGATTGTCGCGGCACTGGTTCTGATTCCCTGTGAGTTTGAGCTGGAAGTTCCGGCGATTGCATTTCCTGCCGAGCGGAGAAGCATCTTCGCTCCTGAGAACGGGATCGTGGATCACATCGGTGTGTCAGAAGGTGTGGCGATTGAAACAGGCCAGCCATTGCTGACACTGACTAATTCACAGCTCTCCATGCAGCTTCGTCAGGTGCAGGGAGAACGTGATACGGTCTCGGTTCGGCTGCGAGCCCTTGGGATCGCGAGGACTGCGACTGCTGCAGATTCTGAAAGTGCTTCGGAGCTGATTCGCGAAGAACTGCAGCTGGAACAAAAGCTAAGGACGTTGGAAGAAGAATCAAAGTTGCTGCAGAGTCAGCTTGAGTCACTCCATCTGAAATCACCGATCTCCGGAGTGGTCTTTCAGCGTCGGCTTCATGATCAGCTTGAGGGCCGGCCCGTTCAGCGAGGCCAATTGCTGCTGGAGGTCGGAAATGTTAAAGGCTCGTGGGAGCTTGAGCTGAAGATTCCCGCATCCAGCGCTGGTTATGTTCCGGTTCCGTGGGATTCGGCAAAACCGGATGCTGCGACAAAGATTCCGGTTCGTTTCCGAACGAGTGATGCTGACTCAGGTCAGGGTCTCGCCATGCTGACTTCCATCTCAATGGCAGCGGAAGTTGATGAAGGTCGCCTGATCTGCACGGCCGTGGCGGGCATTGAGGGTCATGATCCTGCATTGCGGCCCGGGCAGGCCGTTACCGCAAGAATCTCCTGCGGAAACCGATCACTGGGCTTTGTGCTGTTTCGCGATGTTGTTCAGTTTCTTCGAAGGATGTGGTTCGTATGGACATGAAAATCATCGCATCAGGGCAGGGGATTGCCAGACGCTGTCTTGTCTTCGCAGGACTTCTTTCTTCTGTTCTGTTGGCTCATACCGCCTTTGCTGACGAAAAGGACAATGTACTGCAGGTTCCCTCAGCAACTCTGACACTGATTCGTCAGGCAGATGTTTCAGCGAAGGAAGCGGGAGCGCTGAAAGATCTGAAGATCGCTCCGGGAACCCGAGTCAAAGAAGGCGAGATCGTTGGATCACTGGACGATGAGCGTCAGAAACTGGCTGTGAAAACGGCGGAACTCAATCACAGGATCGCTGTCATTGAAGCGACCGATACAATCACGGTCGCCGCCGCCGAAGCCGCAGTGCGAGAAGCCGAGCTGGAAAAGAAGCGTCTGGAAGCAGCCGCTTTGATCTCCGGAAAGAGTGCCGAGAGTGACGTTGCCATTCGGCTGGCGGAGAAGACGGTCGAGGTTGCAAAGCTGGAACTGTCGCGTGCTCAGAAAGCGAAGGAATCGTTCGCCGCCAGCGTTTCGAATGCAGAGCTGACACGACTTCAATCGATTCTCGACCAGCGTACTCTGGAACTTCAGAAGGCTGGTGAAGAAAAAGAGATCGCCGCTCTGAGGCCGGTTATGGAAAATGCTGCGGTCGCAGAACAGGCTGAGACCATTGAACGCGCCAAACTGCTGGCTCGTGAGAAGCAGCGAGTGATCGAAGTGGCCAGGGTCAACAGCGAAATTGCCGCAAATGAGCTGGAGACCGCGCAGTTGATGCTTCAGCGACGGCAGATTACGGCACCATTTGGCGGATCGATTGTGGCCGTTCATCGGCAGCCTGGGGAATGGGTTGAACCCGGTGCCGCAGTGTTTCGAATCATCGCGCTGGATCGGCTGCGAGCAGAATCAGTGGTACCGGCCAGCTATCTGGATCGCCTGAAGGAAGGGCTTGCCGTTCGCATACTTTCGAAAGATCGCATTTCGGAACCGATCCATGGAAAGCTATCATGGGTCAGTGATGAAATTGAACCCGTGAATCAGCAGGTTCGCATCTGGGCTGAATTCGACAATGCTCAGCTTCGAATGCGACCTGGTATGGTTGTCACACTGGAAATTTCCTTCGAAGAGTAGCATCCTGCAGGGATTAGATTTGTCTGCAACGGTCGGGTGTTATCAGAGTCCGGCAATTGAAGCTCGGTAATCATGGACAATCCTCCGGAAGACACTGAAACAGATTCACCCCTTTTGCTGGCTCCTCCCGCAGCACTGAAAGGATGGGTGGTTGCGTTTCTTGTGGGTGTCCTTTGTACCGGACTTGGAAGCTGGTGGATGTCACAGCCAAAAACGGTTCAGGCCTTTGCCCTGGACCGAACGATCGACAGTCCGGAAGCCGCGATGTCTGTCTTTCAAAAGTGGCTGACTTCGGCGGGCGGCCAGGCTGCGGTGAAGCAGTATGATCCGGTCCTGTTGTCTCAGGAGGCAACGGAGCTGACCGCGGACACATGGTTGATTCCATGTGTCGATCAGATTCAGTCGCACAAGCGTTACTTCTTCGTTTCGCCTCGAGAAATTGGTGCGATCACTTACGAGCAGTTGCGGCGATTGCTGAGCGAACGGTATCCCACGGCTGATTCGGATCTGATTCGTGATGAACTGATTCCGCTTTCACTTGAGTTGCTTCACCCAGGTGCTCGTCTGATTGGATCTGCCGACGAGATTCCCAATCACAGTCCTCGAAGCCAGGGACGTACGTTTGTCGGGCGACTGGACGATGACCTGATTTCCCTGATTAAGCCGATATCTTTCCGACAGGCCAGCCAGTCGAGAACTCGATACTACGTCGCGTATGCCTGGTGGCCGGTCAATGGAGAAGTTTTGCGACTGAGGCTTGAGTTCAACAGTGACAATTCAGATCCGGACCCG
>CAZIGZ010000126.1:0-18320 GCA_964538835.1 uncultured Chitinophaga sp. | reverse complement strand
TCCTGAGTCTTCGAACTTCCCGTTCGGCGATGTTCATGGGGAGGTTGCTGATTAGTACGCGCGCACTCATCTGCAGGAGGTTACCGCGTTCGATCAGGTCAATTCCACGAAGGGACTCTGTCGGCTGAATATTGACGACGATCCGTCCTCCTCCTGCAGGAAAGAAGCCATACCGTTCCAGTGTCGCTTCGACCTTAGGTCCCATGCGAGTGATCAGCGGCAGAAACGAGCCTGCAAGGAACTCAAAAGGTGGTGCAGCCAGATTGTGAGTCCCGCCTTCCAGCACCAGACGCGAGGGACCGGCAGCATTCAGCAGCAACGGCAGCACCGTCTGCAGGACTAACGTCGCACTGCCAGCGGTTCCAATACTGAATTGATACTCTCCGGTCCGAACCGGCCCCGGAATATAAGACAGTTCCATGGACCCCGCCGAGTTTCCCGAAACCTCGGCCCCGCAGATTTTCGCCGCGGCGTTCACCGCGGTCAGGTGCTGCCTCATCAACCCCGGCTTTTTCCGTCCCGCCCGAATGTTCTCCACACGAACGGCCTGCCCAGTGACCGCAGAAACCGCAATCGCAGTTCTCAGAACCTGCCCGCCGCCTTCGCCGATGGATCCGTCAATTGTCAGAAATGAGTGTGTCATGGAGCAAAGACACCCCGAGAGGAATGGCGGTTCAGCAGTTTCAGGTGCCAGCCACCTGTGTTGGTTTTGTCAATGAAAAGACTGTGATTTTGGAAAACGTGTGCGCGCGGTTACAGGGGGTGGCTTTGCAGAAATGCAGCGGATTCGGCAAGGACCTCGGCGGCGGCGTCTTCGAAGACGTAGTGGCCGGCATCCGCGATTTCGGTCACCGAGGCGTGAGGGAATCGGCGAGTGAACCCGGTCAGAAACTCCTGCGGAGTAAAGCACCAGTCTTTCAATCCCCAGATCAATTTGACGGGGTGCCGGGCAAAGGCTGCCAGTGACTGTTCGACCTGAGACAGTGTTTCGTAGCTGCGGTGGTTGCTGTTGAGCGGAATGTCCTGAACAAATTCATGGACGGCAATTCGATGTTTCCACGAATCATACGGGGCAATAAAGCCTGCTCGAGCAGACGGAGTCAGGGGCTTTTCCACCGCCATGGTCAACGCAGCACGCGCGAAGAGATTCAGCCCCTGATCGCCGATCATTCCAAGGACAGGAATGCGACAGAGTGCAATCCGAAAGGGAATCGCCTGGCTTCGAAAGGCGCCCGTGTTCATCAGAACGAAGCGTCGAAAACGCTCTTTCATTCGCCCCGCGCAGCCCATGCCAATGGCACCGCCCCAATCATGCCCAAACAGGGTCACGTCGTTCAGGCCCAGCAATTCCACCAGAGCCTGGAGTCGGCGAATGTGACCATCGAGCGTATAAACGTTTCGGTCCTGAGGTTTCTCGGAGAATCCGCATCCCAGGTGATCAATCGCGATGACTCGGTATCGGTCGCTAAGTCCGGCGACCAGTCTGCGCCAGGCGAAACTCCAGGTCGGATTACCGTGGACCATCAGCAGGGCGGGGCCGGATCCTTCATCGACAAAGTGCTGAATGCCAGAGTCGGTCTGAAACCAATGCGAGGCAAACGGATATTCGTCGGCGAATCCACGCCGCTCCCGTGCTCGCAGTACCAGTGACTCGGGGACCTGATCAGTAGTCAGAAGACGGGAAGTAAGAGCGTTTGAACCGAGAGTCACCAGTCACACTTTTCTACAGCGAGGATCAGGTCCTGAGACAGAACACACAAGAGTGCGGAATCTGATCAGGACCAGCAACAAGCAAAAAAGGGCCGCCCTGTCAGCGGCCCTCAATGAGGATCAGGGTTCACGTCTTGGAGCAAACTTGATCTTGCTGATGTACCGGACAGGTATGCCGTTCTGGCCTAATCGCCCGGAGCAGGCACCGATCGCGTTGATGATATGTCGGTAATGGAGAGCGTAGTCCGGATCAATCTCGACTTCCTGCTTTTCCTGCTGATCCGGGCCAATGGCCTGAAGGGCAGTAATGGCACGGAACACTTCAGAATTCAGACGAGCAAAGGCCTGTTCGCCGCTTCCGAGATTTGTTCCGTTGAAGTACAGAGCCTGAAGATCTCCGTTGGCATCGGCTTCCATCCGCACCTTGAACGGTGGAAGTTCTGCTTCCGTGACGGCCGATGCAGACGGTGCACCGAGCGGCATGGAGATATCAAAGTCCCCTTCCGGCTCAATAACCTTGAGTGTGCACATGAAGAAAATCATCAGCTGGAACACAACGTCGATCATCGGCGTCATGTCGAGCTGAATCTTATTGTTGGAACCTCGACTTCGAATCTTCATGGCCAAGTCCGGTTGAATATCATGTCTTGTGCGTAAACGGCGTGCGTGGTTTGTTCACAGGATTCGGTGTTTCTGCCAATCGACCTTTCCGATCGATGAGCAGAGCTCTGACCTACGGCACAGCCGCCTGTGTTGCCTTGAGGGCAAACCGCTGAAATTCAATGTCCTTTTCCTGACACATCTGGATCAATTCCTGAATCAGCCCTGACTGCACATCCGCATCGGCTCGGATTTCCACAGTCACATCTTCCAGTTTCGTTCCGATGGTTCGGAAGAACTGTGATTCCTGCTTCAATCGAGGGCGGACCTGTTCGACGGTCAGTCGTTCATCACCAAAAAACAAGGTCGGAACGTTGTCGATGACTTTCCCCTGCGCGTCTCTGGCAAAACCGAAGTTCAGAACGAAAGCATCCTTTCGCTGAACAGCCGGAGGTTTTGCGAGGGCATCTCGCGGCAGGAAGACTCGTTCATCCGCTTCGTCCTGGTCAAACTTGTTGATGACCATGAAGAATGTGATCAACTGAAACACGATATCGATCATGGGAGTCATGTCGAGTTCGGCGGGTGACACATCTGCTGGCTTGAATTTCATACGTCTGCTCGGCGGGAGTCGCGCTGAAACAAAAGTGAATCACAACGCTGAAGCGTGATTCAGCCGGATCGAATTCAATTACTTCTGCTGCTTGCCGACCGCTGCGAATCGCCCCATCAGACCTTCGCTGACCATGCCGATTTCCAGAACCAGCCGCTGAATGCGATTCTTCAGGATGCCATGAAACACCATCGCCGGAATCGCAAGAATCAGACCAATGAAGGTCGTTACGAGAGCGGTGGAAATACCGTCCGCGAGCTGCGATGGCTTCGGTGATGTTGCCGACTGAGCGATCACATCGAAGCTGCTGATCATCCCCTGCACGGTTCCCATCAGTCCCATCATCGGAGCGATCGTTCCGATGAGTGCGACGTAGCTGAGACGATGCTCAAGAGCCATCGTTTCGTCTTCGCCGACTTCCTGCATACCTTCCACTGCCTCTTCATAACCGCGGCTGAGTCGAGCCATACCGGCGGCAAGAACGCGCGCGACGAACGAATCGTCTCCACGAGCAAACTCGTAGGCACCCTGGAAATCCTTGGCGTTGAGCTTCTGTTCGAATTCTTCCACAAAGGCCGTAGGAAGAAGAACGTCACGACGAACCTGCAGAACATTCATCATGATCAACGCGACCAGAATGAACGATGTCAGGAGAAACGCTGGTCCCCAGAACCATCCGCAGGCTCGAGCGGTATAGGCAAGAAAGCTGCGACTTTCGACGTTCTGTGGAGCTGCTGCCGGTGCCGAACCACCATCTGGCGTTGCCGGTGCGGCGTCAGCGGCTGGAGCTGCTTCATCGGTTGCTGCAGGGGCTGCTTCCTGCGCCTGAGCGACGCCCTGAAGCTGCAGCGCTGGCCACATGACCAGCAGGGTTGCCGACAGGACCACAAAAAGAACAGACCGTCGACCGTTGAAAGGAAACATGGAGCCAGTTCCGCGATTCATGTTGAGGAGTCTCCGAAGTGACCTCATCGTCAGTAATGTGAGAAGCTGCCGATCCGTACGTGGTGCAAACGGCAGCAGGAGTTCAGAAAGGAAGTGTCGGAAATCTAGTGATTCTGTAACGCTTCGTCACCCTGTAGCCTGAACGGAATTTCCCGAAACACCAATCATTTTGTTCCACCTTGTTTCGCCCAGGAGCTGTTCGGGTACTTTTCCTGCAGTTTGGCCTGAGCATTGTCCGCTCGGTCCTGGCGCCCCGCAGGTCCCCAGAGTGCCGCAAGATGGTAAAGGGCTTCCGCGTGAGCAGCCGGTTCGGACGAATACAGAACGTCCACATGAAGATAGGCCATCAGGGCATCTTTGGGCTGACCTTTTTCGCGAAGACAGTCGCCTTTCAGCACCCATGCTTCGGCCAGCGTCTCCGTTTCTGACTCTGTGGCCTTTGCAATGACATCATCAAGCGTCTTGACGGCTTCGTCCGGCTGCCCCTGAGCCTTCTGACACATGGCTTTTCCCAGCATTCCGTCGTAAAGCGCCCCGGACGCAGCAGCGTCCCCCGTACTATCGGTGATGACCTGTTCAAATGCGGAAAGTGCCCCAGCGGCATCCTTTGCGGCCAGTCGGAGTTTTCCCAGCTGCACGCCCGCCTGCAGCTTGAATCCCTTCACGGGGGCCGCCTGCACTTCATTCAGCAGCTGTTCGACGGCGGTGGCGTTCGCCGTGTCGGCAGCCAGCAAGTGGGCTTCCAGCAGCGTCGCTTCCAGGTATCGAAAGTTCGATTTGTTTTCTGTTCGAAATGCTGCGATCGCCTTTTTTGCTTCATCGAGCTTCGCGGGGTTTGCGAGTGCTGACTTCACCAGCGACCTCGCGATGAGGAACTTCAGCTCCGTGACAAGCCGCTTGTCTTCGCCGCTATATTCGGTCTGCACCTGTCGATACTTTTCAAGAGCCGTATCGAGCGCTCCGCTGCGTTCGTTGGACTGTGCCTGGTTCAGCAGTGAAGGTTCCCCGTCGAAGCGAACAGCCTGAATGTCGGAAACCGAGATTTCCTGAACCTGCCCACTGCTGAGCTTTACCTTTACCGATGTGGTTGTCATGTCCTGCAGTTCGCCACGAAAGACAACACGGTCGCTTCGGCGAGTCACCTGGTCGGCAGCCATCAATCCGCCCGGGACGAAGGCGATGGCTGCCAGCAGAGTGATGACACTTGTCCCTGTTCTGAAGAAACGCTTCACCGCAATGTCTGGTTGCATGCGAGATGTCAGCATCTTTAATTCCCTGCAAACTGAAGTGTTTGTTGCGAATGTCTTTGTGTGAAGATTCAACTGGCTTTGTTTGTCAGCCGTCTGTTCAGGCGTCCTGCGGAGGCCGAGATTCCGGCGGGCGAGGCTTTCGTACAACCGGCCGATCCGGATTTGCGGGATCGCCCTGTGCCGGCGGCTTCGGACGTTCCGCCCCAGCAGGAGGTGCCGGACGAGGCGCACTGGCTCCTGGCGGAGCTGCGCCGGGGGCGGCTCCCGCCGGACGTCCCTGTTCGGGCGTCCTTGGTGCTGCAGGTCGAGGTGCTGCCGGAGGGGCTGTCCCATCGGCCGCTGGTTTTGGTTTTGGGCGGGGTGCCGCTGGCGCTGAGGGCGATGGACCGCTGGAAGCACCAGTGACTGGGGAGGCCGTCGAGCCTGTCGGCCGTGCCGGGCGTTCTCCCGTTGCTGCCGCAGCCGGTCTGGTCGCTGGCTTTGTTGTTTTGGGGGCACCAATCGCGGCGAACGCTGAAAAGTCTGGCGTATCAGATTCCGGGGGAACGTCGAATGAGATTCCTTCCGGAATCACAGGCCCCGACGGAGCGACAGGAATGTCGATCTTTGGCGCCTTGGATGGCGTTCCGGGAACTCGGACTCGTTCACGAGGCTTTCGTATCGCGAAGAAGACACCGCCAGCGATCGCGACACATGTCACGATACCGAGGATTGGCAACAACATACCGCCAGATTTTTCTTCCGGGGCGGCCGGATTCGTTTCAACCACCTGGGCCGGCAGTTTGGTTTCTTCTGCCGGCTTCTCACCTGGCGTTGCTTTGTCTTGATCCGAAGGCTGTGTCACTGCGACTCGCGAAAGCGGAGTCGCTGCCTGGCCAAGATCGGCCTGAAGATCCTGATAGAGTTTGTCAAAGCGTGCGAACGTCACATCATCGATGTCGCGGAAGACCTGGACCATACTGCTGATCTCCGCCATCGCGGATTTCAGCTGAGCAGCTCCGTCTTCCTGTTTCCTGGCGACTCGAGCAATTCTTCGCCGTGTGTTTCCAAGTTCGAACCTCGCATCGAAGAACAACTGCCGTAGCTCGGGGGCCGAGTCCTTCATTGTCAGCTGCTGCAAACGCTTCGCCAGAGTCCCCCAGCCCCAGACTGCGGTTGGCTTTCCACTGGCATCTCGGATGCCCTGGATGGCCTGATTCAGTCGCTCCGGATCTGTCGCCTCGCCCCAGTCACCAAGAATCGCGGCCGCTTCAAACTGAGCGTCCATCATCATGGCGTTCTGGGCCAGAATTCCTTCGACCAGTTTCAGAGCCTCTTCAAAGCTCTTTTGCTGACGACGACAACGAGCCAGCCGAAGTGTGACCGCGTTTTGATTCTCTGCACTGGCAAGTCCGCCGCTCAGAATCTCGCCGTACGCATCACCGGCTTTGCCAAAGTAACCCGCGGCCGCGTTGGCATCACCCTTCACGCCCTGCCCGAGTCCATAGTACGTTTCGCCGATCCAGAGCAGTGAGTTGTAGTCGGACTTGTTTCGCGACTCATAGACCTTCTGAAGGAACTGCTCAAAGGAAGTTCTCACGGCAGCCAGTCGGTCATTCTGCCCAGAGTTGCTCAGCCGGCGCAGCTCTTCCTGAAGCTCCATCCCCAGCTGTGTATAGGCTGCAAGAAGGTTGTCTCCGCCAATCTTCTCGAGCCGATTCATTGCCTGCAGAGCCTGATCGATCTGAGAAGTGCCTACGTAGGCTCGCAGCAGATGCCGATATGTGGCACTCGCAAAACGGCGCCCCTTGACACCTTCTTCAGGACGCTTCGATTCATCCTCAACATCCAGCGCCTTCAGAACGGAATAGTCGCCATGGCCCGTGAGGCGTTCAATGGCCTGAGGAAACTCGCCGTCAACATTCATGATCTCCGCGAGTGACACTTCCGCGCCAATCAGTTCATCTCCGGGTGGAACATTCTCGCCCAGCTTCTTGCGAAGAATGTCGATTCCCTGAGTCAGCAGGTTCTTTGCTTCGGCTTTCCACTTCTGCATGTCCGGCGATGAGACCAGTGACGTATCACCCTCAATCGATGCAATCGCCGCCTTCTGTGTCCATGCACCCCAGTAACACTGGCCAGCACTGATTCGTGCAGATCCATACTGAGGATCGGTTTCCGGAACTTCGAGGTACCATTTCACGGCTTCCATTGGCTGGCCCAGCGTTCTGTAGGCTGCTCCCAGACGCATACGAGCCTCACCCGCTCGGCTGGATTGCGGATACAGCGTCAGAATCTGCTGGCAGACATCTCGCAGGAGTCGTGTTTCGAAGTCACGATTGTCCGACGCTGCGGCATTCCATGCGGACACCGCAGCTACCATCGCCACTTCAGTTGCATTCAGAGCCGTTTCCGGATCCACCTTCTGATCGTGAGTAAAGCAGTACGTTGCCAGAACGATCGAGTCCAGTGGATTGCCCTGCCGCATCATGATGAAGCTGAGCAGGTAACGAGCCTGCGCCACGGCCTTTGCATCGCTGTCAGAATCCGCCAGAGCCAGTGCAAGCTCAAGCAAACGGCCACAGTTTTCAAGATGGCCGTTGAGTGCCGCCTTCTTTTCGCTTCGTTCCGATTCATTGGCCGCGCGGGACAATTCGTCGGTGAGTTCCTGAATCTGTGCGATCATTCCGCGAGCACGCTCAAACGCTGTCGCGAAGTCTCTTGGTTCGCGGTCCTTTTCACCCAGCACCACTTTCAGCCTGCGAGCCATCGCCAGCGCCGGGTCACGGAAGGCTCCCGGATACTTGGCCACCTGCTCCGCATGATTCAGAGCCGATTCGAGCAGTCGATTCTTTTCGTCCGCTGACAGGTCCCGGCCCTCTGCGAGTTTGTCCTCTGCGATGGCCTGTTCCCACAGAATCCCAAGACCGTACGTGGACGTGGAGGCCTGTCGATTGGCCTGCAGCCATGTCGTCGCTTCCTGAATGACCAGGTCATGATCGTGTTTCTGAGGGTCATTCAGACAGATCAATCGATAGTGCTGAGCGATCCCCTGAAGCATTTTGGCGTTGGAATCTTCAGACCGGTTGCCCAGAAGGTCCTGATAAATGCCGAGAGCCCGAGTGATGTCATCCTGTTCCTGGTAACACTTGCCCATCATCAGTCGAGCATGCTGGCCGATAACATTGGTACGACGCTTGGTGTGAATTTCTTCGAACAGAGCAGACGCCTGAATCAGAGTCTGCTTTCGCTCCTCACTGCCTCGATCAAAGGTCTGGCCGCGTTCGTATGTGCATCGAGCCAGATTGAACCAGGCTCTCAGGTACTTCGACTCCGCTTCCTTTCGCTTAACAAACTCTTCTTCGTCCTTTGCCTCATCAATGAACTTGGGGAACGCGTCGTACTGAGCCTTGTACTGGTCATGAGCCGACTGAAAAATCACCTTGGCCTGGTCGATCAGCGCGCGAGCTTCATTTTGCAGTGATTGCTTCGCAGTCGCATCTTCGGAATCAACGGTTTTCCAGGTCAGTGATTTAGCTCGATCAAACAACAGTTCGCCCAGGACGCTGTTTGCCTGAGCTGCCAGCGGGTGCTGAGCATGTTCGGCAAGAAACTTCTTCAGCGCGACTTCGGAATCTCCGAGGTACTTTGTTCGTTGTTCGGGATCGCGCGACGTGGCACCCCACTGCTGGTATGTCATGCCCCGTTCAAGATCGATGACGTCCTTGATGGCCGGCGACAGATCCGGGCGCGATGCCTGAGCCTCCAGATACTCAATCGCAGTGTCATAATAGCCGCGTTCGCGAAGTCCCTGGACGAACTCCAGCACAGGCTCTTCCGCGTGACTTGGAGAAAGCCAGCACAACGCCAAAGACAGCGAAAACAACGTCACAAACCGACGAGAGACGGTGCTGACAGCGTGAATCAGCCCGTTTTCAAATCCATCCATGTCAGATCCTCAGTGAGGTTTCTGCTGATTGCATTTGAGTGAACCGAAGAAGCAGGAAGCCTCCCGCAGCCACTAAACGACAGATGTTCATGAGCATAAGGGGTGAAATTGCGAAGGGCAACGATTTCGGCGATTTCTGTTGTCTCACTGTGTCGAATTCATGCCGTTCGTTACAGTTTGGCAGGAAGTCGGACGGAATTTCCTGCCTGGCGTCAAAGGGATTGCCATGCAGGAACGTGACTGGCAGATACCCCTGACGTCGCCAGTCCGTGTCCCTGCTGCAAAGGATGGAGTGGTGACTGACAACATTACAATGTCCGAAACGGACCGCGACCTGCCAAAGCACGTCAAGAACGGCTTTATGCGGTATCGCGACTTTCAGCCACTGACTCAGGGTGGAGAGGCCATTCTGCGCACCTGCGTGGACGAAAATCTCGGCCGCACCGTTGTCATGAAGACGCTCCAGCCTCAGTTTCAGAACCTGGAGACGTACCAGAAGCGTTTTCTGCGCGAAGCTCGCGTCACGGCTCAGATTCCCCATCCATGCACCATCCCGGTTTATGAACTCAGTCGAGATTCCGAGGGCAATGCGTACTTCACAATGAAGAAGCTGCGCGGGCGGGATCTGAGCGACATTCTGGATAAGATTGCCGAGGGGCATCAGGAAACCATTGAGAAGTACCCGCTGGACAGCCTGATCAATGTTCTGGTCCATTGTGCTCAGTGTCTTGCGTTTGCACACAATCAGGGTGTGGTTCATCGGGACATGAAGCCGGCGAACATCATGATCGGTGACTACGGCGAGATTATGGTTCTGGACTGGGGACTGGCAAAAGTCTGGGACATGGAAGACGACGATGAAGTGGACAAGCTGATTCGCAGTGGTCAGCAGACCATTCCCGGTCGTTTGACGGGACGAGGTGACGTGCAGGGGACGCCGTTCTACATGTCTCCCGAGCAGGCGGTTGAAACTGGTGACGTCGATGAGCGTACTGACATCTACAACATGGGCATTGTGCTCTTCGAGGTACTGACGAACCAAAGCTACATGTCAGGCAAGAGCTTTAAGGAGATCAAACGGAAACTGCTGGAAGATCCGTTGCGATCTCCCGTCGCCGTCGCCCCAAAGAACCGCATTCCAGCAGAATTGAATGCCATCTGCGTCAAAGCTCTGCAACGCACTCCGGCGGAGCGATATCAGAAGATGTCAGAAATGGAGAATGATCTTCGCAGTTATCTGCTGGGCAAATCGGTCTCCGTTTATGAAGAGCCATGGTACCGGCGAATCCTGAAATGGCGCGAACGAAAGATCTTCAGCCTCGCATCACTGCTCTGGATGCTGGCCGGAGCAACCGTCACACTGCTCGCCCAGTTGATCTCACATTTCCTCAGCTAGGCCGGGAACCAGCTGGGCCTTGCACCGCCGTCGGGTGATCCACCCGGTGATCTATGGACTCGTGATCTATGGTGGCGCATAGGCGCAAGTTCGTGGCTTGCCAATCCGCGGATACGTGGACGGAACAGTTCGCTAAAGGGCCGTCCGTCCTTCAGCCGATTCGAACAGTCAAAGGTCCCGAACAGGATGACCATCACCACGCCGTCAACATGGCCAATTCCGAAACTGGCGATACTGGCGATGCAGGTAGGCAGGTTGTTGCCTACTTCAAACCGAGGTTTGCCTGCATGTTCTTCTTGTACGCTTCCACGCCCGGCTGACCGTAAGGATTTGTGCCAACAAGTCGTCCTTCAACCACGGTGGCCAGCATCAGCATCTGGAACAACTGGCCGAGAGTATGTTCGTTAATCGTCGGCAGGATGAGGTCTGCTGTCGGGCGGCGGTCGTCCGCATAGGCTTGATTCGTTCCGTCGATCGCGGCCTGAAGAATGCGAGGCAGCGTTGTTCCCGCCAGCTGATTCAGTTTGTCCTGATCCAGATGATGTTGTGGTACTGTGACAGGAAGCTGCTGAGGAGCGCCGGGCAGCAGGTTCGTGATGAGCTTGTCTCGTCGACCTTCCTGATGCTGCTGGCCTCGACTATGAAGGTCTCTCGTATTCACCACGGTCAATGGCGTCGCACCGCGTTCGTGTTTACCAAGGCTTTCGCTGAGCAGCTGGTCGTACCACAAACCGGCGGCTTCCAGCTTGCTGCCCCAGGTCGACAGAATACGGCACGTCATCCCGGCATCCTGTTCAAACGCATGGCCAACCGCAACGTATTGAAGCACGACGTTGCTTTCGTACGGAGCTGTCCGGAAGTGCTCCGTCATGTCAGCAGCGCCCTGCAGCAAAGCGCGGATATTGAACCCTGCGGCAGCCGCGGGAAGCAGACCAACGGCGGTCAGCACAGAAAATCGTCCGCCAATTCCGTCCGGGATGGAAAAGACATCCTTATAGCCTGCAGCATTCGAAAGACTTCGCAGCCTTCCGGCTTCACCAGTGATCGGGACGATCAATGACTGAGCCTCCTGGCCACAATGGCGTTCCACAAGTTCTCTGAATGTGCGAAAGGCAACGGCTGTTTCGAGCGTGCCGCCTGACTTGCTGATGACGATCAGCGCCGTGCGACCATCGACAGAATCTGGATTCGCTGCCGCTCGCTGATCCAGAAGATTCAGAAGCACCTTCTGCTGATCGGAATCCACATTCCAGCCTTCGAAATACAGGCGAGGCGTTCCGTTTCTCTGTGCTCGCGACATTTCATTGTGGAACGGCGTGCGCAGCGCCTCGAACATGGCTCGCATGCCCATATACGATCCGCCAATCCCGAGTACCACCAGCGAATCTGCGGCGGCCTGCAATCGAGCCGCACAGGTTTCCAGCCGGCCGACAAGGCTGGTTTCCTTGTTGGCTTTGAGATCTGCCAGCAGTTCTTCCGGCCATTGAATGAAACCCGCGTCCAGTGGCTGTTTGGCCTCCGGGATGGCTGCGCCGGACTGCCAGAGTTCGACATCGTTCAGTGTCTCATCCCGAGCTGCCAGGAGTCCGTTTTTCAGAAGTCCCAGTCGGCCGGAAGGCAGGAGCTTCAGTGCCGCATCAGCAGAGTATTTCAACAGTTCACCGGCCATGGCCAGATTCTTTCATGAACAAGCAGAACGATGTGAAAATCACACTTCGTGAGTCTGAACGATATCGACTGGTCCGATGTTTCGCCATGAATGAAGGGGCTCGAATTTGCCCACATCGAATCGAGTGCGGAGTTCACTGTTGGCGGGGCCGCCGGCGGATGGTACTCTGTTCGCTCTGCCTTCCGGCGAGTTCACTGAATCGCCCTTCGATCCTGCCACACTCAAGCATTCCCGAGTTTCATATGCGAACTCTTCATCGCCGATCCGTTCTTCGAGGTCTCGCTGGTGTGACCCTGGCGTTGCCCCTTCTTGAGGCCATGGGAAAGGATGTCGCCGAAAAAGTTCCTCGACGATTTTGTGCCATGTACACGGCCAATGGAATGTCGCTGCCAAACCCTGACAACGGGATCAACGACTGGAGCTGGTTTCCTCAGGTTGAAGGACGTGACTTTCAGTTTGGCAAGTCGACAGAACCTCTCAAGCCGTTTCGTGAACACCTCAGCTTTCTTGGAGGACTGTATCACCCCAGCGGCGTGAAGGCAGATCCTCACATGTGTTCGGACATGTGGCTGACCGGAGCGCCGCTGCACAATCCGAAGCCCGGGATGTTCAATTCCGTGGGACTCGATCAGGTCATCGCTCTGCACACGAAGCAGTACTGTCGTCAGCCATCACTGGTTCTGTCGATCGATGCGGGTGTCGGCTTTCTCTCACGCACCGGAACGATCTCCTACAACCTTCAGGGGCGTCCGATCCCGGCAGAAAACAATCCTCGCCGAGTTTTCGATCGCCTGTTTCGAGGAGATATGTCGTCAAAGGAAGAGCAACGGGCAAAGCTCTCATCCCGCATTCGACTTGTCGATGCCGTCAAGGAGAGCGCTCAATCGCTGAACCGTGAACTCGGCTCATCCGACCGTCAGAAGATGGATCAGTACCTGACCTCGCTGGATGAGATTGAAGGCCGACTGACGACTGCCGAACGATGGATCGATATTCCCCTCAAGACTCAGGACTATTCGCATCTGAATCTGGACATTACGAACGAAGGCGAGCCTGCCGATTATTACCGAAACATGTTCGACCTGATTGCACTCGCATTCGACGCCGACATTACTCGCTCAGTCAGCTTTATGCTGAACCGTGAAGATGGCATGGGAATCAGCGACACCTTTCCATTGAAGCTGGGCCTGACTCGAACACATCACAATCTGTCTCACGCCGGTGATAAAGACGGACAGCTGGAGTTTGCTCGCTACGACTTGTTCCTGAGTCAGCAGATTGCCGGCTTCCTGAATCGACTGCAGCAGTATCAGGACGTCCAGGGCAGCGTGCTCGACAATACAATTGTGTTGTTTGGAAGCGGCTGCAGCACGACTCATAATCCCGCCAATCTGCCGACCCTGATCGCAGGCGGACGAGGCATGGGACTGCAACACGGCACCTACTGGCGCCGCGATGAGACGCCGATGTCCAACGTCTACCTCAGCATTCTTCGCACAATGGGCATCATGGAAGAATCCTTTGCCGACAGCACCGGAACCGTCAGCAACAGCATCTTCCCCGTCTAATGTGCTGGGACATTTCGAACCTGGGTACCGCCCGCGCCATTTCCACTTGCTTCCGTCATTCCCGTGCAGGCGGGAGCAGCGGAAAACGGGCACTCCAATTTCATAGCCTTGGATAGACGGGAATCAACGCGGCTAAACCCGGCGAACGAAAGATTGAATGACCGCTGGTCAGGCTCACTTTCCGCCAATGGTTCCACTCACCGCTCGTCCGCTTAGGAACGAGCAAGGCACGGTTGTCAGATTTCGGCAGCACGATCTCCATACGATCTCCAGACGTATACTCGGAGGGATCACGCACAGCCGCTCGCCTTTGGTCGGTCGGGGCAGTCGCTGGACTCCGGCAGGTCCTTCATGCTTCGTATCGCTGATCGGCGGGGACGATTTCGCCTCGTTCGAGAGCTCTTTTCAGAAGGCGCAGGTAGCCGGCCCAGCAGTAACTGGTGACTCGAAAATGGTCAGTGACTTCGCTCCAGCCAAGGTGGGAGAATCGAAGGCGAGTGCCCACGGAGTGTGGCAGAAGCTCAAACCGAACAACTGTGCCATTCCAGTCATAGCCGGCTTCCGTCATCCGAAGTTCGAACAGACTGTCCGGTTTGCACTGGGAGACAACAGCTTTCCAGTCATGCTTCGGATCAAAGTACAGCACAAATGGCTCACCAACGGACACTTGCCCTTCGCATCTCGTCGTCCACCATTGATCAAGACCCTGCGGCGTTGAAACCATGTGGAACACGTCCGGCATTGGGGCATGGATTGTCAGGTCATGAAAGATATCGGGCATCTGGTATCCCCTTGAGCCTTACGCTGATTCAGGTGGTCGTTCCAGCAGAATTCTCAGCCGGTGATTGTAGGCATCGACAACGGAATTCCATGCTGAACTGTTTCGGACAGACTCCAGAGCAGCCACGGCCATTTCTCGGGCAGGGGCGGGATCTGTGAACTGCCGTTCCAGAAGTTTCGTCAGCGTCGCAATGTCGCCGTGCGAAAACAAGCGCCCAGTGACTCCGTCCTGAATTAGCTCCCGGCAACCATCGACACTGGAAGCAACGACGGGAAGTCCGGCGGCCTGGGCTTCCAGAACAACGTTCGGGGCACCCTCCCATGCGGAGGACAGCACCAGAACATCAGCCGCCTTCATGATCGAGATCAGGTCCGGACGCCAGCCCATGAACGTCACAACAGAACTCAGATTCTGTCGCTGAACTTCGGATTCCAGTGCAGGACGAAGTGGTCCATCACCAACATACAGCAGTTTCACCGAACGGGCAGAGTTCTGATGGGAACGAACAAGACTGCTCACAGCCTTCAGGACGTCCATCGGAGACTTCTGCTCGGACAATCGCCCTGCGCACAGAATGACAAAGTCGTCTGGTTTCAATCCGAGACTCATTCGATCGGCGGCGGTCACCTGGCTGATCGTTTCCACATCGACACCGTTAGGAATGGTCGACATCTTTGCAGCATCGATACCGCAGAGCTTTGCATGGGTCTCCGCAACAGAGGTACTCACCGCGATGTAATGATCGACACAACACCGAGTCAGCCATTCCGTGGCGGCGACCAGAAAACGCCGATCGGCCACTCGGACCCCGGACACAACGGCGGG
This sequence comes from uncultured Chitinophaga sp., assembly GCA_964538835.1. GTDB lineage: Bacteria > Planctomycetota > Planctomycetia > Planctomycetales > Planctomycetaceae > SXXK01. The sequence continues at coordinate 3,035 of CAZIGZ010000126.1, read as the reverse complement.
AATTCCAAGTCCCCTTGCTGCGAGCCGACTGGCAAGATTCGCGTGGTGAAGAAACGAGAGCACAACCTCGGGGCGATCTTTCTTCAGCAGTCGCCGCAACCGAACGATGGCTCGTACAAACGCACCACCGCCGCATTCCAGCGCGGTGACGCTGATGCCTGCCTGCCGAAGCGAAGCCGCCAACGGGCCGGCATCGCGAAGACTGACAACCGAAACCCGCCATCCTCGCTGGCTCAGGCCGAGTGCCACCTGCACAAAGGCTCGTTCCGCACCACCGATATCCAGTTCGGTGATCACCATCGTCAACCGCAGTCCTTCAGCCGACGATGTTGTCACAAAAAACGTCCTCTCACAAGAACAGACAGCCCTTCACCCAGCAGAGCCTGCGGACCGCTGACTCCAATACTCCCGCGGGTTCGCTCCACTTACGCCAACGGCTCGCCCAAAGTTGGATCAACAGCCGCCGACAGTTTCAAAAAAGTCGTTCCCTTTGTTGTCGACCAGAATAAACGCCGGGAAATCCACCACATCGATCTTCCAGATTGCTTCCATTCCCAGCTCAGGAAACTCCACGACTTCCACACTGCGAATATTCTCCTTCGCCAGGATCGCGGCCGGGCCGCCGATGCTGCCGAGATAGAATCCGCCGTGCTTCTGGCAGGCCTGAGTGACCTGCTTGCCTCGGTTCCCCTTGGCAATCATCACCATGCTGCCGCCCTTCGACTGGAAGAGATCCACATAAGAGTCCATGCGGCCGGCCGTGGTCGGACCGAATGATCCGCTGGCATATTCCGCGGGCTTCTTGGCCGGACCTGCGTAGTACACGGGATGCTGACAGAAGTATTCCGGAAGCGGCTGACCGGCGTCCAGTCGTTCTTTCAGCTTGGCGTGAGCGATGTCGCGAGCCACCACGATCGGACCACTCAGCAGCAATCGAGTCGTCACGGGGTACTGGCTGAGTTCCTTCAGGATGTCAGGCATTGGCCGATTCAGGTCAATGCGAACGGCCTGAGTATCCTTCTGGTGTCGCAGTGCTTCGGGAATGTACTGCAGAGGATTCGCTTCGAGCTGCTCCAGGTAAACTCCGTCTTTCGTGATCTTTCCTTTGGCCTGTCGGTCCGCACTGCAGGACACGCCGATGCCGACCGGCAGTGATGCTCCGTGTCGAGGAAGTCGAATGATGCGAACGTCCAGAGCAAAGTACTTCCCGCCAAACTGCGCGCCGATGCCGCACTTGCGAGCAGACTCGAGCATCTGAGCTTCCAGCTCCACATCCCTGAATGCTCGACCGTTCGGGCTTCCGGTGGTCGGCAAGTGATCCAGATACTTGGTCGACGCGAGCTTCACCGTCTTCAGTGTGGCTTCTGCTGACGTTCCGCCAATGACAAATACCAGGTGGTACGGAGGACACGCGGCGGTGCCAAGGGTAACCATCTTTGAGGTCAGAAAATCCACCAGCGTCTTTGGGTTCAGGATCGCGCGTGTTTCCTGGTAAAGGTAGGACTTGTTGGCTGATCCGCCACCTTTGGCGACAAACAGAAACTTGTAGTCGTCTCCATCACAGGCCGACAGGTCCAGCTGAGCCGGCAAATTTGTATTCGTGTTCTTTTCGTCCCACATCGACAGCGGAGCGTTCTGCGAATAACGAAGGTTGTATTCGGTATAGGCCTGATAGACGCCTTTCGAAAGAGCTTCTTCGTCTCCGGTCGACCAGACGGCGTGACCTTTCTTTCCCAGAATAGTTGCGGTGCCCGTATCCTGGCAGAACGGCAGGACTCCCTTGCTTGCGACGTCCGCATTCTTCAGCATCGTCAGCGCGACCATTCGGTCGTTCTCTGAGGCCTGCGGGTCATCAAGAATCGCCGCCACCTGCTTCAAATGCGCGGGGCGGAGATAAAAATTGATGTCATGGAAGGCCTGAGCACTCAGGAGTGTCAGTGCTTCAGGTGCGATACACAGGACTTCTCGCCCGCGAAATGACTCCACGCTGACATGCTCTTTGGTCAGCAGTCGGTAGTTGGTGTCATCAGCCCCAAGATTGAACAGAGGTTCGTAGACAAAAGGAGGAGTAGCCACGGGAGTAGACTCGTTGATTCAAAGGAAAAAGTTGCAAAAGAAGAGGCAGCACGGGCAGCAGCAAGTGACACCGGCTCCTGGCAGAATTTAGCACCGTCAGACGCTGAAATGAACTCTTCTCGGCAGCAACGTTGTTTTTCCAGCGGAAGGGTGTCCTCGCTGAGCAACAATGTGACACGCCAACGAGCTTCTGTGGGTTACGGGCTTTGGGCCTTTGTGTCGCGATAGAGTTCGGCGAGAGGCAGCAGGAGAGCTTCCAGTTCCTGCAGGTAACTGGCTTCGTCCATGGAATCGCGGCGCCGCTTCAGTTCTTCGAGCTGTGCTTCCAGCGCATCCCGGGTGACTCGCTGATCCGGGGTCAGCCGGCGTTCTTCCTCACTGCGAACGAAAAACAGTCGAGCCGCCACAACTCCATCGATCGGCGCATCAGACTTCACATTGGGTGCCGGCTTGTCGCCCACGAAGATATCAGCCTTCACACCCTTCGCATCGCCGTTGTCCTCCAGCAGAGCATGCTCCGTCGCGAGCCGGCCTTCTGTCTTGTAGAACTCCTCGGTGCGGCGAGATGCCCACAGCCAGGCTTCCAGCAGAGACGTCTGGCCATCGCGATTGGCATCAGCATCCAGCCCGGTGATGCCTTCGGAAAACGCGTCACCGAAACGGCTATACTGAATCTGATTTCCATCCTTCGTCGCCGTGACGATGACTCGCCCGGGCCCGGACAGAGCATTCACGAAAGGGGACGAGCAGGACGAACACAAAATGACCGCGAGCGGCCGAGCCATGTTCTCACAGGCTTTTGCCATCTGCTGATCCGTCAAGTCCGGTCCCCGCAAGGCCAGAGCGGCGGACTTGCGATTGAACGTTCCATGACCCAGATAAATCACCCACAATGGCTCGGTAGTGGCAATGGACCCATGCTGGTTCAAGGCCTCAAGGATCTTCTGCAGATCTGTGCC
>CAZIGZ010000125.1:18286-18588 GCA_964538835.1 uncultured Chitinophaga sp. | reverse complement strand
GTCCGTGGTACCTGTGTTTTCAAACCACGCCAGCCCGTATTCATGAGCATGCAGGGCAGTGATCACATCCGCGTCGCCATCACCGTCAGCATGCGGAGCAAACATGTCGGCAGCCGCCGGGGCAAACGGATACTTGTGAAACTTCCACAGCGGAGCTGCCATATCCTCAGGATGCTCCAGCCAGCCGTCCGTCGCAATCATGTCCAGACGCCCGTCACTGTTCACATCACCCACGCCAAGACCATGACCAAACGGCGTCGGAGCCACATTTTCGGAGATCGAACGGAACTGCCAGGCTCCCA
>CAZIGZ010000125.1:0-18276 GCA_964538835.1 uncultured Chitinophaga sp. | reverse complement strand
CCCAGAGGATCCTGAGCACTGCGGACGTAATAGCCGTAATGCCCCTGTCGAGTGCAGATGAGTTCGGGCTGACCATCACCCGTGATGTCGGTGAACTGCGGAGCCTCGTTGCTGACGGAATCTGCCACCTGCAGCTTTTCCCACAAACCCGTCAGACCATCACGACCCGGATTGCGATAGACAAACGCCGGAGTCCCCGGGAAGCCCACCACCAAAATGTCGTTCCAGCCGTCCCCGTTGAAGTCATACACCCAGTTAAAGAAATTGTCCGCGTACCGTTCACGCGGCTGAGGCACCGCCGGGTACAGCTCCTGACGCTGCGAATAGTCGGGCCCCGCGTACCAGTGCGGGCCGTAAATCACGTCCGAAACACCGTCGTTGTTGAGGTCACCCGCAGAGATGCCTTCCGAGTAATACACGTCCGTCAGTTGCTTGCGCTGAAACGTGTGCAGCTGGAACTGCTGAGCCGCAGCGGTACGGTCGGCAAATGAGAATCCGGCCACCAGCAGCAGCAACCGCAGGACAATCAGACGGGCCGACGAGGATTGACACATGGCAAATGTTCCATCCGGCAGAAAAATTGCAGACCGGCGGAAGTACCCGCTGGCTGCAGTGGGCAGGAATCGCAATTCTAGGCGACCGGACAGCGGCATCCCAGCACAACAGCGTATTCCGTGGGGAATTTTCAGCGAGCCGAGACTCACCCCAAACGCAAAATCACGGCACTGTCTCCCTGAACACCTCGACTGCGAAACGTCTGCTGAGTAAGATCTTCCGAGCTGCATGCAGGAGCCTGCCAATGAAGAAAGATCGCGATCAGTATCGCCTCGCGGATATCCTCATCGCCGCGATTTTGGGTGGTGTACTGGCACTGTCCGTGTCCCTGCTGTGGGGGCAGCTGCAGCTGCTGCTGTTTCCCGGTGACATCTGCGTGGCCGGACTGATCGCCGGTGCCTGCTTTGGGATCTTCGCCGGCCGCAGGGCCACCCGCCTGCTCGAGGACGTCATGGCGGCATTTAGTAATAAGACTGATCGGTGGTAAAACCGCTGGCAGGCTTTGAGATTAGCCGCACCCAACAAAAAAAAACGGGAGACTCAGTTTCCTGAGTCTCCCGTTTCAATGGATCTGGGCAGAGGGGGAATCGAACCCCCGACACCAGGATTTTCAGTCCTGTGCTCTACCAACTGAGCTATCTGCCCGGTTGCACGGGGCGGGATGTTAGGCAGTCGCTGGCGGCTTTACAAGACAATCGCCAGCGATCCTGGAATTTCAACGCTGCTGAGAATTGAGGTGAGGAATTGTTGCCAGTTTGACGGTTTTACCGGCCAATCTTGCACATTCCAGAGTATCCCAACTGTTACGACCAGACAACTTTACTGCTTCACAGGTTCGCCGGTTGGAACGGCTTCCGCTTCAGCACCCTTCGGATCCGTCACTTCGACCACAACAATCTCGATAGGGTAGGTCATGGTCGGTCCAGCGGCACCGCCTCCGCCGGGTGCGCCGCCTTCCATTGCCGGTCCAGCAGCACTGCCACCGGGAAAGCCACCCGGAGAAGAACTCGTTCCGGTGGAAATAAAGACGTCCATCGAACGGCGGACGCCATTCGCTGCGGTCTTGGTTCCGTCAATCCACAGCAGACCCTTCGATTGATCGAGTTTGCCTTTGCCGCTGGCCTTTTGCTCATAGTGAGAGATCAATTCATCTTCCTCTCGCTTTCGCTGAGCGGTCGATGTTGTTCGAGCATAGTAGATCTTCATTTCCGATCCCTTCGCTCCACCGAATTCCGCGGCTGGTACAGTCAGGACCCCGGAGTACTCGGCCGATCCGCCTCGGTGCAGTCGGACCGGGAATCCTTCACCGACGCTTTTCAGTTTTCCGCCACCCGCCGAGGCCGCTCGGAGCTGATCACGCAGGGCGAGGACCATTGTCTGTCGTGCCACGGCCCATGAGTCCAGATGATTCTTGTCTTCACCTCGAGCGGCTTTGCTGCGAGGAAGCGATTTCAGCACCACCAGAAACCCCGGGTCCCTTGCAATGCCGGAGACAAGCCCGCTGTTTGTCAGGCCATCTCCACCTGCCGAATGAATGCGAGTCAGGAATTCCAGCTCTGCTTCCCGCACCCTGGGGCTGGGCATTGATGCGCCAAGCATCAGCAGTGCTTCTGCGCTGCTGAGGTCTGTCGCACTGGCAAGACTCTTTGCGACCGCGTTCACACACGCATCGCCCCAGAGAACCTTGACGACTTCTTTCAGCACATTGTCAGGAATGCGTTCGCCCGGCATCGTCACCGCCAGACTTGCGGCAGCCGCGTTAAAGCCTGGTTCTCCAGAGGGCTCAATCATTCCGCCTGCGCCGCTGGCCATTGCCCCAGGGGCCATCAGGCTTGGAGCGGCCGTTGACGCACCGGGCGCCATGAGTGATGGAGCCGCCGTTGATGCGCCGCCCGGAGCCATTCCGGGAGGCATTGATCCCATGCCCATCATTCCAGAGCCGGGGAATCCACCTGGACTTCCGCCTGGCAATCCAGCTGCTGCTCCCGCCTGCAGTCCGGTGTTCATGTCCATAGCCTGACCAGATACGCTCGCCAGGGCTTTGAGGCATGCAACGCGGCTTTCGCCCGGAATGGGAGCGGAGCCGTCAAGCAGTGCGGTCAGCACTTGTCCGATCTGTGCCGGGTCCGAATTGAAGTTGCGACACAGCGAGAAAACGACGATCTCCGAGTTCTTTGGCGAGTCGAGCGGAGTCTTCACCGACCCAGAAACCAACGCAAACAGTGTCTGCCATGCGAGGGGTGACTTGTTCTGCACGAGAGCATCTGCAAGACCTCGAACGAGTTCTTCATCGGACAGACTGCCAGTCGCATCAGCGCCGGCATTCATTGAGCCGGGCATCGAACCGGGCATGGACATTCCTGGAGCCATCATGCCGGGGCCGGACATCATTGGCATTCCGGACATTCCCGGCGGCCCGGAACTGGGCACTCCCGCGCCGCCCGCTGACGCATCGGGACTTGGAAGACCCGGAGGCCCGGAGGACATCGCGCCACCAGGCACCTTGCCGCTCCCCGGGGCCTGAAAACCACTGGCAATCGCGCCGACGCCTGGCTGCTGCCACGCGGTTGCCGACTCCAGAATCATTGCTTCAAGGGAATTCAGAGCACGTCGAGGAACATATCGACTTTGAGGTGCTCCTGAGCCCATTCCTGGTGCGCCGGAGATTCCGCCCTTTGGCGGAGCCATTGCCGGACCGGAGGATCCTGGTGTTGACATGCCCGGAGGCCCCATCGAAGGAGCAGACCCCTGTGGCATCATTCCCGGAGGTCCCATTGACGGAGCACCAAACGCTCCAGCAGGATTTTGAGCCGGTTGTGGCGGTGCTTCATTGGAAGCGGCCAGAAGGGCAACAATCAGTTCAGCGACCTTTGGATCGCCAGGTGATTTCTTCACACGTGCCGTCAGAGCCTCGAGGGCTCTTCGATCACGTTCCATCACCGCTGTTTTCAGTTCTTCATCCGACCAATCACTGACTTTGGCAGGTCGATTTGAGACCGGAATGTTTCCGCCCATCCCTGGCTGCATTCCTGGATAACCGCCGGGCTGCATACCCGGATAATTCCCGGCCATGGACATATCCGCGGGGCCACCAGAACCGATTGGCCCAGCACTCTCGAACTGAGCACCGGCGGCACCGCCAGCCGCGCTGCTCATTCCGGGAGGCCCGCTCATTCCCATTCCTGGAGCACCACTCATTCCCATCCCCGGAGGCCCGCTCATCTGTGGAGCAGCTCCGCTTGCCACCGCATCAGCAGACTCGCCGGAATCTGGTGCCTGAGGAGCATTGGCCGCTTCGGGAGCCATCAGAGCGGGAGCAGCCGCAACAGTATCGCCACCGTTGTCGGCCGGTGCCGCGGGGGCGGAACTGCCGGTGGACGCTGCAGCCGCTGCCGGCTCCTCTTCGCCTCCACCGCAACCGACCACGCCGCTGCTGAGCAAAATGGTCATTCCGAGCAAACTGGTCCGACGAACGAAATCCATCGATGAAAGCGGCACGATCGACTCCCAAAGAACGCAAAAAAGCCTTCAAATCCTCGTGTTCTTCCGGGAGGCTGAAGGCGCAGAATCAAACCTTTGGCGACCATTAGACGCGCAGGCCACCCGATTTGTTCCAGGTGCCGGGAAAAACAAATCGAGGTGTATCGCGGAGACTACGTATCAAAAGTCAGGTTTGCAACTGCCGTTTCAGCTCCACGATGGGAATTATGGCGGGGTTTGTGGCTGACGAAGTGCCGACGTTCCCATCGTTCGCGAGTTCCGACCGGGATGCAGGATGAACGTCGTGGCATGGGACCCTTTTTGAATTCCCCAGGTCGCCATTTTTCGTCAGAACAGCAACCCGGCGTCATCGTCGTCCTGTTCGGATGACGACGGCTTTCGACGTTTGTCTGCAGCGGGACTCTCTTTCTGCAGGGTGGCTCGGGCATCAAAGGGAGCCGATTCTACTCCGTCGGCATTCATGCGAGTCAAAATCTCAATCTTCTGTGACGCCGCATCCAGTTTCTGATGGCAGCTTCGCAGCAACTGCATTCCTCGTTCAAACTGAGCAAGAGATTCATCGAGGGTCGCCTGGCCGGATTCCATTCGCGCAACGATCTCTGCCAGCTCGCTCATCGCAGCTTCGAGCGGCACATCTTCGTTTTCGTCCGTGGTTTTTCGCTTTGCCATGATTCTCTTCCTGACTGGCGTTCACCTGTGCTCATGAGCGCACTTATGCAGCGGCGAGTTCACAATGGTGTGAGTTACACGCGGAGGTCTGAACTGCACGCGGAATGTAATCGTTCGACGAACGGCTGCCAGCAGTGAACCGAACCTTATTGGGCTTTCCTGGCGATGTTGTCCACTCTCAAGCTTCCGCCAGGGCCTCGCGCAGCGATATTCTTTTGCTCCCGCAAGTGTCCTTCCGAGTTTGTCCTGCCGTGTTTTCCTGCCTGCTCGAAAACCTGTTGAAGATTCCCGATTGTTCGCCACGGAGCTTTGCTGTGTTTTCAAACCGAGATACTCACTGCCATCGACATCGCGTCCAGCCCTTTGCTGGACTGTGTGCTGTCCTGATCAGTTGTCTGATGCCAATGGTTGATAGTCATGCGGATGACGCAGACACGATTTATCTGCGGGAAGTCAAACCGCTCCTGAAGGCTCGCTGTTACGCATGCCATGGGTCATTGAAGCAGGAGGCTGGGCTGCGGCTCGATACGGCGGCGTTGCTGTTGAAGGGAAGCAGCAATGGCTCGATCGTGAATCGCGACGCCATTGACCAAAGTTCGCTTCTGAAACGAATTCACTCGTCAATCGATGACGGACGGATGCCGCCGGAAGGTGAACCGCTGACGGCCGAGCAAACTGGTTCCATTCAGCGATGGCTTGAATCTGGTGCCAAAACCCCGGAGAACGAAGCTCCGGAAGCGGATCCGCTGGAACATTGGTCGTTTCGGCCTCTTGAACGTCCTTTGATTCCGTTCGTGCTGGCTCCGTCCGCCCATCCGATCGATCAGTTTCTGGCCAGAGAACACGCGAAGCACGGGCTGACTCCGGTGGGGCCTGCGAGCCGTGAAGTCCTTTTGCGACGCGCATGGCTGGATCTGCTGGGAGTTCCTCCCGACCCAGAAACGCTGCGTGCATTTCTGGCAGATGATTCGCCGAATGCCTGGGAAAAGACCATCGACCGGCTGCTCAGTGATCCTCGTTACGGTGAACGATGGGGACGGCACTGGATGGACGTCTGGCGCTACGCAGACTGGTATGGTCGCCGCGCTGTGCCTGATGTCTGGAACAGCGCGCCGCAGATCTGGCGGTGGAGAGACTGGATTGTTCGATCGCTCAATGAAGACAAGGGATACGATCGGATGATCCGTGAGATGCTGGCGGCGGATGAAATCTGTCCGGACGATGATTCAGCGGCCGTGGCCACCGGATACCTCGTTCGAAACTGGTATGCACTAAATCCGAACGACTGGATGCGAAACACTGTCGAGCATACCGGCAAGGCATTCCTGGGGCTGACCTTCAATTGTGCTCATTGCCACGATCACAAATATGATCCGATTGCTCAGGAAGATTACTTTCGCCTGAGAGCTTTTTTTGAACCAATGAACATTCGCCAGGATCAATGGCCGGGAGAAGCCGACCCGGGTCCGTTCCAGGAATATGAGTATGTCGTGCTGCGAAAGATCCAGCGACTGGGGATGGTTCGCATCATCGACCAGAAGCCCGAAGCTCCAACCTGGTTCTACACGGGCGGCGACGAACGCAATCGTGTGAAGGATCGAGGAAGCGTGGCTCCCGGAGTCCCTTCATTTCTCAGCGCCAGCTTTGTGAATCCTCAACCGGTCACGATGCCGGCAAGTTTTCGATTTCCTGGTCTGCGTCCAGAGCTTTTAAAGGCCGAACGAACACGACTTGAGGCCGCAATCGTCTCTGCAGAAGAGCAGGCGCAAAAGCTGGCCACGGAATCGTCGGTGGATTCCCAGGCGACACAGGCGGCTTTGGCTGAAGCTGAAGCGGGCTTTTCCAACGCCATCGCAGCAGCTCGCGCGGAGAAGCGTGAAGGGGCACTTGAAGGCCAGCAGTCGCTTCTGCTGGATGCATCGACGGGCCGCCGGATGATTCATCGAACTCTGCCGGAGTTGAAGGACTTGACCGATCAAACGAAGGTCGAGTTTCTTGTGCAGATTCAGCAGGATGCTCACTTCAATTTTCAGCTCGCACGTGATCTTGCGAAGGGCGGAACAGCGACCTTCGTTGGCTTTGAGAAAGGTCGCATCCTGTCGTATCGCCCAGGAGGATTCGAGGAACTGCAGGTTGGTACGTTTGATCTGGCTCAGGGCGTTCGACGATTCAAAGTGCAGATGGTGCTGGATCTTGCGAAAGACATCTGCCGCCTGACAGTGTTTGATGTGGAGCGTGAGCAGAAGATTGTTGATGGTGCTGAGATTGCTCTGAATGGCTGGAAGCCGGTGGGGGACGCCAATCAGGGAATCCTGATGGATGCTCGCACCGGCACCGTCGCTGTTGTTGACGCTTTGAGCATTTTGCCGCAGGAATCATCCGAAGCATCGTCGGCGACTCCGCAGAGTGGCTTGTATCAGTGTCGGTTTGAAGCGCCGGAGTTTTCGGATGGCGAAGATGCGGTCGGTGTCAGCGGCTGGGTCCGTTCGTCGTACTCGATCGAGCCGGCAACGTCTGTCGCATCGACGGTGGCCCTGAATGATTCTCTTCGAGCCGCCGCCCAGACAGTTCGAAAGGCCCGCAGCCTGGCATCGTTGCCTCAATGGAAGCAGCAGGCATCATCGCAGATGGTCGCGGCCGCGAAAGCCGATCTGTCCTCGTGGGAAGCTCGCCTTCGCGCTGACCAGATGAAGGCTGGTTTACCGATTGAGCATAACGTTCAGGCATCGATCGCTCAGACGTCTGAAGAACTGGCTCGCATCGCAAGCCGACTGGAACGCGATGCCGCGGTGATGAAAGGCGAAGTCTCAGAACTCATGGCCAGAATTCGACTGGCGACAGCGGAGAATCTTCCTGAGTCCGATGAGAAGCGAGCGAAAGAACTTGAGGCAGCGACAAAGGAGCTGGCTGCTTCCCGGACGCAGCTTGCGACCGCTCGCGCTGCTCAGACGGATGCGGCCAGCGAAATGAAGTACACGCCACTTGGCCCCGAATCGATTTCGACAAGCACAGGTCGCAGAAAAGCTCTGGCCGAGTGGATGACCTCAAAAGAAAATCCGTTGACAGCACGTGTCGCCGTGAATCACATTTGGATGCGGCACTTCCATCAGCCGATCGTCACATCGGTCTTTGACTTTGGACGCAACGGTGCTCCTCCGAGTCATCCGGAGCTGCTGAATTGGCTGGCGTGTGAGTTACGCGATCACGGCTGGAGCATGAAACACCTGCATCGACTGATTCTGACGAGCGACGCATGGAAACGCTCTTCCGCGTTTGCCGCCGATGACCCGTGTGCAGCGATGGATCCAGACAATCGATGGCTCTGGCGCATGAACACTGGTCGAATGGAAGCGGAAGTCGTGCGAGACAGTGTGCTGGCGGTCTCCGGCAAACTCGATCTGACTCAGGGTGGTCAGGAGCTTGAGAACAGCGAAGCCCTGACAACCTTTCGGCGAAGTCTCTATTACAGTTGCCAGCCGGAAGGAGATGGACGCAGTCAGTTCGGAGCCCTTTTCGATGCCGCCGATGCACTTGAATGTTACCGTCGTTCGCAGAGCATCATTCCGCAGCAGGCACTGGCTCTGACGAACAGTGATTTCGTGCATCAGCGTTCTGCAGACATCGTGGCCGCATGGACCAGTGCGAACGCCGCAAAACACAGCGATCGTGAAGTGACCATCGCGGATTCGGTTTTCATTGAGAACATGTTTGAACGGATTCTGAATCGCCGACCAGCAGAGTCGGAAATGGCGCGATGCCTCAGGTTCCTGGACGATCAGCAGAACGCCTCCGAGGCCGCTGGCCAGTCAGCTGGAGGTAGCGCCGGAGAGCCGGATCAGCTGCTTGCCAGACAGCGCGCGAGAGAAAGCCTGGTGCGAGTGCTGCTGAACCACAACGACTTTATCGCCATTCGATGATTGCAGACGGTCTGCTGGAATTGGATCAGCCAATGCCCAGTGGGGAAGAACTACTGGAGCCTTGGAGATTTGTTCGCTATAGTCTGGGTCTTCTTCCTGCCTTCTTCCCTCCGCCTGTTTGCCGTCTGCCTGGCTGCGACAGGTTTCGCTGATGATTCTGAACGGCTCGCCCTGATGACTGCCAGGGCGACTGTCGGAAGCGTCGGAGTCCTTCCCATGACATCCATTCGTCCTTCCTTCTTGCACACCATCGCTGAAGAGCCTTCGACCCGGCGGTGCTTGCCGACGAATTCTCGATATGTCACTTTGGCGATGACCGTTGTATGGCTCTGTACGTGTTTGCCGATGGCCAAAGGGAGCAGTGATGAGCAACGAGGGCAGCGAGACAAAGAGCAGCACTTTGAGTCGAAGGTTCGGCCGCTCCTGATTCAGAAGTGTCTGCCGTGTCACAATGAACAGAAGGTCTCGGGTGGGCTTCGACTTGACCAGCGAGAACTGATGTTGAAGGGTGGTGAATCTGGCCCGGCCGTGGTTCCCGGGCAAGCGGCTCAGAGTCTTCTGTTGAAAGCCATTCGACGTTCACCGGACGTTTCTGCAATGCCGCCGGACGAAGACAAGGCTCTTCGTCCGGATGAGATTCAGGCCATCGAAACGTGGATTGCCGATGGTTCTGTCTGGCCCGCTGCAGATTCTGCTTTGAAGACCGCGAAACTCTGGTCGTTGGAGCCGGTCGCAAACGTTCAGGTCCCCGCTGCTGGCTGGGGCTTGAATGACATCGACAGTTTCATCGCGCAAGAGTTTCACGAACGCCAGCTGCAGCCTGTGCCGGAAGCCGATCGTTTCACTCTGATCAGACGGTTGTCGTATGGGCTGACCGGGCTGCCGCCATCGGCGGAAGAAGTGGAAGCGTTCCTTGCGGACACTTCGCCGGACGCCTACGACCATGTTGTCGATCGATTGATGGCGTCGCCTCAGTATGGTGAGCACTTTGGGCGGAAGTGGCTGGACGTCGTACGGTATGCAGACACGGCCGGTGAGAATTCGGACCATCCTCTGCCGCATGCATGGCGATACCGCAATTGGGTCATCGACGCATTCAATTCCAACAAACGTTATGACGACTTCGTGCGTGACCAGCTTGCCGGTGATCTGATTCACAAAGATCAAAACACTCCGGAATTCGCGGCAGGCGTCACAGCTACCGGATATCTGGCGATTGCTCGCCGCTTTGGTCACGACATTGATGCGGACATGCATCTGACCATGGAAGACACCATCGATACACTCGGGAAATCATTTCTTGGACTGTCACTCGGATGTGCTCGTTGCCACGACCATAAGTTTGATCCAATCTCCACGAAGGATTACTACGCACTGTATGGGGTTTTTGAGAGTACTCGGTTTTCCTTCCCCGGTTGTGAACCCAAGCAGCAGCCTCGGGATCTGGTCCCTTTGATCCCGCCGAAGGTTCTGGAAACTTCCATCGCCCCTGTCAAAGGGCGAGCGGAAGAAATGCGAACCAAGATCGCCGCGCTGGAAAAATCGCTCGCCGAAAGCGGTGACGCGTTGAAGTCCGTTCCACCGAACGCGGTGACTCATCTGGCAGGCGGTGACATTGCGGACGGGGCGTCCGGCATGATCTCGGGGCCCGCGAATGAACCTCTGTTGTGTGAGATTCAGGCAGGGGATCTTTTGGTTCTGACGGTGGCGCCTGGCGGAAATCATGGAGCCGATTCGACAAGGGTGGAACTGACGATTCAGGACCAGGCGTCTCCGCAGAATGTCTGGAGCACGAACGACATTCTTGACCAGCTTGCGAATGGCAATCCCTGTCGCACTGTGAACGACGGGACGTGGTTCTTTCTGAATTCCGCCGCCGGAAATTCCCTTCTGAGTGAATTTGTGAAAGGGATCGACGGGCAGCCTGCTCTGGAGGCATGGCGTCAGGGAGATACACCGTCTGTGTTTGTGAATCGATCGTCACAGCCAGTCAATGTCTGGACAGAGCTTCCAGCTCGGTCGTTCTTTGTGCATCCGGGGCAGAGCGGGCCCGTCGCCGTTGCGTGGAAGAGCCCTGTGAAGGCCCATGTCGCGATGACCGGACTGATTGCGGATGCTCATCCCGGAGTGGATGGAATTCAGTGGAAGCTGGAGCGCGTTCAGAACTCCGACTTCCAGCAGAAACTGGAGGCGGCATCCAGTTTATTGGTGGAGATCCGAGATGCTCGGCGACACCTTGAGACTCTGGAACAACGGGCGACAGTTCCGGTGGCCTATGCCGTGGCGGAAGGGACACCGAAGAACGCTCGCCAGCAGCTTCGGGGCGACCCGGCGGTTCTGGGGGAGGAAGTGGCCCGACGTGTTCCGTCCGTGTTTGGGGAACATTCACTTTCCAGCCCGACGGAAAGCGGGCGTCGTGAACTGGCGGAGTGGATTGCTTCGCCTCAGAACCCTTTGACGGCTCGAGTCTTCGTCAATCGAATGTGGCAGTGGCATTTTGGACGAGGGCTGGTCGCCACGCCGAATGATTTTGGGACTCGCGGGGCCCAGCCATCGCATCCGGAATTGCTCGATTTTCTCGCCGATCAGTTCGTTCGCAGTGGATGGGATGTTAAAGGGCTGAATCGGCTGATCGTAAAGTCGGCGGCGTATCGCCAGGGATCAATCCCTGCTTCGGATCCGGCAGCGGTTTGGCTTGCCGGTTACCCTCGTCAGCGGCTGACGGCGGAAGAACTTCGCGATTCTCTACTGGCTGTCAGCGGTGAGCTTGACAAGACTGCGGGGGAAGCCCATCCATTTCCGCCCGAAGCCACGTGGAGTTTCAGTCAGCATGGACCGTTCGCGGCCGAATATGAGACGAATCGACGATCCGTGTATGTGATGCAGAAAAGGAACCGCAGGACTCGGTTCTTTGCACTGTTCGACGGGGCCGACCCAAACGCCAGCACACCGGTTCGCGATGTTACGACCGTTCCCACGCAGGCATTGTTCTTCATGAATGATCCTTTCGTGGCGCGAAGTGCTGAGAAACTGGCGAGTGCGGTCATGACTCAGCCTGGTGACAATCATGATCGACTTCATTGGCTGACTCGTCGCATCTTTGGACGGTCTGCGAGTGACGATGAGTTGCAGGAATTGCATTCACTTCAGAATCCACCAGACTCGCCGCTGGATGCGGCATTCTGGTCATCGATGGCACGCGTGATGTTGAGTTCCAATGAGTTTCTGTATGTCGACTAGACGTTGAGACGAATGGCGACGGGAGAATGCGAATGAATCGAAGAACCTTTCTTGTCGCTTCCACCGCGGGCGTTGCCGGTCTTGCATTCGGTGGCGCGCACAGTTCTCACGGCGCGGATCGAAAAAGTGTGGCTGGCGCGGGAACAGCGAAGTCAACGATTCTGTTCTTCCTCAGTGGCGGAGCGTCTCACATAGACATGTGGGATATGAAACCGAAGGCACCGCTGGAATATCGAGGACCATTCAGGCCGATTTCCACTTCGGCCCCGGGTGTGACTCTTTGCGAACATCTGCCCTTGCTGGCTCAGCAGGCCCATCATCTGGCCATCGTCAACAGCATTGGCGGCAGCGTCAGCACCAACGATCATCATGCGGGCTACTATTATAATCTGACCGGCCACGTTCCGGACGCGACGTTCCTGAGTCTTGGTAACAGCCGAACGCCGTATCAGACGGATTGGCCGTACATGGGAGCCGTCGTGGCATCGCGTCGAACGCCGCATCCGCAGCTCACGAATGCCATTACGCTGCCGCACATGGAAGGGGCTCCGACGTATACTCGACCGGGACAGTTTTCCGCCAGGCTGGGAACTCAGTTTGACCCGTTGTACGTGATTGGTACCCGCGAGAAGCCGTTATCGTTTCAGGCGCCTGCGATTACGCTGGAAGGCGATGTTTCACCAGCGAGACTGACTCAGCGCAAATCCATGCTGAAAGCCATCGATGAGGCTCGACGAGACTTTGATGCATCGGCTGACGTTCATCAGTGGAATGACCAGCAGGAACGGGCGATGTCTTTGCTGATGTCCTCCGGGACGACATCGGCCTTTGATCTGTCGCAGGAGCGTCCGGAGTTGCTGGAACGCTATGGCAGCTCGATCAATGGCACCAGCCTTGTTCTTGCCCGGCGTCTTGTGGAAGCGGGTGTGCCGTTCATCACCGTGTTCTGGATGGGCGACGAAAAGACAGCGGATCAGAGGAAGTGTGCCAGTGGTGGAGGCTGGGACACGCATGGCAATAACTTCTCATGCCTGAAAGACTGGCTGTTGCCGGAATTTGATCGAGGATTCTCCGCGCTTGTGGCGGACCTGTCTGAACGAGGACTGCTGGATCAGACTTTGCTGCTGGTCACCAGTGAGATGGGGAGAAAGCCAAAGATCGGGGACCCGCGTTCCGGTGGACCCAACGGAGCGGGTCGCGATCACTGGACTCATTGCCTGACAGATGTGCTCGCCGGTGGCGGAATCGAGGGCGGCCAGCATTACGGGAGCAGCGACCGCCTTGCGGAGTATCCCGAAGACAAACCTGTGACGCCGGCTGACATTACCAAAACGGTCTACCACGCGATGGGTGTTACCGACCTGACAGCCTTCGACAATCAAAACCGTCCCTACAATTTGCTCGACACCGGCGAACCACTGAGTCAACTTTTCTAAGTGCCATCTCCAACGACATGCGAGCCTATGGGGGCTCTGTGCGCACTGACTGAGCGCATGACACGGATCGGCGAACTCTGGTGCGTCGGAGACGGGGATTCTCGAAACAGGTAGCAGGAGTTTTGATGCAGCCCGGTGGATTTCAAGAAGTTTGGGAAGCGTCGAAGCACAACTCCTTTTCCTGGGGATATCCCGCGGCAATTCTGTGCGGCGGAATTGTTCTGGCGCGGCTTTCCTGGATTCCCCGATCAGTGGTGCGACGAGTCCTTAAGATCGTCACGATTTTGACTTTTGGCTTCATCGCATGGGACTTTTCTGCTCGGGAAACTGCGGAGAAGTGGCGACTGCGTCAGGACTGGGCCAGTGCCTTCCGTGAGCAAATGACGGAAGCTCAGTGGCTCGCACTCAGCGCGGATGGTGCAAATCGGACACTTGGTCCGTTGATTTATGGATTCCAGGCAACTGGCCTTCTGGTTGGTCTTGCGGCAGTACTGTTTGTTGCCAGAAGATTAAACTCCACAGCCCATGCTGGTGACGAGAGCCAGAAACAGATCCACGCGAAATGACCGAACAGCTTCGACCAACATCTGGCGAAGTATTGATGATCGGTTGACTTGTCGAAGAATGCAGAAGCAAGAATGTACGTACTTACCATTTTGGCAAACACCACTCCCGAACACCCTGATCATGGAAAGGTTGGCGAATCCTTTGTGACCTGCTGGATCGATCGGGAAGACGAACAGGAAGCCACTGAGATCGCCTGCGACATGATCGTCTCGGAGGGCTGGGAAGTTGTTCGAGTCGAGGAAGTGTCGACAGTCACGGAGTCCGACTACGAAGAGGATGACGAGTATCGGCAATACTACGAGCAGGCCTTGATTGACAAAGAAGTGTTCCTGTTCCACGTTTGCCCGATGTTCCCGGTCTACTATTTGAGCCTCGAAGTGGCGCCTTCGGCAGGAAGTGAGCCAGCGTTTGAAGCGAGAGCCTGGGTCTGCAGTGAAGTCGTGGCTGAGGACTACGATCCGATGGAATTGGATTTCTGGTCTGGGGAGCGACTGGAGAGAGCCGTAGCAATCGTGACGGACACCATCGAAGAGAATGGGTACAAAGTCGTTCGAATGCTCGATCAGCACCCGTGTCGGCGCGATGAAAATTCTGAGGACTGCCAGTTCTATGATGATGCAGAGGAAGACGGACTTTGTATCGTGTTCATTCACGACCAGTGTGATGGACAGGACCTGGATGGTGCCGTTGACGTCGAGTGACCTTCCGACACGAGTATTTTCATGAATCGCGCAGGGCTCAGTGCCGAAGTGCTTGACGAGATCTCGACGCTGGTTCGATCGGGCTTCTATGACAAGCCGCGTCTTCTCACGATCTTCCTGGAAGAAATGTATGCACCAGGTGAGTTGGGCAAGGCGGCCGTAACGTCCGCGATCGATCAGGCGACGAAAGAATGGAACCGTGAAAAGACGTCATGGCCCGATGTGACCGACTGCGATCGGCTGGACACAGCCTTCCAGAAACTCAGCAAGCGCGGCGTCATTGCACTTCAGAACGCCGGATACACTCAGAGTGACGGATACGAAGACTTCCAGTCCGCGTATCGTCGACATCGCCGCAAGTCGTCAGTGATCGGTTATTGTTTCTATCACGGGCAGGACCTTGAGCGTGCGGTTCGAGGCGGGGGGCTTTACGTTGCGTTTGGTCCCGTGGACCCGGATGGCGAGGAGACCGAAGGGCCAAAAGTTGGGGAAATGGTTCGTGAAGAGCTCGAACGCGCGGGGCTCGGCGTCGAGTGGGACGGCACCTTTGCGACTCGAATTCTGATCCCGAGCTTTGAATGGCAGAAGCGGTGAATGCGTACGGGGCCATGACAGCAGAGGGAAGTCATCCAACGGCAGTGAACGTTTGCGGAGTTCTCAGCCGATGTGTGGGGTAACGATTGTTCCGTTCACTCCAATTGTACGGGTTCCCGATCAAGAGACTGTCCGCCTGCAGACCTGAAGTGTGCGTCATGACAACGTGGCGAATCGCCCTGCTATGGCGTAGACTCATATGTGCCCATCCACTTTCCCTCCAAGACACAAGCCGCTGGCACCACCGATCGTGGCGGTGCCTCAAGGCAAACCGCAATCGCGTTTGGTCGTGAACCTGAAAGACGATGTCTTATGCCGGCATGGCAGGCGTCATCTTTCGCGACGGCCGCCGCTATCGAATGGCGTCTGAACAGGTTGTTGATCATGAAACATGCATTCCAGTGTCCGTCGTGTCGCTTCAAGTTTCGAGTCGACGAAAAGTTTCTTGGTCGGAAGGTTCGTTGTCCGAATTCCGAGTGTGCTCAGCCTGTGTTACTGGACGTCGCTGCCATCCTCCGAGAATCTCCGGCTGCAGGTGCGCCCGCTTCCAGCCCGGTTGAGCCTCGTCGAAGTCCGGGACGTGAAGCAGTCGCTGAGCCTGCGACCAACGCTCCTCAGGCAGCCCGTAAAACGGAACAGCCCCGAGCGGACCGTCCGCGACAGGGCCACTCAGAGTCCTCCGACCGCGCGGCGGTTCGCAATGCGAGAACTCGCAAGGTGCTTGAAGCAACCACCAGAACATCGACCGCACCCGCGTTTCTCTGGCTGGGTGCCGGAGCTGCCATGGTGGCTCTGGCCTTTGGCGGCTACTGGATGTGGAGCAGCGTCGGTTCGGGTCCGCAGGAAACCGCCGCGAAGACGGACGTCCCCGCGGAGCCGACGGCTCAGACAGCTTCGGTCACCGCCTCAACAGACAGCGAAAAGAACCTGACTCGTCTCGCGCAACCTCAGCTGACCTCGGCCCCCGCGCTGTCGCCAAAGCAGCAAAAAGATCTGGAGCGTCAGAAGTCCGTCGACACGAAGATTGTTCCCTACATGACAAAGTACTGCATCGAGTGTCATGGAGCGGATGCACAGGAAGGCGGTGTCGCCGTTCATGATCTGAAGTCAGCCGATGAACTGCTGAAGAATCGAAAGAAGTGGGAACGTGTCTACCGCATGATCAATGCCGGCGCGATGCCTCCGTCCGGTCATTCACCGATGCCGGAAGAAGCCGATCGTGAACAGGTCGCGGAGATTCTGTATGACGAGCTTTTCAACTTCGACTGCAATCTGATTCACCACGTGGGTCGTTCAACGCTGCATCGACTGAATCGGGCCGAGTACAACAACACGGTTCGAGACCTTTTTGGAATCAGCATTACGCCTGCCGACAAGTTTCCACAGGATGATGTCGGCGAGGGCTTTGACAACATTGGTGACGTGCTGAGTGTTCCGCCGCTGTTGATGGAGAAGTACCTCGACGCCGCAGAAGAAGTGGCTTCCGTCGTAGTTGACACCCGCGATTTTTCGAAGGGTGTCCACAAGCAGTTTCCTGCCAGTGACTTTAAGTCGTCGCTTGGAGATTCTTCGGTCAATGGCGATCAGTTTGCAGTACTCGCGACCAACGGCACACTGACGGTGAAGTTCAACGCTGTTGCCAACGGGAAGTACGCCATCCGAATCGAAGCCGGAGCAACGCAGGCTGGCGATGAACAGGCAAAAATGGGGCTGCTGATCGATGACAAACAGGTCAGGGACTTCGAGGTAACCGGCTTCCGAAATCCAAAGTGGTATGAGCATACGGTGGAGCTGACTCAAGGCGAACACTCCATTGCCGCGGCATTCCTGAATGACTTCTATGACCCCAACGCACCAGAACGGCGTCGAGACCGAAACCTGGGTGTTCGCTTCATTGAAATCACCGGTCCGGAAGGCGTCGAAGGACTGGATCTTCACCATGACATCCATCGCAAGTTTGTCACGGCCAAACCGACGGACACAGTGAGCGTTCGACAGGCCGCTGCGCAGGTCCTGCGTCCCATTCTTTATCGTGCCTTCCGGCGACCAGTGACAGACGCCGAGGTTGATCGGTTCGCCGGGCTGGTGGAGCGAACCGTCAATGATGACAAGGAAACGTATGAATACGGCCTGTATGTGGCACTTCAGGCGATTCTGGTCTCGCCGGATTTTCTGTTCCGCAAGGAGGCAGATCCGGAAGGGAATGCCACAGAGCGAAACCTGAACGAGTACGAAGTCGCCTCCAGGCTTTCGTATTTCCTGTGGAGCAGTATGCCCGACGAGGAGCTGTTCCAGCTGGCGGAGAACAAGCGTCTTCTGGATCGCGAAGTGCTGCGAGGCCAGATCGAACGAATGCTGCATGATGACAAGGCCGCCTCGCTGGGGCGGAACTTCGCCAGCCAGTGGCTGAACCTTCGCAACCTGGTGGATGTTCGTCCGAACCCCGAAGTGTTCCCTGAGTTCGACGATGCGCTTCGAACCGCGATGGCAAAAGAAACAGAACTGCTGTTTGCGACGATCGTGAAAGAAGATCGGTCCATTGAAGAGTTCCTCGCAGCCGACTTTACGTTTGTGAATGAGCGGCTGGCGAAACACTATGGCATTTCAGGAGTTCAGGGCGAAGAATTCGTTCGAGTCTCGCTGCAGGGCAGCCAGAGAACCGGCGTGCTGACTCATGCCAGCATCCTGACCCTGACGTCTAATCCTGGTCGGACAAGCCCCGTCAAACGCGGCAAATGGATCCTGGAGAACATTCTTGGTGAAGCACCACCACCAGCGCCGCCAGGTGTTCCTGCGCTTGAAGAATCGACGAAAGATGTGACAGGACTCAGTCTTCGCGAACGACTCGAACTGCATCGCAAAGACCCTGGCTGTGCGTCCTGCCACAAGACCATGGACCCACTGGGAATGGGACTGGAAAACTTTGACGCGACAGGCCGCTGGCGTGACAAGGATTCCGACAAACCAGTGGATGCCTCCGGCGACCTTCCGGGAGGAGAAAAATTCTCAGGCCCGCTGGAACTGGTCAGCATCATTCGGAACAAACGTGAACAGTTCTTCCGATCGTTCACGGAACGCCTGATGACGTATGGACTT
>CAZIGZ010000124.1:7097-18598 GCA_964538835.1 uncultured Chitinophaga sp. | reverse complement strand
CGGCACCTACTGTAGGTCCCGCCTGCCGGGCGGGACTTTCGCCGTCAGGCGAACCCTGCGTTCCCGCATGTCCTTCATGCCCCCTGTCTCTCAATCGCCGGAAGAAGCCTCGGCGATGCAGCTATTCCACGGTCACCGGCAATCCGATGGAGCCCCTGGCCCGTCGTTGACTGCGGCAAGCCGTACCGCGCCGCCTTCCGAGCAACTGCTGGTGAGCTCGATGTCTGCCGGTATCGCCTGATTCAATGGCTTCCAGTAAGACACGGCCCTGACGCGGCGGTTGTGTTGCACTAATCGCCACGCGCCATTCTCGTGAACTCCGAGACAGGAACCAAACGCTTCGCCGCTGACCAAAACACCCCAGCAGCAGACAATCATGCCTTCGTCTGGAATCGTTGATGTTGTGGGAATGAGAGCTGGCATGGACTGTCCCTCAGCGATGGAATCAATGGGACCAAAGAATGCTGCGATCGTCCTGACAGGCAATTGAGGTCCATCATTGGGCCGCAGCACAAGAGTCACGATAGCCATGCAGGCTCGCTTTGCCACGACTCTTGTTGGTGTCCATTTTGAAGAATTCAGGATCGCACAGAAGACGCTGTTTTTCGCAGATTTTTGCTGCCGTCTTCCGCCGCTGGGGGCGTTCTTTTTTTCAGGTGCAGGACTTTGATTCAGAGCATCAGCGTTTCTCAAACTGCAGGGGATTCGTCAATGATGGCCGCGCTGCCACAGGTGCGGCAGAGTGCTTTCTTGATGCGGCTCGTACTGTCGTTTTGAACCTCACGTTCTACAACGAAGTACACGACAGATTCCTCGCCACGCATTGACACCGCCTGCCAGACGCCGCAGGTTGGACAGGTCATTGTCGGTTCCTTTGTATCGTTCGAAGTCATGTGCTCTTTTCCAAAGAGAAACCCTACGCAACACACTCGCGGAACCTCTCCCGGACGGTCAATCATCGGACCACACCTCACGGAACTCGATCCCCCGATATTTGCTGGCTGCTACATGTGCCGGGAAGCCAGCCGCCTTATCCGCAACCGCAACAAACTGGTACCACGACGCTACCCAGGTGTCCGGATCATTCGGGGACAGCTTCATGACGTGCGGCAACCGGAACAGTCCGGCTCCATCGAGCGACGCTGCGTCGAAGGCGTATTCCATAATCTCGTCGAAATCGACTTCTCCTGCGTCCCAGTCGAATGCGTCTCTCACGTCGGTGCAGTTGAACCAGTACAGTTCGGTGCCGTCGTCCACCTTGATTGGCAGCAGCTCACCTGCCCGCGTGAACCATGGTGCCAGATGCTCAGCAACGCGCAGCGTCACAGCCCACTGCCCTGAGTGAAGATCCCGGAAGTCGCCATGCTTAGCGCGAGAGGTCGCGCTCAGTTGCAAAGTCGGTGGTTTCCAGTTTCGTGCCCGCTTCCTGGTCTTTTCCAGATCGAACAGTGCTTGATCCTTATCCGCCGGGATGAGGGTACTCCACTTGTCAACGTCCGTGTAGAACCGAAACACCTTCATGCTGAGACCTCCGGCTTTCGAACACTTTGATGCGGCGCGGCCAGGCACCATTGATTTCAGAATCTGGCCGATCCGGGAATTTGGCGGACCACCTTCTTTACCGACTAAGCCGCTTTTTTTAATCCCGGTCCGCCTGCTGGCCAATTCAAATTCGGTGCAGGAGGATCAGTCATTCACTCCAAAGTGTACTTTGAGATCCGGATTCCAGGCTACGGATTGGCAGTCGATAGTGGCTTTCGTCGGTACAGAATCAACGCTCACCGAGTACTGGATCCCTGCAAAGTATGGCACGACAGATGTCCGCACACATAGTGCCGGAACGCCCACAGTTGAGTCGTTTACTGTCGTGAGAGCCCGTACTGACACGGCCAATCCACAGTATTGACTGATCCCCAGGTTTGTTCCTCTCAAATCGCAGGAATTGCATCGTCCGGATCGAGAATTGCGAGGATGGTGATTGGCGACAAACCGGCATTCGAAAATTGAATGGCTCAATTCCATCCATTCTGACCAAAGGAGGCCGCAATGCCACGAGTATTGATTTGGGACCTTCCGACACGAATCTTTCACTGGCTGCTGACGTTTGGCTTCTTAGTCTCAGCAGCCATCGCTGTCATGGTGGATGAAGACAGACCTTTGTTTACGACACACATGATTGTGGGATTCGTGCTGGCAGTGATGGTCTTGCTGCGAATCGTGTGGGGATTCGTCGGGACCAAATATGCACGTTTTTCTTCGTTCCTGTTTAGCCCTGCTGCGCTGATGAGGTATTGCTTCGGGGCCCTGAGTGGAAATGAGGCTCGATCCATCGGACACAATGCGGGGTCAGGCTATGCGATCTTTGCGATGCTGGGGCTTGTCCTGGCGACCGCATTCACCGGGTTGATGATTTCCTTCGGCAATGAAGCGGCTGAAGAGCTCCACGAGATGTCGTCGTATTTGCTGATGGCTGTTGTCTTCTGTCATCTCATCGGTGTTGCATGGTATTCTCTTCGGCACAATGAGAACATTTCATGGAGCATGCTGACAGGCCGTAAGGAGGCAACTTCCGGCGACGCCATTCCTTCAAGCCGCCCGATCGCAGGGATTGTCTTTCTGCTGTTCGTTGGCTTCCTGACAATACGGCTGCTCCAAAACTACGACAGAACAACTGGGACGACCACTTTTCCAGGGCTCGGAATCACGATTCCTCTGGGAGAATCTGAAGGCTCCGAAATCGAAGGCGATAGTGATGACTGAGCGGTAAGGAATGAGATGATGTTCATTTGGCGATGAGTGAGAAGAACCATGGCGACTCTGCCGATCTTTGAAGACCTTGGCATTTCACTTCTGCTGGGACTGCTGGTTGGCTTGCAGCGGCAACATGTCCTTGCACCGCTTGGAGGTATCCGCACGTTTCCGCTTGTGACAGTCTTTGGTACCGTTTGCGCACTTCTGGCCGGGACATTTGGTGGCTGGGTCGTCGGTGCGGGACTTTTGGGAGTCGTAGCGACTGTGATCTCTGGACGTATGAAGCCAGTGGATCTCAGTGATGATCGTACGGGACTCACGACAGCCGTTGCCATGCCACTGATGTATTCTGTTGGTGCCTATCTGGTGAATGGCGACTGGTCTGTTGCCGTCGCTGTTGGAGGGACAGTTGCCGTCCTTCTGGAGATGAAACTTGAGCTGCATGGTATCGTCGCGAAACTGGGCGATGCAGACATCAAAGCCATAATGCAGTTTGTGTTGATCTCATTCATCATCCTGCCGGTCCTGCCAGATCAGACGTATGGCTGGTACGAGGTTCTAAACCCGCGTGAGATCTGGTGGATGGTAGTTCTCGTCGTTGGCATGAGCCTCGGCGGTTACATCGTCTGGAAGTTCTTTGGTCAGCACGCTGGCACAATTCTGGGCGGCATCCTTGGCGGCACAATTTCCAGTACCGCAACGGCTGTGAGTTTCGCCAGACGTACCCGACTTGCAACATCCTCTGTGCGAGCCGCTTCTGCAGTGATCATGATTTCCACAACTGTCAGTCTGGTTCGAGTCGCCCTTGAGATGGCTGTCGTTGGACAGGGTGCCATGCGAAAGGCCGCTGTTCCCATGGCGGTACTTATTGCAGGGGGATTGCTGCTATGTCTTGTGGAGTGGTTTGGATCACGGAAAGAGACCGAAGCCATTTCCCGGCAATCGAATCCCACGGAACTGAGATCAGCCCTTGTGTTCGGAATACTCTACGCGGTGATCCTGTTCGCCGTTGCAGCGACGAAAGTTCACTTCGAACGCACCGGCTTGTTCATTGTCGCAGCGCTCTCTGGTCTAACGGACATGGACGCGATCACTCTTTCAACGTCTCGCATGGTGTCAGCCGGCAGGCTGACGCCCGATACGGGCTGGAAAGTGATCGCCTCCGCCGTTATGGCAAACCTGATCTTCAAAGCCGCACTCGTAGGCATGCTCGGACATCGGAATCTGTTCTTTCGAATCGCCATTCTGTTCGGAATTCTGGTCACAGTCGCTGGCGTTCTGATTGCAGTAATTCCGTGACGGGCGGGACCAGGCTCCGTTACGGACGGCACGCAGCTCTTGAATGAGCCGAGCCATTGAGTAGCACCAATCGTGACAGGCTCCTTCAATTACAGAGTCGGTACTTGCTCATGCGCCGAATAGTGCCAGATCAATGTTGGCCCAAATCGCATAACCATACGGCGCGGACCACGATTTTTGAAATCAAAGAAGCCCAGCCGCGGGCATCGCGCATGAGTCGCCGAAACTGCAACAAAAATCAGTCAGGCATTGCTGGAGAATCTTCCGGTGTCGTCAAAAAGGAGCGAGAAGAGCACCTGGTGCTTGATTCAATAGGCGAAGATCGCAGCAGTGTCGCCTTCGCTTGATGCGTCAAAGGACCATGACGGCGACCGCCAATGGCTGAGAGTTCTCCAGGACCGTCTCAGAACTGCACAATTGCATGGCTTGTGGGGCGTTCATTTCTCTCTGCTCCATGATACAAACTGACACCGGGCTGTCGGAATACGGTGACATCATATGCAGATGTTACAAGGTCGATCCGCACAAAATACAACCTTCCAGACCATTTCCACTCGGAACTATCGGCCATAATCTCGCGTATCATCTATCTCCTCTACATGATAGTACGATGAAAGATGTGAACCTGCTACTTGCAGGACGATCAATGTCGAGGTACTGCGATAGAAGAGGCGGTCACGAATCGGAAATGCGCAGCTTCCTGTCGTTGCGCACTGCATTTTTTCTGCGGGAGTCGTATAGTCGAGGAGTTTGCAGGGCAGGTTATTGATGGGTCTTTAGACCTTCCTTTAGTGGCGTTCAAGGAATTTGTTCAGTGGCTGTCCATTGGGAAAGTACTTTCGAATCAGACCGTTGGCATTTTCGTTTGTGCACGCTGATACCAGCAACATGGCTGAGCGAAGTAATTTGACGCTTTGTGGCGTTTGCCGAGCTGATCCGACCTTGCAAACTTGGTTCTGTTGTCGAACGTGAGAGAGGAAAGCTTGTTCCGGTGCCTATTTCAGTGTCTTCGAAATTAGCTGCACAGCATAGTCAGCATGCTCGCTTCGAAGTGTCGACTTGGTCAGGGAACGGGTCGTCGGACCAACTCGGCTGTCTGGTTACTCTCTTCCATGGTAAGCTGCCTTACCATCGTCGGGACTCCGTTCCCAAGAAATCAGTCTTGAAGACTGCTCCTGGTAACCCTCGAAGTGGCTCTTTCAGTAGTTCAATCACCCATAGCCCTCAAGGGTGACACCGCGCATTTGAGTTTCGTGACCGTCCTCGTTCATGGGTGCTTTGTCGTTCATGGTTCGGATTCCGGATGACTGGCTCCGCCCACCATTAGCCTGATTTTCACGCGATCCGATCAACAGCAACAGGATTATGTCAGGGTGATCATATGGTGCCGCTGCAAGTGATGGAACGAGTCGTCGCTAAAGTTACCAGCCACGTTCGTGCATCCAAAGGCTACGAAGAAGTCTCCTTTATCAACCCTCTGACTCCCGTTGACAGCGTTGCTGCATTTGCGATGGCAAAAATGCTGACAGAAAAAAATGCATATGATGTTTGCGTTTCCGTCGCTCCCGAAGGGCACGTCTATGGCTACTTTTTTCAGCAGTTCGGGGCCATCATTCTCTCGGTTCACGTTGATTATCCACCACGACGTTGTGAGATTCTGGACGATCTTGAGGTGATACGCGGAAAACGTGTGCTGATCCTTGAAGACGACGTAGCCAGCGGCACAACACTTTGCCACGTAGTCAATGCACTGACGACCTTTGAGCCTCAGTCCATGAATTTGTTTTTGGGAAGAAGAAAAGACTCACAAGTTCTGGACTCGATTCATCCGGCAATCGGCAAGGTCTTTCTCGCCGAAGAACACCTTGATGCCGAACGGCGTGAACAGTATGAGTTGCTTTTCGTCAGCTTCTTTGAAACAACAGCATTCGGCAGTGCCAAAGCAGAATGAGGGTAATATGGGACGAATCATGGCGATCGGAGATATTCACGGCTGTCGTCGTCATCGACTTCCGTCGGATTCTGAGACGGAAAAGGCAAGATTCGAAAAGCGTTTCCAAAATACAGTTTGTCGAGAACATGTTGTGGCAGACTCAAACCGCAAAGTCGCGGGGAGGCCGTCGGATTTTCGAGCTTCCAATCCTCATCTGCGATGGGGCTCTGGCCGCGGTACTGGCTCTCCCAGAGTGTTCGCTGGCACCAATATCTGCTGACGTAATGCTCTCGTTCGGAAGCCGGCCGAGTCACCAGGTCTGAGCCAAAAAGGAACCGATCAGACCATCGTGAGATCAGATCATGAAATCGTTCGTGACGGCATGACACCTCTCGGACCTGCCACCTGGTGGCACTCGTGTCAAAGTACAGATTGGCATGGCGCTCAAGCAGAGACTCAAGCCTGTCTGGATTTTCCGGCCAGCCGCCCATATGAGCAACGATCCATGTGACCTTAGGAAACATCAATAATATCTTTTCGAGTGCAGAATAGTGCTCCTGCTTTGTGCTGAATATCCGCTGGTCGTCATAGGCATGACGAAACCGAATGTCCGGATCAGCGACATGAGCCATGAAGACTCGAATCCCAGCATTGATAGAACGTCGAACGATTTCAACGCGCCAGGGAACATCCAAAAGAGCGTCCCTTCCTCGGGGCTTCGGACCAGCCCAGAGCTTTATGATCCGAACGCCAGCTGCCAGATACTGGTCGAGTCGCCGATAGACTGTGTCGTCCGGTTCCTGCGTTGCTTTATCGATGTACCCATTGAATATCAGCAAGTCTCCAAATCGCTCTTTGAGTCGCACGATGTGGTCGGAAGGAGACATGGTCCAGAGACATCTCGCCCCAAATTCCAGGGCAACATTGACAAGCAGATCAGCCTGAAAAAATTCTGTCTCCTGCTTCTCTTTCATCAAATGCAGGTGAGCATGGACATCGATCAAACCACCATTTCGATATCGGAGGTGCGTTCGGTTCTGATAATCCTGGCCGTGAAGATTGTGCTCAATCGGGATCGCCATTGCTGTGGTTCCACAAGCGTCAGGCCACCGTGGATCACGGGACCGCGGATTTTGTATGGATTATTCGGCAGAAGCATCGAGAGATCACAGGATGCACGCTGCACATTTTGTGGGAGAGACGGAATTCCACGCTCGTGTATGTCGCCCGTCAATGCCGTTGATATCGCCGCGCTGAGCGAGCTTCATACGGTCCCACTCGTCCGGTGCCTCCTCGTCTAACTTGACCGGGGCCTGTGCGGGAACCCGGTCAGTTTCCAGACTCAGTCTGTTTTTTCAATTCCGGTCTGCCGACTGGCCACTCAAAATCCGGCGTTTGAGGATCAACCGGTTCCTCATAAATCAGGGCCCATCCACATTCCGGTTCAACGGCCAGCGTGTCATCGTCTTGTGTGACACCCATCAATCCACCAACTAAACGCATATTTGTTTTGACCTGCTGTGGCTCCGATATGACTGTCAATGGCACTGAAGTGAAACTGGACGGGATCGCACTCAGGCCGACTCCTTGAGGATTCCTCCATCGTTCACGCGAGTGCTGCCGGTCATCAGTTTCCAGTCGGCTTTTCCAGTCTTTTAGGTGTGGGTTTCGACAGAGCTTCTCCGGTGCAGTTTTGACGTACGGAAACAACACGTTTGCCCATCCCGTCATAACTGCAGGCCCGGATCCGCTGTGGTAACGGAACATGGATTTCCAGAATTCGATATCGGGCTTACCTGACTTGGCCAGTTCAAACTGAGCAAGAACTGGATCAAGCGCCTCGATCCAATCCTTCAGTCCGTAATCAGCAAATTGCTGTGCCTTGCGCCGAAGCGATTGCCAGTCTTCGACAGTCCCCGACAGTGTGATGCTTGGAATTCCGCACCCCATACGGGCAATGTACTCAAAATAAGCCTTGAAGGTTTCCATTGCCATCAGGTGTGAGACTACTTGTTCGCCAGGCCCAGTCGTGCTGAAGTCAGCCTGGACCAATGTTGCCAATCCACCTGTCTGAGCGGCAATTTTTTCGCTGAACTCGGCAAACACTTCAGGCCAGGGGTTGTCCTTGCCAAGAGCGAAGTCTGGTCGCAAGACCATGATCTTTTGTTTTCCCTCGTGGCAGACAAATCGATGCCGCAAGGCTTCGGCATTTTGATTGACGTGCAAGGCAAACCCGCGAGCGATAGTGATCCAGATTGCATCCGGCGAGAGACGCAATGGCATATGGTCGTAGAAGGAAATCCGCATTGCCGTCAGTAACGCATGATCGTCATCGCACGCCACCAGCATTCGTTTCGGTAGCCAGGTAGCTTCGATCGGACGTCGAAGTGCAGTTCGGAGTTTGCCGATGTAGTCGACCTTTTCCAGTCGCTGTTTCGGAGAGACTTCGGGTGAAACCGCAAATGTTGTATCGCTCATCCTGGTACCTCCAGTGTGGGTTGGGTCGTCAAGCGACCAGATGAATAGAATCGTCAAATCAACTGCACTACTCGAAACATCCTCGCATTGATTGTGGCTGAAGAGGCGAAGGCATCGTTGCCTCTTAGAACCGTCAACCTGCCAGGGTGCCGTCCGCTGTTGGTTCGATGATTGCAGTCGGAGGACTGCATCCTGCCGCCAGCTCGGCATCAACAGCCGCTTCGATCTCCTGAATGATGTCCTGTGCATTGTTGATCTGGCTGTCCGCTTCAGGCAGGTTGAGTTGCCTGTTGATTCGGCCCGTGACAAGCAGGGACTGAGCGTATTCGTATCGTGCTTCCATTCCTTCTGCCGCCCTGCAACTGGCAGCCGCAAGTCGAAGTGCAGCAGACAGCTTACCGCGATGAACATAGGCAAGGCTCAGTTCCCGCAATGCATGCGGGCGTTCGGGTGGCAAAAACCACGAAAGGCGATACGCCCGCCTGGCGAGCTTCGAAAATCTCCTTCTGACAGAAGTGGCGGCGACATCACCCAGTTTTTCAAGTGCCTCCGCATGCAGTCGTAATGAGGTTACAAGGTGACACAGCACGTTGGTATTGAATGTCACGAGGTAAACGTTCTGAACACAGATTACCCAGGCTTTTTCGCTGGCGTCCAGCGCCAGTGCCGTACGTCCATGGAATGAATGCCAATGTGCTTCCGCCATCAACAACGCAGTGGCTGAAAGATTATTGCCCGGGAGAGCGCTGACACATTGCAGGAGCTCATCGACAGGAATTCGTCCGCGTGTACATCGCGCCAGCGAGTAGACTGTCCATACAGCAAAATACTGATCTCCATGCCGAACGTACGAATCAAACAGCCACCTGCTGATCCTGAACGCTTCTCGAAGATTCCCCAGACTATAATTCCCCATAATGGTAAATACATAGGCTCCACGAAGCGTCCGCATATCTCTGACATTTTCCAGAGCAGTCTTTGCCAACTCTGCCGTTTCAATGGCATCTCGATATCGA
Source organism: uncultured Chitinophaga sp. (assembly GCA_964538835.1). Classification (GTDB taxonomy): domain Bacteria; phylum Planctomycetota; class Planctomycetia; order Planctomycetales; family Planctomycetaceae; genus SXXK01. The sequence continues at coordinate 9,121 of CAZIGZ010000124.1, read as the reverse complement.
CCTGCCGCCATATGACCGATACAGGAGTGGCTTTGACCAATAGCTGCACACCATTGGTCATTGATCTCATTGCTGAGCTCGATAGTCTTTCTGTAGTATTCTTCGGCTCTTCGATGCCAGCCAAGTACTGCCATGTCATTCGCATGTACGACGTAATTGATTGCCAGTGCTTTGGATTTAGGAAGGCGTTCCGCTCTGTTCAGACCGAGCAGCGACGCCCAGACCAGGTAGACAACATTGTGGCAGAAGAGCGACCATTCAAGGCGAGCAAGAAGGTAGTTTGTCAGGTCTGATTCCGCATTGGGCAAACTCCTGTGGAGCTGAGAGGGTCGCCAGCAATGCATGACCTGGATGGAGGCTTCTTTCAGGATTCCCCAGCACTTCCCCAACATTGATTTCGGGATTGGTGTTCCGAGGATCTGAATGCCGTTCTCGAAGTGGCTGATACTCTCACCAACCAATCCAAGTCTGGAGGCGAGTTCACCATGCAACCCGCTGGTATCTGCCATTTCAATGGGCCTCGTTGCCAGTCTTGTGGCTTCATTGAGCTGTCTTTTGGCTTCATCATAAACCCCCATCTCAATGAGCGCCTCACCACGACCTCGAGCAAGCTGGTATTGGACACTTTCCGCGGCAAATTGCGCATGACGCTGGGCCAGAGCGTACTGCTGAGCCGCCACATCAATCGCAAACCTGGAACGAGCCTGCCTGGCGGCGAGGAAGCCGTAGACCAATGCGCGTCTCGATTCTCCCGCAGCGTCAAAGTGATAGGCAAGGTCATAGACGCGTGGGAGGAGATCTTTCCATTTCTCCGGACTCTGCCCAGCGGCGATTGCATCCACGGCGGCCGGTTCGAGACCGCCGGTCGTGTGTTCGATCACCTCTGCCAGGTTCAGATGAATTTCCTTCTTCAGCCCCTCATTGAGTCTGTCGAGAATCGCATACCGAATACGGTCGTGATACGTATCGATTTTTGCTCCAACAACTCTCAGGACTCGAAGGTTTCGCATACGCGTCAGTACATCTTCGACAGAATGCTCCACACCCGCCGCGACGGCGGCTTCGGTAAGGTCGATCGCCTGCCCCGCCGCCGAGACAACATTCAGAAGCGGCACAGCCTCCGTAGGCAACTGAGCAAGCTTTTTCTTAAGCACGTCATGAATATCGCTCGCATGGAATTCATCAAGATTGGGATCAAAGCAGCCTGCCAGTTCAGTGAGCAGGAACGGATTTCCTCCCGTCTGCGCGTGAAACTGCACCGAACGTCGCTTGACAACTTCATCATCTCGTTCCAGCAAGTTCACAACGAGGCGCGTCGAATCCTCCAATGACAGTGGCCCCACGTTGACAAACTGATCGTGCAGGTCAATGCCGCATTTTTGCTGCTGCGATGACCACTCACCAAGAAATGGGCTATTGTCCGCCTCGTCTGATCGAAAGCTGCCTAGAAAGAGGACATGGGGAGCGTCCGGAGGCCTCAGGACTTCGAAGAGCGCTGATGCACTGTCCACATCGCCCCATTGAAGATCATCAATAAACCAGATGATCGGCGTCTTCACGCTGATCCGATCCAGCATCAGCCGCAATGCTCCGAACGCCCTCTGGCGAATCTGCTGCTGGTCCACCACATTCGTGCGTCCTCGATGAGCCCGTGCGACCACCTCACACCTCCGAAGAACCGGAAACAATTCTGCAAGAAAACTGATGTCGTCGGGCAGGAGCAGGGCGGCGTCTGATTCTGGCTGTGATCGCAGATAGGCTGCAAGTGCATCAATTAGGGTATCGAGGGCTTTGAAAGGAACTGATTCTCTGTCGTAACAGCGTCCGGACATGATCACAATGGAGTTCTGTTCACGAAGCGGAGCCAGAAAATGTTCGGCGAGGCTCGTCTTGCCCTCACCCGACCGCCCCCGAATAAACAGAGTCAATGGCGTTTTCTGGTGACGAAATGATGCAAGGACTTTCTGCATCATGGCTGTCTGAGACTCGCGGCCAACAAGTGAATCAGAGCCACTCCGCTGCCC
>CAZIGZ010000124.1:0-6997 GCA_964538835.1 uncultured Chitinophaga sp. | reverse complement strand
GCACTCTGCTTCCAGTCAGCAACCAGCCCAAAATCAAGAATGACAACTCTCCCGGCGCTGGTCACCAGGACATTGCCGGGCTTCAAATCCCGGTGGACAACACCGCGACTATGAAGCGCCATCAGTCCTGTCACGAGCTGGCCGAAACACGCTCGCAGACGAGTTGCATCGAGGCGGTCATTTGGGCGAACGTAACTCAGAAAGTCCAGTCCCTCAAGCAGATCAAGAGTGATGAACCATTGGCCTCCATCACTCTCCAACGTTCGCAGGCCAACAAGATTTGGATGGACCACATCGGCAAGGACTCGGAATTCTCGTTTGAATCGATGGAGGGATTCTCCACTTACGGCAGGAAGTGTCTTGATGGCCACACGATAACCATGGCGCAGGTGAACCGCTTCAAAGACCGCCCCCATTCCACCTCTTCCGAGTTCACGCACCAGTCGGTATTCGCCCAGTCTGGCTGCCGGAGGCCCAGGAATGAACGTCTCCCCTGGCGTCTGATCATGAATGGCAGAAATCGAGAGACTGCTGGCGTCCAGGAAAACTCGGCGAATCAGCTTTTCTTCGTCGGGCAGCCGAACAACATAATCCAACGCGGTCGGCGACTCGCCACTTCGTCGACGACAGCGAATATCAATCTCCAGCAGGTTCCGCAGTAACGAAGCCCGATCTTCACCGATGACCAGAGACAGCCACTCCACGAGGTCCGGCCGTCCTTCATCCCACGCTCTGCGAAATCCCGCACAGATCTGACTGACTCTTTCAAACGAGTTTAAGGATTCGGAGGGAGATACCAAGTACTTGACTGTCGATTCCTGCGCCTTGTTGGATTGTGCGGCTTCCGACATATGTGACCTATCTTCTGCCCGGCCTTTGCAGGTTTGCTTTTCTTTGCGGGTGAGCCTTCACCCAGCCTTGGGACAAAGTATTCGGGCGTCTGTTGTTGGAATGCAAATGCTCCTTGCAGATCGCCCTGCCCCAGGGTTCGAAATAGTATGATGAGGATTCAAAGCTCAAGCACGAGGCGAAACCCTACGTTGCAGTACTGCGCCCGTCGATGCAGTGGACATCGGCTTGCTGAGCGAGCCCAGTCCGGCCCCGTTCGTTCGGAGCCGCCGCGCGCAACTTTTCCGACATCCGGCTTGTTGGGCCCGGTTGGATCAACCTGTGGTTCCGTAGAGTATTCACTGTAATTGTCCAGACACCATTCCAGTACGTGGCCGTGCATATCGTAGAGGCGAAACTGGTTTGGCAGCTTCCGTCCAACGTTGCCAAATTTGCCTGGATCCTCACCTGCGGATTCCTGGTTGCTGTTCAGCCATGCGTATTTTTCCAGTTGGATTTCGCACTCTCCGGAACTGAATCGGGTTGTGGTGCCGGCTCGGCAGGCGTATTCCCATTCTGCTTCCGTCGGCAGGCGATAGGTCCGTCCTTCCTTTTCACTGAGTTCCCGGGAGAAGTCCACGCAGTCCTCCCAGGTAACCCACGTTGCGGCGCAACGTTCGCCTCTTGGTGCAAGTGAAGGACCGTGCCACTGATTGCGTCTAAGCCCGTTCCACTGGCCCTGAGTGACTGGGGTGCGGCTCATGAAAAAATTCTTGCTGATTGTGACCTGGTGCTGAATTTCATCCGATCTGCGGTCGACTTCGTGTTCCGGCGAACCCATAAGGAATGTTCCCGCATAGATCAGAACAAACTCCATGTCGAGACTGTTCGTGAAAAGTTTCAGGCCGCTCATTCCCGCTCCAGTCCTTTAGAAATGCATCGGAAGTCAAAGCTGACGCATCGCTCATCGTTCGATGCGGCTGTTTCCGTACTTGCTTGTGAAGTCCATCACAATGTTACGCAGCCGGGCATCGAGTCGATCCAGCGTTTGTATAGCAATCGAGGCGGGGACCTCTCCGTAGAACGCTTCCGCAATTCCCCCTGCGATGCAGGCCATCGTATCGGCGTCTCCACCAAGGGATATGGCGTTTCGGACAGCCTCCTCGTAATCATTAGACTCAAGAAAGGAGATGATGGACTGTGGTACCGATCCCTGGCAGGAGACATCGAATTCGTAGTCTTCTCGAATGTCCTCAAGTCGCTCGTCGAGGTTGTAACCAAACTCGGATTCCAAATGCCGTTTCATGTCACCTTTGTCGTACCCCATGCGAGACAGGAGAATTGCAACGGCCGTCGCCTGAGCACCTCGAATTCCTTCCGGATGACTGTGAGTCACTTCAGCGGTCAGACGAGCGTGCCACATAACCTCGTCAAGTGAGTCAAATGCGAAGCCAACTGGGCTCACTCGCATCGCCGAGCCGTTGCCCCAGCTGTTGTAAGGCTCACGAGATCGTCGCGCTGCCCAGCCAATGAAGCTGCCGCCGAACCCGGATTGTGGGTAAGCATGAAAGAACTCATGGAAGGATTCCACGTAATCACCATCCGTCAAAAGCACGGACGCAACGGCAGCAGTCAGCACGGTGTCATCCGTAAAGCGGCAATGCTCATGAAAGAGGGGAAACTCCCTGGACTTCATTCCCGAGCCTTCGTGGACTGAACCGATGATGTCACCAGCGATGGCCCCGATCATATCAATTCCTTCTTTCGGCGAATGAACAGATACCTTTTACAGTTTACGTTTCGCACTCGCCATTACTTTCCGCGACCAAAACCGCAGCCCCAACGAGGTGCTGATTCACAAACCAACAATGGGCCCATATTGTCTTACTCGGATGGAAGCCATCGATCATAGTTTACTGCGGTCTGAGATCCCACGACCTTAGCTGGACACCACCCTCTGCGGTGTATGTCATCAACCGAAATGCTGTGTCATTACGAGTGAATCCAACCATTGGTCGCACTTTAGGATCCCAATCTGACATCGAGGACGAATTGATGATCGTTCCTATCTCGTCTCCTGAACCGACATACCAGAAGGCGACATTTCCATTGACGTCAACACTTGCACCGATCCGCCCGTCATAACTCAAGGCAAGGTTGACAACGGGGGCCCTGTGGACTTGTATGGACTTTCGAAGTTCGCCGTCACGATGCCAGAAGCGGACAACTCCTTCGGTGTCACCAGTAATAACACTGCTTCCGTCGTTGCTGAAAATCACAGACTCCGTGAAGCTTCCACATTGAAAACCACGGGCCACGCTGTTATCCCGCAGATCCAATATGGTCAGATATTCAAAATCACCGCCCACAAGAATGTTCATTCCATCCGGGGACCATGTAAGACAGTTGGACAGTCCCGGTAACTTGAATTCCTGTGCCCCTGTTCCCGAGGTATTGAGCGATGCCACATACACCATATCCTCCGCTGAACAGGCAAGTTGCTTCGAGTCGGAAGAGAATGCGACGATTCTTGTGACGTCGTTTTCCTTATGATCCATCATGCGATCGAATTGAGTGAGGACCTGCGAACGTTCCTCTGTCAGCAGATGGACTCCACTCTTCAGGCAACTACATGCGGCAGCGTTTTCGCTGGGCGAAATGGCAAGTGCAACCATTCGGTCGTCGGCATTGAGTGTCAGTGCAGCGGCGCCTGGTTCTTCTGAAGGCCACAGGTCGAGGCAGTTCAATTCGCGAGTCGTTGAATCTGACAGTCGAGTGTGTCGCAAGACCCGATCTTTGCCTTGCATAGCCAGTCCACCGGCATTGGTGCTGAGCGCCCCGATTGCAGGAGTTGATTCGGAATGCTGGTCAGCAGCGTAATGATCAGGAACGTCTCTTTGGTGCCTTATCGCCAGCAATTCTCCGCCATAGGTCGCAGCAAAGATCCAGTCGTCTCTAGATGAGAGCGAGGTAATGGGAGTGTCTGAGACATGAATTCGGAACTTTGGCTGCACAAGTGGTTCTTTCTCCGGCTTGGCGTTCGAAGCGTCGTCGTGATTCAGATTGACGGAATCCATGGACTCGGACTTTAGTACGGAGTCAATGTCCCAGCAGACAATGTCTCCTGAAGGGAGCCCGGCGAACAGAGAAAGAGAATCGGGGCTATATGCCATGCACTCTGTCATTGAAACGTCACCAAGGCGACACACGGCCCGATTCGTCCTGACATCGCGAACGGGAAGAAAATTGCGATCCCACGACATAGCCAGAAGCTGGCTGGTGTTTGGTATCCAGACGGCTGAGATTATACGGCTTGTCGAGTCCGCCTCGAGTATTTGATGTGTAAACGGTGGAGCGAAGGCCATTGCACACACAGATTCGCTTCCACACTGGGCAAAGATCTGCTGCCCGTCGTCTGTGCGGCAAAGCCACGAATTCCGCAGATCCGCAGGCAGCTCTTCTATTTCACAGGTGGAAATGTTGATGATTTGAACGTTTTCGTAACGAGCACCACAGGCGATCTGTGTGCCGTCTCCAGAGAATTCAAGAGATTCAATCGTTGTGAATTGGCCAGGTAGTTCTTTGATCTTTTCCCCTGAAGCCAGAGAAAAGAGCATCGGAACCGCGAGGTCTGAGACCGGATCGGGAGCACCGCCGGTTGCCAGGAACTGGCCATCATCGCTCACCGCCAACGCATGAAGAGACGGAATGCCGGTCGAAATTGTTGCTATAATCTCGAACGTTGCGCCGTCAGCGACATAGAGATTGCCGTCACCGCCCGCTGCCACGACCTTGTTTGTGTGAGGTATTCCACGGACCTCGTGCAATGGTGCGTTGATCCTAAGGATTCGCTGATAAGACTGATCCAGTTCATGGCGAAGAAGCCGCCATTCCGCCAAATTGGTTGCGTCGTGGTCATCTCGCTCAAGTCTTGCCAGAGAGAATTCGGCCTCAGCATAACGCCGTTCTTCCCAATTCGAACAGGCTTCTCGCATGCCGGTTCGCCACGCCAACTCACGAAACCGAGCCTTCTCTCGAAGTGCATCGGCATAATGCCCCTCAGCCGCCAGTCGGGCCGACTTGGCCTGACTAGCCTGCCATAGGCTGAATACGGCCATGATCACCAGGCTGCAGCCGGCTGTGACCAGGAAGCCTAAAAGCACACGGTAGCGGTAAGCCATCTTTCGGAACTGATAGAGTCCCGTCAGAGGCACCGCGCGGACAATGTCATTCCCCAGAAAGCGTTTCAGGTCATCCGCGAGTGACTCGGCTGACTGATACCGCAGATTCCGATTCTTCGCGACCGTCTTGACCGCTATGCAGTCGAGTTCCCCGAGAAGTCTTGAGCGAAGAGACTCTGGCTTAGCTCCGCGACGTTCGGCGACGATCTGCAGCGTGGATTTGTCCAGCTCATTGATCCTGACGCTTGGCGTGTCGATCACTGCCTCGCGAATCATTGCAGAAAGCTGCTCGCGATTTGCTTTTCGGATGTCCTCTGATCTGAGCAGAGTATCTCCCGTCAGTAATTCATACAGGATGACACCGAGAGAATAGACATCGCTTCGAGTATCAACGTCTGAGTCATCCTCGCCGAACTGCTCGGGACTCATATACTTCGGAGTGCCAGCGAACTCATTTCGAATGAAGGTTCCCGTATCCTGGCTGAAAGGCAGTTCGAGGATCTTCGCGATTCCGAAGTCAATCACTCTCGCAACTGGATGTCCGTTTCGGACCTCGATAAGTATGTTGTTTGGCTTCAGGTCGCGATGAATAATCCCCTTCTGATGAGCGTGTTGAACAGCGTCACAGACGGTGATCAGAACGCGAATTCGGTCACCGAGTGACATGCAGTGTCTGTCACAGAATTCCGTGATCGGTACGCCGTCAACGAATTCCATCACATAGAACGGCCGACCAGACTTTGTCGCACCGCCATCAAGGACTTTCGGTATTCCAGAGTGGTCTAGCATCGCCAGAACCTGACGCTCTGCCTCAAACTGAACGATCGCAGCTCGATAATTCAGTTCTGCGCGAATCATCTTCAAGGCGACGCGACGTTGCACGGGAGCGATCTGAGCGGCAAGAAAAACCACGCCCATTCCACCGACGCCCAGTTCCTCGAGCAATTCATAGCGATCAGCAATTGGCTCATTCAGTGGCTCTTCGAAACGATCCGGGCCAGAGACTGAAAGCAGGCTGGCTGCGGAGGCGTCCATGAATTGGGAGTCGGGATCATACGCCTCAAGCAATTGCTCGAGTTTGATTCGAAGGTCTTCATCTTCACCGCAGGTCGTTCTGATGAACTCCAGGCGACGTTCAGGCGGATGGCGCTCAATCGCCTCGAGAAAAATGTCTCGCAGGTTTTGAGAATTCGACAACACGGATCAGACCCTCATCGATACGCCTGTGCTGCCGGAAGTCATCAAGGAAAAATCTCCGGCACCGTATGTCGAAGTAATAATAAACCCCAGTGTCAATACTCCTCCAGCAGGCTGCTGGCCATCGGATGCAGGTCCACTACTTCTTCCTGGAAGCTTCGACGTCTTGCTCAGGTGATCCAATTTCTTGGCGTTTTCAGTGCTCGGGCTGTCTCAGTTTTTCGGAGATATTTCTAGCGACCGAATATTGCGGCTCGCAGAAACGTCCGGGCGAATGTCCATGTCCGATAGGCAGTCGCACGCGATATGCCGAGGAGTTCTGCTGCTTCCTCAAGGGATAACCCTCCGAAGTAGTGAAGCCTGACCAGTTCAGCAGCCTGTTCATCGACGCCCTGAAGTCGCGAAAGCGCGTCATTCACTGCAACAACTTCCTCCGCCGTACCTACGATTTCGACATCCACGTCACATAACGGCCTTCGTGTCTGCTCTCCACCATGTTTAACGGTGTTTTTGCGTCGGGCAATATCGACCAGTATTCGCCTCATTGCTTCAGATGCCGCAGCGAAGAAGGCTTGCCGGTCATTCCACGCCGTTCCCGCGTGCGATTCCACTAGCTTGATCCATGCCTCATGAACCAGTGCGGTGCCCTGCAGTGTTTGCCCTGGCTTTTCCTTTGCCATCCGGGACGAAGCAATTCTCTTGAGTTCCTGGTAAACGAGCGGAAGCAGTTCCTCAGACGCCTCTGCTTTGCCGTCCTTAACACGTTGAAGGATTGTTGTGATGTCGCCCAT
>CAZIGZ010000123.1:0-18635 GCA_964538835.1 uncultured Chitinophaga sp. | reverse complement strand
GGCCTGCCGAATGTGGATTCCTATCAGTCGAACTTCATGCCGAATCATCTGCGCGAAGCCTGCAAGCTGAAGGCCAAAGAATGCTCGGCGGCAAAGGAGTCACTTAAAGCTCTGCCGGAAGCACGGCGGATGGAACTCGTGAGATCGATCATCGGAGGTGAGCCGCAGGAGCTGTGGGAAGAGACTCCATCGGCCGCTGCAGAGCGGCTCAAAAGTGTCTGGCTGAGTGACAAGCAGCGACTGCCGCTGTCAGCGGAGTGGATCGAGAAGCTCTGTGACGCGTTCGACTATGGCCCGAACAAGAATCGTGTGCTGCAGGCCATGAATGCTCCTTTGCAGGATCCGATCTTTCGGTCCGAACATCGATGGACCGTGCGCGTGCGAGCAGGAGGCTACAGTCGTGAGATCCTTCCGGAGACTGACGCTGAATACTTCGACGGGATGATGCTGCGAGGTTCATTGATTGGAATGCTGATGCTGGCCTATGGGCTGCCAGTCGGAGATCCCGCCAGACAGATGATGCCTGATCTACATGCCGCCTGTTTGACAGCGCTGAATTCCCCGAGCCTGATTGTCAATGCCGGGTACGCTTATCACTACATGGAAAAGGATCCGGATTTTGCGAGCAAGGTCGTTGAATCTCTGGTCGCCAGGCCGACTCGCACCGACAGTGTTTTGTCTGCGGATGACGGGACGATCTGGGCGATCATTGAAGGACATCAGGTCTTCGTGGGAGTTCGTCCGTCAAAGATTCGCTCCAAAACGGACTCAGCGAAAGTCGATGGCCAGATGCATGGGCTGTTTACGGATCAGCTCGCGAACCTGCCGACGTTCGGAGATCTCTCTGCCATCATGATGATCCGACAGATTCAGCTGTTGCGTTCTGAAGGTGTCGCGGACATCGTGCGTCGAATCCAGGAAACGCCGGTGCCCGTCGGGGAATTCGAATGCAATCCGCTGTATTCGTCACCGGCGACTGTTGCGGCCGTAGCAAAGAAGCACAAGCTTTCCGAAGCCGCGGCGGTCTGGTATCTCCAGCTGCTGACTCTTGCGGACCCGACGGACAAGAACGTTCAGCAGTGGAACCACTGGACTTCCGCGACACAGAAAGCGACTGCCAAAGAACTACTGGATCGTGGGCTGGTGATTGAAGCTTCACGATCCCGCGCGGGAAGGAAGCTCTTCCTGCCCGGTGGCTGGGAGGATCTAAAGGCGCCTCATCTGCCGATCGAAACCTGGAAGCTGCCGCTCTTCCAGATGGCGCGTGAGATCACGGGCAAAGCGACACCGCCTCTGTCCCGCATTCTTCCGCTGGAGCCCGTTCACCAGCTATTCGAACGCGCGTGGCAGCGCGTTGAGTCGGGTGATGTGCCGAAGTACGAAGAGGTTCGCTGATGATACGGCCGGAGTGATTTGGAAATGGAGGGCTTCGCCGGTTCGTGAACGTGATGACAGCCGCAGAGCTGGTCGAGTTGGCGTCTTCGAAGTCTGCAAACTAGACTGCGGCGTCGGAAAAGTTCACCGCATGTTGTGTTCTGACTATGGCATGCCGTGTGACTGCACACTCGTTGAGTCTCTGACTCGCAGCGGAAGAAAACTGGAGAGCTGCCGGAATGGCGAAGAAACAACCTGTCAAGGAAGTGTCAAAGGGTGCATTTGTAATGCCGTCTTTGCCACGGACGTTGAAAATTGATCCACTGTTTGCCTCAGTGCTTCACCTGGCGAGTTTTCTGGAGTTGTCGGACGAGGACGCCGTCGATTCCGACTGGGCCATCGAAGCGATGGAATCCGTCGGTGCGTACCTGCAGCAGATGTCGCCCAAACAGGTGGAAGAAATTCAGTCCCAGCTTGGCCGCGTGGTTGCTCATGCACGTAAGAAGAAGCTGAACCCGGACTTCATCGAATTCGCCGCAACGTTTCTGCAGAACTTCGGCATCGTCGATGAACTGGAAGACGACGAATGATCGATGCGCAGGTAGCGGAAGGGCGCGAGCCCTCCGGTTTGTGAAACACCGGACGCCTTACGTCCTTCCGCACACCGGCCAGTTGCGTTCCATTCTGTTTCCGAAGTCTGACGACGTTTCCATGGCAAACCACAAGATTCGGCAGATGAGCAGATCGAAGCACCTCCTGATTCTGATCCCGCTGCTGGCTCAATTGGTGCTGTTCTTTTCTCTCCGCAGCTTTACCGTCTGTGCTGCCGCATACCCAGTCGAGATACTTGCGGCATGGCGATTGGCGTTGTGGAAGAAAGAAGTCCCTTCGACCAACGACTGGCTGTGCGCGGGAGCCATGGGCGTCGCGATCGTTTGCCTCGCGTTACTTCCTCTGGCTGTTTCTACGAACGGCCTACATCGTTGACACACCCAAAAGAAAGACTCGGCAAGTCAACCCGCCGAGTCTTCACGTTGATCAGCGATCCGTCTTTCCGCCGGTTACTTTGACGGAACGAGTCGCACGTAATCGACCGCGACCATGTAGCCTTTCACAGCGTCAGGGTTTGAGCCGGTGATTTCCAGGGTCAGTCGAGCCGGCCCACCTTTCAGCATGACTTTGCTGAAGGACAGCACGCCTGTTGTGATGACCTCTGGGTTGTTGTAGAGATCGACTCCGGGATCCAGCGCTGTACCATTCAGCGAGACTTTGACAATTCCGTAGTCGCGAGCTTTCGTCATCACAAGCTCCACGTCGTAGGTGCCATCGGCAGGGACCGGAACTTCCAGACTCAGCTTGTCCCCGGGTTTCGCCCCGGTCCACCACAACTGATCATTGCCGCTCCATTTTGCAGCCGGGAACCCGCTCATGTTTTGGCCCGCTGCCGTTCCGCCAGTCTTATCCACAATCTTCATACTTTCCCCTTCGATTGCCTCCGGAACCCTGCCGGTCTTCGGATCGATGGGGGCCGATGGTCCGCTGATTCCAACCTGTGACGGACTCGCCAGATACGCGATCAGGTCGCGAACTTCATCTGGCGTCAGAGTATCCAGCTGACGCTCGGGCATCATGGAGACATTCGAGAGACTTCGTTCTTCGATCTCGGACTTAGGCACTACGACTTTGTCATTGATCGTCTGAATCGTCAGAGCGCTGTCGGTTTCCTGTTTCAGCAGTCCCTGAATGACTCGTCCATCGACGAGAGCGAGCACGGTCATCTGATAGTCGCGGCCCACCACGGCGCTCGGGTCGAGAACATTCTCAAGCACGTAGTCGATGTTCGCGCGATTTGAGCCCGTGATGTCCGGACCGATTTCGCCACCTGTTCCGAACAGGCGATGACAGTTCTGGCACGTCTTCGAGTAGACTCGGCGTCCATTCCCGAGGTTTGCCCGCGTCAGGACTCGAGGCGTCAGCTGCTTTTTCAACGCTGCCGCCTGTTCCTTTCGATCGGCCGACGATTCGCGGATTTCTCCCCAGTGTTTCCTGAGCAGTTCGTTCAGTTCCGCGTCATTGAAAGCCAGGATCTGGCGAACATGATAGGCATGAAGATCACTGCTGGGGATTCGGCCATCGGCGATCGCTGTCAGAAGGATCCGAGTCCATGCCGGACGCGACACCATGGTACTGACCGTATCGCCCTTCACCGCGTTGCTGAGGCTGCCATAGTTCCCGAGCAGCACCTTCGGCGTCGCGTCATTTCCAAGGATCGACAATGCTCGCACGGCCGAAGCCTGAAGCTCAGGATTTCCGAGCACCGCATCGCTCTGCAGAACATCCGCCGCCGCTTTGTCCTGCCCTTTCACGAGAACACTCAGAGCCTGCTGACGTCGTCCGATGTCCTGCGCTTTGTCTCCCAGCAACGCTCGCATCGGAGGAAAAACTCGCTGATCTCCGAACAGCACGGCCAGCTGGTTCGCGCGGTCGACGATATCCTGACGTTCGCTTTTCAGCAGTGCGTCGTATGTGACCTTCCATGACTCCGGCATTGGGATATCCACACGGCCTTCGAACGAAGCCATCATCGCATCCAGGATCTGCTGCTGGAGTTCCACCGTCTTCGCCTGGCCAAGAGCCGCAACGACCGCAGGAAGCGTTTCGTTCGACGCCGCAGCACGGCGGAAGATGTAAGAACGAATCTGAGGAATCCTGCTATTGAGCGCCAGCTGAATGGCCTTGTCCGCGTCGGCCGCAACCAGAGGCTCAGTGCCGTACCAGATCATCAGCGGAAGATTGTGATCGTCCGCGTCCTCTTCATGAGCCGCCAGGGCTGAGGCGATTCCCCAGCGAGATTCCAGCGGCAGACGCTGAAGTGCCGAAGTCAGATACAGTCGCACAGTGGCTGAAGGATCCGTTGCCGCCAGGTTCTCCAGCTTCTTCACGATCGGAGCCTCCGCCGCCTGATCTTCCAGTTCGAGCTGAATTGCCCATGCTCGGATGTAATCCTGCTTGTCAGCCAGAAGAACACCGACCTGGTCTGCCTTCAGCCCGCAGGCAGCATGCAGAGTCCAGAGATATCGCAGGCGTGTTTCGACAGTTCGATTGGTATCGGACGCAGCATCCCAGAGCCCCTTGCTGAGTTCCGGGGAACAGCCTTTGTGCATGACCATCTTTCGAGCCATGCGGGAATACCATTCGTTGCGATGTTCATGGGCCGCCAGAATCTCTTTGTCAGACCACTTGCTGGCATCGACAGGTCCTGAAGCCACCTTGCCATAGGAAATCCGGTAGATGCGTCCGTTGCTGCGGTCCCAGATTTCCGGGTTCGTGCGATGGCAGGCGTTCTTGTCGTACCAGTCAATCAGATACACCGTGCCGTCGGGACCATAACGCAGATTGATGCCTCGAAAGTAATGATCATTCGCCAGCATCAGATCTTTGCCATGATGACCCACCCAAGCCGAGCTGCCCGCGACAGGTTCCAGAATGTCGCAGTTGACTCGATTGCCATGCACATTGTTGAAGAAGATCTGATTGCGATAATCGTCGGGCCAGTTATCCCCCAGATAGATCATTCCTCCGCAGTGAGCATGTCCGCCGCCAGCATCCGACGTCGCACCGGCCGCTCGCGGCTCGTGTCCCCACCATGCGTGATCCGCAATGTTACCGACATAGTGAGCATGGTCGGCGATCGTCTTGATATCGTCATAGGTATACGGATTGAAATGCTGACCGCCCTGACGATGGTAGCGAGCCCCCTGAATCACATGCCAGAGATGCGGAATCACGCAGGCCGTGATAAATGCCTGGCCCTTGTCATTGAAGTCGACGCCCCATGGATTGCTGGTTCCATTCATGAAGGCTTCGAACACATCCTTTTTCGGATGGTATCGCCAGACCGCTGCGTTGAGCGGCAGGCGTTCTCCGTCAGCAGCACCCGGCTTGCCAACCTTTGAGTGCGTGAAGACTCCGTGGCAGCCGTAGAGCCAGCCGTCCGGCCCCCAGATGAACGCGTTGAGAGTTTCATGAGTATCCTGCCAGCCAAAACCGTCTCGCAGAACCACAGCGCCTGGCGGGACATCTTTGGGGAATTGAAGTGACGACTGAGCCACCGCATCTTTGGCGGGAGCATCCGGCTTATCGTCGCCGTCACGATCCGGAATAAACATCAGATACGGAGCCGCTCCGACGTAAACACCTCCGAAGCCGACTTCCAGGCCGCTGATGAGATTCAGGCCTTCGATGAACGTCGTGGACTTATCAAACACGCCATCGCCGGTCGTGTCTTCAAAGATCAGAATCTTGTCTTTGCCTTCGCCATCCGGAGCACGCAGCGGGTAAGTGTGCGCCTCCGCAACCCACAATCGTCCCTTGTGGTCAAAGCACATCGCCACAGGCTGATGCACCATAGGTTCGCCCGCCGCCAGATGTACCTTGAAGCCGGCCGGCACCGTCATCTGCTTTGCTGCATTTTCCGGTTGAAGGCCCTCCGCCATCTGCTTTCGCTTTTGTGGCTGAGCTTCTTCGAACTCTTCCTGGGAAACTTCCTTCGCCGCATGCATTAACACACTGGCGCCGACCATCCCTCCCGAGGCAATGTCGATCAGACCATCTTTGTTGATGTCTTCCACGACCAGACCGCGACCGACTCCCGACTTGTCGTCTGCCAGATGAGGAACAAAGTCAACGCCTTCGCTCGTTCGCTGCAGTTCAAACCAGTAGACAACGGCGCCGGCATCCCACATGGGGCTTTGCGTATGGTGCGACCAATACGTCTTGCCCGTGACGATGTCCTGAAGACCGTCACCGTTCATGTCGGCCAGCTTGACGGCGTGAAGTTCCGTAAAGAGCACACCGTACGGGCTGTCTTCTTTGTTTTCGCCCATCAGCAGATGTTTTTCAAACGTTGTGTCTCCGTTCGCATCGACGCCTGTATTTTCATACCACGCCAGTCCAAAGTCGTGAGCACTGAGGGACGTAATAATGTCGGCATCTTTGTCGCCATCCACGTCGTAAGCGAACATATCCGCACCGGCCCGCGCGAATGGAAACTTGCGAAACTTCCAGACGCCTTCGACTGCGCCGGCTTCAGGCTGTTCCATCCAGCCGTCTGTCGCAATCATGTCCATGCGGCCATCGCTGTTGACATCGCCAACACCCAACCCATGACCGAACGGGGTCGGAGCGATCTTTTCGGAAATGGAGACGAACTTCCAGGCTCCCAGCGGAGCGGTTTTTTCCGGCACATAGAAGCCGTATTGGCCTTGCCGAGTACACACGAGTTCCGGGACGCCGTCGCCGGTGATATCCGCGAATTGGGGAGCTTCGTTACTGACCGAATCCGCAACCTGCAGTTTCTCCCAGAGCCCCGTCAGGCCATCTTTGCCGGGGTTGCGATAGACAAAGCCAGGAGTTCCAGGGAAGCCGACCACCAGAATGTCGTTCCATCCGTCCTTGTCAAAGTCATAAACCCAGTTGAAGAAGTTGTCCGCATAACCTTCGCGCTTCTGAGGCACGGCGGGGTACAGTTCGTTCTTCACCTGAAAGTCTGGTCCCGCGTACCAATGTGGACCATAGATGACATCGATGTGTTTGTCGTTATTCAGGTCTCCGACGGAGATTCCCTCCGAGTAGTAGACATCCGACAATTGCTGACGGCCAAACGAATGCAGAACAGGTTTCTGCTGAGCCAGGGCAGACGGCCCCAGAATCAGCAGGGCCAGCGTGAACGCGCACAGATTTCTCATACGTGGAGCCTAAACAGTCAGAACGGAGGGAAATCGACATGGGGGAACTTCCCGGAAGCATCTTCCGGCAAGTGCAGGCTCCGCATGTTGCCAGATTGCAACATTTCTGGCCACCGAGTGATCGCGAGGCACCAGTGTTTGAATTTGTGTTTCCCGGAATCAACCAGAAGTCACGTTCACTTTTGGCAACAGAACTGCACTGCCTGCAGGCGATGCAAATCTTCGGACTTCTCTGAGGCGTCCTGGGAACAGCGCATTATGGTTGCTCGATGATTTCATTCCGAGTTCGTGAACGTCAGTCTCGTAACTTCTGATGTGCATCCGGACTCCACAAATACCCGGCTCCAATCTTGCCATCATGACAGCCAGTGTCTCAACAACCGGCAGCAAAGCTTCGTCAGTCCGAATGGATGAACTGACCGACGAAGCCTCCGTTGCTGAAGGCGGAGACGCAGGCGTGATTCAGATCAGCAAACCTCGCACCAGGCGCCGGTCGCTGACGTTTCACCTGACATGTCTGCTGGCAATACTTCTTACCGGTCTTGTGCTGGAACGCGTGGTTGTGCGAACGATCGCTGTCTCTTCGACGACGCCGGTCGCCATGCAGGACTTTCTGACGAGGCATACCGCGACAATTCTGATTGGATTCGGCATTGCCTTGTATCTTTGTCGTGTCAATCGAGAACTCTGTCAGCGAATTCGACAGCAGGAACAGTTGGGACCATATCGTCTGTTTCACCTGATTGGCTCAGGCGGGATGGGAGACGTCTACCTTGGCGAACACCAGCTTCTGAAACGTCGATGTGCCATTAAGCTCATTCGAAAAGACAAGGCCACTGATCGAAAGATGCTGGCTCGGTTTGAGCGAGAAGTCAAAGCCACGGCCAGACTGACTCACTGGAACACGGTTCAAGTCTACGATTACGGCTGTACGGCCGACGGTGTCTTCTACTATGCGATGGAATACCTGGAAGGGCTGAATCTTCGGCAGCTTGTTGACCGACATGGTCCGCAGCCACCAGGACGCGTCGTCTTTATCCTGCGTCAGCTCTGCGGAGCACTCCAGGAATCCGGTCGGTACGGACTTGTGCACCGCGACATCAAGCCCAGCAACATCTTCCTTGCGGAACGAGGACAGATGTACGACGTGGCGAAACTACTGGACTTTGGGCTGGTCCTTCCAGCGTCGATGGGAAATGTGGGGATTCGCACCGTCAGCACTCAACTGCAGGGATCGCCTCGGTTCATGTGCCCCGAACAGGCCCAGGGACTGAAGCCGGATATTCGCGGTGACCTCTATTCCCTTGCATGTGTGGCCTACTTCCTTCTGACCGGACGGGCTCCGTTCGAAGATGACAACCCGGTCATGCTGGTTGTGGCCCACGCGACAGCGACGCCGCCTTCGTTTCAGGAATTGGGAGTTTCTGTTCCACAGGATCTGTCCGACATCATTCTTCGATGCCTCCACAAGAAGCCGGAATGCCGGTTCAGAAATGCCCGTGAACTGCAGGAGGCTCTGGAGGGGTGCCAGTGTGCGTCGGAATGGAATTGGAAAGACGCCGAAAAATGGTGGCAGTCGCACCCGGATCATCCAGCCGCGGGAAGCGGTGACTACACGGCCGTTTCCAGTGAAACCCAACAGACGCCCCGTACCCCATTTCAGGATCCCGACCAGACTTTCGTCTGTGAAAAAGCCAGCGTTTTCAGCAATGTCTTTTGAGTCGCTGCCGCAGAACGAACACCATCAATCCTGCCAAAGGTACCGAAAAAGCCCCGGTCAACTCTCGCTGTTCGCCGTTTTTTGACTCGCGAGTCGCCTTTTTGTCGAACAGGATTATGCTGTCGCGCGTTTCCTGTACAGGAAATCCCATCCTTCTTTCTGTCCAACAGGCATCTCAAAACATTGCCTGGACAGGATTTAGGAGGTACGATCCTGAAAGGCCCCTGCAGACGACACGGGTTTTATCGATCCGTTTGGGCTGCAAGGCCAGATCGTCGATGATGGAAGATGAAGGCAGACTCAGCACTTCGCTCTGCCTTTCAACCAACTTCGATGGTGTGAGGACAGGTCGCGGACGATGCGACGACTTTATTTTGCGGGAGCATTGCAGTGAGCACGATTCCGGCATCCACACCGAATGCGGATTCAGCACAGCCGTACGACGAAGATGGTTCCGGCATGTGGTCCATCTTTGATGCCGTGCCTGCATGGGGGATCTCCGTTGCCGTCCACATTGGCGTTTTCCTTCTGCTGTTGACGATTACCCTGCCAGAGATCGTGCTGCCAGAACTGAATTTGACATCCAGCATCGACACCGAAGAAGTTCGCGAAGTCGAATATGTGATTGACTCCGAACCGACCGAGAACCTTGGAAGCATGAGCAGCCTGAATATTCAGGGTGCCTCCGCCGCAATGGCTCAGACGAAGGGGCTCGACAACCATCAGGAACAGATGGAACAGATCGAGCAGGAGATCGTTAATCCAAAAGTGGAACTGCTGGAAACCGTGTCTCTCCCAAGCGAAGCGGAAGTTCTGGAGAACATCGACCTCACAGGAACTACGGAACACGCCGGTGGCACCGAAGGGGCTGTGGACCGAATCACTCTGGAGATTGCGTCGTCACTTCGTCAGCGAAGGACGCTTCCAGTCTGGTTCTTTGACGAATCCATTTCGCTCGAAAGCCGCCGAGAGCAGATCATTGCTCGCTTCGAAAATGTGTACCGACAACTGGGTCTGATGGATGACATCGACACCAAGGATGCTCTGAAGACCGGCATCGTCGGTTTCGGCAAAGATGTGCATGTGCTTGTCGATGAACCGACCAGTGACATTGAAGCACTGACAGCAGCAGTCAAATCCATCAAGAGCGACTTGTCGGGGGCGGAGAACGTGGCATCGGCCATGGCGACTGCTCTCAAGAAGTACAGCCCTGTTCGCCGGAAGATGAAAGCGAACATGATGTTCATCATTGTCACTGACGAACGAGGCGATGACTTTGGTCAGGACTACACGGTTTTGGAAGACATCGTGAAGCGACTCAGCCGAGAAGGCGTGCGTGTCTTCGTTATTGGCAACTCGTCTCCGTTCGGTCGCCAGAAGGGCTATGTCCGTGTGAAGTGGAAAGCTGACGACGGCACGGAATTCGAAGAAGACGTGGCCGATGCCGATCAGGGCCCGGAGACGCCTCTGGCGGAAGGCCTCCAACTGCCGTTCTGGACCGCAAATGCTCAGCAGCTGGACCGCATGTCATCCGGCTACGGACCATATTCCTTGTCTCGTCTGTGCTCAGAAACCGGTGGCATTTTCTTCATTGCTGACGACACCACCGTGCGAAAGTGGGATCCACAGGTCATGCGACAGTACGCTCCGGACTACCGACCGGGGATCGAGTATCGCAAGCAGGTTCAGACGAACCTGGCCAAGCAGGCACTGATTTCAGCCGCTCAACTGGCGGTGACGGAACCTGTTCCGGTTCCAACGCGAACCTTCCAGGCCAACAACGATAACGTGCTCCGTGAACAGATTACCGAAGCCCAAAAGCCCCTGGCGGTCCTCGACTACTTCCTTGAACGAGTTCACAAGGCTTTGGAGGTCGGTGAGAAGCACCGCGACAAACTGGATACCGACCGCTGGCGTGCTCAGTACGATCTGGCAATGGGGCGAGTTCTCGCAATGCGCGTCCGAGCATTCGGCTACAACTCGGTTCTGGCCGAAATGAAGTCCAATCCGAAGAGGTTTGAGAAGTCTGACAGTAACCAGTGGCTTCTGGAACCCTCCGAAGAGATCAACGCCGGGGCTGAAGTTCGCAAGATGTCGGTCAAAGCTCAGGAATACCTGAACCGCGTTGTGGAAGAACATCCAGGAACTCCCTGGGCCTTCCTTGCAAAGATGGAACTGAGCGAACCTATGGGCTGGAAGTGGCGAGAAAGCAAGGTAGTGATTCCCGAGATGAATCAGGGACCCGGAGGTCGCCGTCCACAGTTTGCTCCGGAAGAAGAAGCTCGACGCCGCGAAGCTCAGGAAATGCAGCGTAAGAAGGAATCTTCTCGTCCAAAGGTCTGAGACACGCAACGCCAGCGAACGAAGCGATCGAAAAAGACGCGTCTTCGCTGGAAGCTCGATCAACCAAACACCGGGGCTCACGAGATTTCGTGAGCCCCGATGCTTTGCTCCCTCCCGTTTGTTTGAACTCTCGCATGGAACTCCTGAACCGTGTCCGAACCTTTGATTCAGGAAACGCCATCCGGGCTCTACTGCCCACTCGGTGACTTCTACATTGATCCATGGCACCGTGTCTCCAGAGCCGTGATCACACACGCCCACGCCGATCACGCGCGACCTGGCTCCGCGAGTTACCTGACCAGTCGCGAAGGTCGTAACGTCCTGAGAAGCCGCATCGGGACCGCGCCGACAATTGAGACGCTGCGTTACGGCGAGCCTGCCACAATCAATGGCGTGACTCTTTCGCTTCACCCCGCCGGACATGTGCTGGGATCGTCTCAGGTTCGAGTGGAATACAGGGGCGAGGTGTGGGTCATCAGTGGTGATTACAAAGTCGAACCGGACCGAACATGCACTCCGTTTGAACCGGTGCGGTGTCACACGTTTGTGACAGAATCGACCTTTGGCCTTCCGGTGTATCGCTGGCGTCCTCAGGCTGAGATCTTTCAGGACATCGATCGCTGGTGGATCCAGTGTCGTGATACAGGCCGTGCCGCGGTGCTTTTTGCATATTCCCTGGGAAAGGCCCAGCGGCTGATTGCCGGAGTCGATCGCAACATCGGCCCGATCTTCTGTCACCCCACAGTGGAAGAGCTAAACAAGGAATATCGCAACACAGGAATCGATCTTCCGCCAACGCTGCTGCCCAGCCAGGCTCCGGCTCGAAAGTCCTGGGGCGGTGCACTCATCGTTGCGCCACCGGGGACGGCCAATTCTCAATGGATGAGCAAGTTTGGTGATGCATCAATCGCAATGGCTTCCGGCTGGATGCTCACTCGAGGAACTCGGCGCTGGCAGTCGGTTGATCGTGGATTTCCGCTGTCGGACCATGCCGACTGGCCAGGACTCTTGTGGGCGATTGAAGCGTCCGGTGCCGAGCAGATTCTGGTGACCCATGGCCATACGGCACCGATGGTTCGCTATCTTCAGGAACAGGGAAAATCTGCACGAGTCCTTGTGACGCGATTTTCAAGCTCGGGTGACACCACGGACGAAATCACGGACTCGCCCGGCGACCAGGGAAGCCCGGGAGAATCATCAGCAGACGCAGCAGTGTTCCGGTCCTAGGCGTTCTTCCGAATGATCTGCACCAGTCTTCCGATCAGTGCTTCATCAATGACGACACCCTTTGGTTGTGCCTTGATCAGTTCCATCAGCCTTGCAACCTCTGAATCGCTGTGAGCAATTCCCATCGTCGTCAGGCGATGTGAGACAGCTCGACGGCCGCTGTGTCGACCAAGGACCAGTTGCAGATCTCCGCCGCCAACAGTCTCCGGTCGAAATGGAAGATAGGTGTCCGGGTTTTTCAGCAAGCCATCCTGATGAATTCCCGCCTCCGTTGCAAAAATATTGGCACCGCCAATTGGCTTCATCCGTGAGATGGCCACGCCGGTCAGTTCCGCAACCAAACGGCACAACGGCGCCAATCTGGTCGTGTCGATTCGGAAGCTTCGACCATACTGATCACGGTGAAGCGCCAGAGCCATGACGACTTCTTCCAGCGATGCGTTCCCAGCGCGTTCCCCGATGCCGTTGACCGTACATTGAACAACGTTGGCGCCTTCTTCGATGCAGGCCAGAGTATTTGCGACGGCAAGCCCCAGATCATTATGAAAATGAACCGCCAGCAAGGCGCGATCAAGGTTAGGAACGTTGTCCTGAATCGCCCGCATGAACCGCTTTGCCTTCTCCGGCGTCAGCACACCGACTGTATCCGGAAAGCCAATCGTGGTCGCACCGGCGTCGATCGCTTCGCGATAACACTCACACAGGAACTCTGTCTCAGTTCGACTCGCATCTTCCGGACTGAAGGCCACAATTCGGAACTTCTCCGATGCATAACCCACAGTCTTTCGAATGATCTCCAGAATCTCGCTCTTGCTCTTGTTCAGTTTGTGCTGCCGATGAAGCGGGCTTGTGCCACAGAACAGACTGACACCTCGTTTGTGAGGAGGATTTCCGTCCAGTGCCCGGTCCGCCGCATCAATGTCCGAGTTCAGAGTGCGACACAACGCTGTCAGTACCGGTCGAGTGATCACGCCAATCATCATGCGAATGGCTTCAACATCCGCTTCTGAGCTCGCCGGAAAGCCAGCATCCAGCGAATGAACACCGGCCTCCTGCAGAGCTTTGGCAATCTGAAGCTTCTCGTGAGGCTCCAGTGTGGCCCCCGGCATCTGCTCCCCATCACGCAGCGTCGTGTCGCTGAAGAGTACAATTCCGCTGTTCTTGTGGTGGCTGATAATCGAGTGTCGAATTCGATCTTCGAGCTTTCGAGTCAGTTTGCGAAACATGCTGTCTGCCATTTCGAAATTCGCGAGCGCCTTCGTGAAGCCATCAGTATCTGACGTTGCCCGGGATTGTGAAACCCGGCACCGGCGATTGCCAGACCGCCAGGCGAATTTTCACGGCACCGGAGCAGAGTTATCTCAGGACTCGCCGGAACCGGATTCTCGCCGTCGCCCCCTCTTTCCTCGCTTCGTGTTCGCCTCTCCCAGCGACGATTTCCGACGAAGCATATGGTGATAATGCTGAGCAAATCGATGGGCCTCGTCTCGAACGTACTGCAGCAGCCGAAGCCCAAATGCGTGCCGGCTCAGACGGATTGGCTCTGATTCCCCCGGAACGTAGATCTCTTCTTCACGTTTGGCCAGAGAAATCGTCACAGGAGGTTTGATGCCAAGAAGCTCAAACGTCTCCATCACCGCATTGAGTTGCCCCTTGCCCCCATCAATCAGGAGAAGGTCCGGAAATGACTCCCCTTCGTCCTGCAGCCTGCGAAAGCGTCGGGTCACGACTTCCCGCATCGACGCAAAGTCATCCACACCTTCGACGCTTTGAATCTTGAATCGTTTGTAGCCGGGTTTGAAAGGCAGACCGTCAATGAACTGCACGAGACTCGCGACCGTCTCATTCCCCTGAAGATGAGCAATGTCGATTCCCTCGATACGGCGAGGCACCTCGTTCAGTTTAAGAGTACGACGGAGGCCTTCAAGCCCCTTCCGCGGGTCGATGTAAAAGACTTCCGGCTGGGCATGGCTTTCCAGATCACCGCGCAGATTCAGGCTTCGCAGCGATTCAATTTCATCGCGGATCCGTGCGGCCTTTTCAAACTTCAGCTCTTTGGAAGCCGTCTTCATGTCGTCTTCCATTTCCTTCAGGAGTCTCGCCTTTCCTCCGTCCAGAAACAGCCTCAGCCGCCGTATGTCCTCGCGATAGTCTTCTTTTGAGATCCGAAGATTGCACGGAGCCGTACACTGATTGATGCTGGCCAGCAGACATGGTCGGAACCATCGCCAGCGTTCATCGTTCTCCCGAATATCCAGCTCGCAGGTACGAAATCGGAAGATTCGCTGCAGGACGGCAATGGTGCCTCTCAGCTTTCCGGCACTCGTGAACGGGCCGTAGAGTCGCACGCCTGACGATTCCGGCTGACGTGTGAATTCCACGCGAGGAAAATCTTCGTGTGTCGTGATCTGCAGATAGGGAAACGTCTTGTCATCTTTCAGCAGCGCGTTGAAATGAGGCTGAATGTCCTTGATCAGACGCGCTTCCATCAGAAGAGCATCCACTTCACTTTCGGCTTCAATGAAGTCGAGGTCAGCAATTTCCGGAACGAGGTCTGCGGTGCGGCGATCAATCTCCGCCGCCTTCGTGAAATAACTGCTCGCACGATTGCGAAGGTTCACCGCTTTACCAACGTAGATCACTCGGCCTTCCGAGTCCTTCATCAGGTAGACGCCCGGCGTTGTCGGGAACGTCTTCACCTTTTCTCGGGGCGCGAGCTGACCGCCGTCCGGAATGACCGGCAGTTCCGGGTCGTCAGCGGGATCATCGTCCGCGTCATCGTTTTCGTTCACAGACTTCTGTCCATTGAAAAACCTGTCACCGAAAACACTGTTCGCGGTCGACGCATCAGATCGCGAAGTCTGTCTGACGTCCCAGGATTCGATCGATCAGATCCTGCGAAAAATCCACCGCTGGTGCACGTTCCGGATCCATGTCGGTCGGATTGATTCCGCAATAAACACTCCAAGGCCCAAGGTGGCGCCAGCGACCAGCTCGCTTCGGTTCCCCGGGAAGCACAGGGGTCGTGCATCGATTACAGCCAATTGTGGAAAATCCCTGCTTGTGCAGCGGATTCAGGATGACCTTGTTGTTTGAGATGTACTGATCCATCTGCTCATCGGAGAAGTTGGCCAGCACGTTAATTCTCAGACAGTTCAAACGAGTATCGACTGCCAGGATCGGGCACACGCCACGACGACCACCGTCAGCTCGGCGAAGGCTTCCGATCAACGCATCGTACTGTCCTTTGACAGCATCCAGAGGCTCGCTCTTTCGCATTTCGCAGCATTGCTTCTGACCGTCAGGCGACAGATAAAGGATGCCGTATTTTTCTGTCTGCTCTTCCATGGTTAAAGCAGGCTTGAAGGTATGAATCGTCAGCCCGTACTCTTTGGCCAGCCGATCGCGAGTCTCCAGAGTTTCCTGAAACAGGACACCGGTATCCACGAACACCACCGGCATCTCAACCGGCACCGTGTGCAGCATATGGCAGATGACATTTCCGGCCTCCTGCATTGACGACATGGCCGCCACACGATCCCCAAAGATCTCGCGCGCCCAAAGCAACAATTCCTGAGGACTGCGGTCGTCAAAAGTGCGGTTCAGTGAAATCAGGTCGGCCTGACTCAGACGGGCCATGTCGAATTTCCAGTGGTTTGGGGCAGGAAGGACGTGTTCAGAGAGCGAATGATAGCGGGTCTGAAATTCACGAAAAGGTCGGTCATTCGTGTTGCCAGTCTCGTCTATGAGACGATAATATTTGTACACCTACCAACGGTCCTCAATTCTTCGAACCCCGCCTGAAGGACTCAGCCATGCTCGATTTTGTCTACGGACCCGCACGTCGAAACTGCGAAGGGACTTCTCGAAGGAACTTTCTCCGCGTTGGCGGACTGGGAATGGGAGCCATGTCGCTGGGCGGATTGCTCCAGCACAAAGCGCTCGCTGCAGAACGCGGCCTTCGAACAAGCGACAAATCGGTGATTTGGCTGTGGCTGAGCGGTGGCCCGACTCACGTTGAAACCTTCGACCCCAAGATGACGGCACCGGCCGAATATCGCAGTGTCACCGGCGAAGTGAAGACAAACCTTCCCGGGGTGACAATCGGTGGCAACTTCGAACAGCTGTCTCAGCTTGCAGACAAGATGGCAATTGTTCGTTCGTTCGCTCACACCAACAGCGGACACTCCGGCGGTACTCATTATGTGATGACTGGCTACGACAATCGCCTCGCCGACAATGGCGCGAATCCGGATCGTCCATTTATTGGTTCGATCGTGTCCAGAATTCGCGGCACGAATCATCCGGAGACCGGCTTGCCGACGTATGTCCGACTTGGCGGCATCTATGCCGACGGCCCGGCGTTCCTTGGAACAGCGTACGGTCCCTTCGATCCGGCCGGTGAAGCTCGCCGCAATATGGCCCTCTCGATCGACCAGCAGCGACTTTCCAATCGTCGTGCGATGCTGGAAGGAATCGACACCGTCAAGCGTGACATCGATCGTAAAGGTCTGATGGAGGGACTGGATTCCTTCGAACAGCAGGCCTTCAACCTGATCCTGAGCCGATCACAACAGGCCTTCGACATGAAGTACGAAGATCCTCGCGTTGTGGACCGCTACGGTCGGGGACTCGGCGAACAGATGCTGCTGGCTCGCCGCTTGTGCGAATCTGGCTGCGGCTTCGTCACCATCAACTACGGTGGGTGGGACATGCACAGCAACATCAAGCAGGAAATGGATCGACGGGGACCGGAAGTCGATAAGGCCGTCTCCGCACTGATCGAAGACCTGGATCAGCGAGGAATGATGGACCATGTTCTGCTGGTGATCAGCGGAGAATTCGGCCGCACGCCAAAGATTAACGGATCCGGCGGACGAGACCACTGGGCACCGCTCAGCACCCTGGCCTTCGCTGGCGGCGGACTGAAAATGGGACAGGTCATCGGCGAATCCGCAGAAAAAGTCGATGTGCCAAAGACGACACCGATCACCCCACAGGACCTGCTGGCCACGGTCTTCCACGTGCTGGATTTCGACCAGCGAGTCCAGTTCACCAATCAATCCGGCCGCCCGACCTACATGATCGA
Organism: uncultured Chitinophaga sp.; assembly: GCA_964538835.1. Lineage (GTDB taxonomy): Bacteria > Planctomycetota > Planctomycetia > Planctomycetales > Planctomycetaceae > SXXK01. Next base: position 1,135 of record CAZIGZ010000123.1, on the reverse strand, counting down.
AAACGGCAAACCGATCCAGGAACTCGTCTGACTCCTGACCCTCCCCAGCAGTTGGTTGGCAAAAGATGACTGGGTAAAAATGACGGAGTAGCCGAAACAAAAACAGTGCGAGCGGTGCGTTGTTAACCCACCGGTAGATTCCTTTTTTCAGTGTTCAGTTTTCAGCGTTCAGTGAATTGACGCTGGGGCGGTCGACTGGAAAAACCACCTGTGCCACTTTCAGCTGCCAGCACGATCACGAGCACCCGGGTAGCACGCCCGAAGAGCGTGTGCTTCTCGGTTTTCAGTTTTCGGTTTTCAGTAAAATGAAGTCGGAACGGCGCACTGGAATAGCGACGCTGTCCCTTCAGCTTCCGACCGCTTCGCGGCACAGGCTTCACCTGTGCTACCCGGCTGTTGCTCGATTGGGGGTGGCAGGAGAATGGGGGCAGAAGAATGAACGCAGAAAGGCAAGACTCCAAAATGCGCCCGCGACTATTCTGTTGCCACCATTCTGCTGCCTTGGACCACATCGTGATCAATGATCGTGAGACCGGAGCGTTGACACACTCCGCTCGCCGAATGAGTTCGTTTGGAGCCGAAAGAAACGGAAGAGATCGAATAGAGGCTTGCCCGCTGGAGCCACTGCCTGCGACTGTTTTCGGTCACACATTTTTTGTCCGACATCCGCCACGACAATGATCAGAGCTCTGGTGCGGGCAAAAAGATGGGTGGGCAAAAAGGTGATGGAATGTCCTGTGCTTGATTCGCGTCAATTCGCGTTCATTCGCGGTTCCAAATGCGTTCTACACAGATGAATCACATACCGGGAAGCTGACGCATCCCGATCGCCAAGGCAGGTCGAGCACCGGGTAGCACGCCTGAAGGGCGTGTGCTTCTTGGTTTTCAGTTTTCAGTTTTCGGTTTTCAGTAAAGTGAAGTTGGAACGGTGCACTGGACCAACCACGCTCCCACTTTGGCTTCCGACCGCTTCGCGGCACAGGCTTCACCTGTGCTACCCAGTGTCGCGGATCGTTTTGTCGAACCAGGCGAAGTGGTCCACAGTGGCCTGACCATGCGGTCAACGACTGAGGACAGTCGTTTTACACTGCGATCATTTTTGCCAAAACAAAAAAGCCCGCAAAACCACTTAAAG
>CAZIGZ010000122.1:2453-18885 GCA_964538835.1 uncultured Chitinophaga sp. | reverse complement strand
TGATGACGTATGCTCCATGGTGTTGCCAGGATACTTCTGCCGTGTTCACCATGCAACGAGGAACGCTCATGTCCTTCAGAGTTCGCCGGATGCAGATCGTCGCGATGCTGTTTTTTCCCCTGGTTGTTGCATCCGTGGGCATGGCACAGGAACCAGTTGCACGCGTTTCCATCGTGTCACCTGTCTCGTATCAGGTTGTGCAGCGAAAGTTCGAACCGGCTGCGGCGGCTGGCGAACAGAGCAGGGGATTCGCCGATGTGGGCGTGGAGCTGAAGACGCCGAATGAGTCTTCGAAAGAGAATCGCTATGAGTATCGAGTGCTGTCACTGCCCGTCGTGGCGGAAACGGATAAGGCTGCTGAATGGAAGTCGCTGACGAAGACGATTCGAGTTCCCGAAGGAGGCTGGTATCGCCTGGAAGTGCGTTCTTCCAGATCGAAGGACGAGGTAGCCTCGGTCGAGCCTTTTGGAGTCGGCGAAGTTTTTCTGGTGGCCGGCCAGTCTTATGCGACGAATACGAATGACGAACGGCTGTCCGTTCAGGATCCGATGCAGAGAGTGGCCGCGAAGAAGGTCGGTGAAAACATCTGGCAGGTCGCAAATGATCCTCAGCCCGCGCCCGATGGCAGCGACGGAGGTTCCATCTGGCCGGCTCTTGGTGACCGACTCGTCACAGAGTTGAATGTTCCTGTTGGCTTTGTCAACGTCGCCGTCGGAGGGACATCGTCAACACAGTGGTTACCCGAAGGCCGCTTGTATCCTCGCCTGGAAGCCGCTGGAAAATCGGTGGGCTCTTTTCGAGCCGTTCTGTGGCAGCAGGGCGAAAGCGATGTCATAGAGAAGACCACGATGGAACAGTACGTAATCAACATCGAACGCATTCGTCGCACGGCCGTCGATGCCTGGGGCTTTGAACCGATCTGGCTATGTGCTCTGTCGACGCACCATCCCACCGTTTACAACGACCCGGAAGGAGAAGGTCGAATTCGATCGGCCCTGCAGCAACTGTGGGCTCGACCGGGATTTGGCCCCGGGCCGGATACCGACATGCTCAAAGGCGAAAATCGCGGCGACGCAAAATCCCGCCGCCATTTCAGTGCCATCGGCCAGCGCCGCGCTGCTGACATGTGGTTCGATGTGCTAAAAGAACGTGTCCGCCAGCCATAGCAGCCACTCTCAACGACCAACCAGGAACCACCAACCACCAACCACTAACCAGGAACCGCGCACTCCCCATTCGAAGCGGGACGTTCCGCCCTTTCCGCGATGTCGCGTTTTGGAAACATCATTTTTCCGGCATCGGATGATTCCCGCACACCCCTCAGGCTTTCAAAAGCCAGACTTTCGAAAATCCTCTACCCTACCTCGGATTATTCATCGAAAGCAACACCGTGCTCCATCGGAATCCGGATCATCAGGTAACGCTTATCGTCCGTCGTGGTTCAGACGGCGACTGGCAGGTGACTGGCCAGCCAACAGCGTCCTTTGGTTACAGCTGCAGTGGGCCAGGTACCGTGCAGGACGAAGGCGTCTGGGCTCGATGGTCATGGGATGGTCGAAGCCTGACGGTTCGCAACGATCGCTTCGGCTTTCTTCCGATCTACTACTGTGAGTTTCCTGACGGGTTTGGTGTCAGCACATCCGCGATCGATCTTCTGAATTCCGGTGCCGATGCTACGCTGGACGATGCTGCTGTTGCCGTGTTTCTGCGGCTTGGGTACTACGTTGGAAATGATACACCGTTTCGATCCATCAAGCTGTTGCCTCCGGGAACTGTGCTGATCTGGTCGGGCGGAAAGCCACTGCTGACGAGCCACGCTCCTGCGATTCCTCAAAGCGTTTCCACGCTTTCGCGCGACCAGGCAGTACGCGAATACGGCGAACGATTTCAGCAAGTCGTCGAATCGATGCTGCCGGAGCCGGGCGAGCGCATGTGTGTTCCGCTCTCGGCCGGCCGCGATTCTCGACACATTCTTTATGCACTCGTGCGAGCCGGGCATTCACCTTCAATGGTCGTGACGGCTCGATCCGCACCTCCTCGTCCAAGTACGGACGCGGAAGTTGCGGCGCAGATTACAGCGGCTCTGGGGCTGAACCACACCATCATTGAGCAGTCAGATGATCGCTTCGCGGATGAACTGGAAAAAGACCTGCTCACCAGCTTCTGTGCCGACGAGCATGCTCAGATGGTCCCCGTGGCACGCTGGCTGAACGAGCAGAACTTTGCCGCGTCATGGGATGGCATCGCCGGCGATATTTTCTCCTGCGGTGTCTACAACGATACTCGCATGCTGGATCAGTTTCGAAATCGTCAGTTTGCGGAACTGAGTTCATGGCTGCTGGACAGCGAAGGGTATCTGCCGCACTCGCTGACTCCGGAAGCCTATGATCGCTGGAACCGCGGAATCGCGATTCATCGTCTGTCACAGGAGTTGGAGCAGTACGCTGACCTTCCAAATCCTGCGGCACCGTTCTTTTTCTACAACCGCGTTCGCCGGGAACTCGCGCTGTGTCCGTATGGGATGCTGAATCGAAAGACGCAGATTCTGGCTCCGTATCTCAGTCATTCCGTGTTCGATCTGCTGATCAATCTTCCCTTTGAGTTCTTCAAGGGGCGCTTGTTCCACAGTGAAGCGATCGATCAGTTCTACACGGAACTGCCAAAGTTCGAATACGTTTCGACGCCTGTTGGAACGGTTCCGGAACGTCGCTCCAGGATCTGGCGGTTTGCTCGCCGGCTGGGATCGTTTGCCATGACGGGCCGTCCTCAGGACTCCTGCGTCCAGCGTCAGTTCCTGCTGCCGCGTCTGGCGAAGGCCATGATTCAGCGATCCTATGGCACGGAAGTCCCCGTTCTGTTTTCACGGTTGCTGGTCATGCTGCATCTGGAACAGTCCGTTCGCACGATCGGACGACTGTAACACAAGGACCGTTCTTTGTTCCCTTTGGTTTTCATCTCACTCGATCCCGGTACTTACGATATTCGAGGCAACAGCGAATCTTCTCATGACAACACACACTTTGACAGCTGAGCCATCACATCATCAGGCTTCATCGACAGCCTTGTGCACATCCGCACGTTCGGAGCAACCCATGTCGACTCCGAGAGTTTCGATTGTGATCCCGGTTTACAACGGGGAAGCCTACATTCAGGCGGCGCTGGATTCCGTGTTCGTTCAGACGTTTGGCGACTATGAAATCATCGTTGTGGATGACGGGTCGACTGACGCGACGATGGCAATTCTGGAAGCCTATGGAGATCGCCTGCAGATTGTGCGACAGAAGAATGGCGGTCACGCGTCTGCTCGCAATGCTGCGGCCCGGATTGCTCGCGGAGAATGGATCGCGATGCTTGATGCCGACGATCTCTGGCATCCCGAGAAACTGCAACAGCAGCTGGCAATTGCAGGAGATGCCGATGTTGTTTACACGGCGGCTCGCAATTTCGAAGATTCGAAACGAGTCGATGATGTGACATTTCGTGATCTGGAATGTCCTCGCGGCGACATCTTCGAGGATCTGATCATCGACAACTTCATCACGCATTCGTCGGTGCTGATTCGAAAGTCCGCGCTTCTGGCCGTGGGCGGTTACGACGAGACTCTGAAGACAACCTGTGACTGGGACCTGTGGCTTCGGATGTCAGCTGCCGGAAGTTCTTTCGCGGGATTGCAGCAGCCTCTGACCGAGTATCGATGGCGAGCCACATCGAATTCGAAGAACCACGACCGAACGTGTCGAGACCGTCTGAATGTTCTGAACCGTGCCCTCGAAACGCCGCGCGGACATCAGGTCTCTCTTCTGCAGCGTCGCAAGGCGATTGCGAGAGTCTGGCAGACGTCGGCCTGGTTTGTCGCGGAAAAAGATGACCGGACCGCGCTGAACTGGTATCTGCATTCCATCTTCTATCGACCATACAGCATTCGGGGATGGAAGGAAGTGACTCGCTGCCTGCTGCACCTGTGCGGCATCAGCCGACAAAAGCTGCGATCGGCCTTTCAGCGAGCCGTGCAGGGCTAATCCGCCGAGCCCGCCGAGTATCCCAAACATCGCGTCCTGAGATGGCCCATAAACGCTCCCCTCCCATGCGAAGCAATGGGAGGGGTCAAGCGAGCGCCAGCAAGCTCGGGGGAGGGCTGAGCATTGTCCTTTGCCCTCAAGTCACCGTCACCTGTTCCGCCACGATTCGGCCGATATTCAGACACGCAGTGGCTGCCGGAGACGGTGCGTTGCACACATTGATCACTCGTTCGTGACGCAGGATCAGGAAATCATCGAGCAGTTTACCGTCCAGGCCGAGCGCCTGCGCTCGCACGCCTGCAGGAATGGACGTCAGATGTTCCGCACGGATTTCCGGAACGAGTCGCTGGAGTGCTCGCACAAACGCGGCTTTGGACAATGACCGCCAGATTTCATTCAGGCCGGTCCTCCAGTTCCTCGCGGCCAGGCGCAGAAACCCGGGGTACGTCACGGACTCCCAGAGGTCTCTCAGATTGATCGTTCGCCAGTTGTAACCTTCCCGTGCCAGAGCAAACACGGCATTCGGTCCGCACTCGACACCACCGTGAACCATGCGAGTAAAGTGGACGCCCAGGAACGGAAAGCGAGGATCAGGAACCGGATAGATGAGCGAACGGCACAGATGCTGAGCTTCCGGATGCAGTTCAAAGTATTCCCCACGGAACGGCACGATTCGCTCTCGCAGCTTCTGACCACTGAGCCGGGCGACTCGGTCACTGTGAAGACCGCAGCAGTTGATGACTTCCCTGGCTTCAAACACATTCGAAGAACAATGCAGCCGCACATCGTCGGTTCTCTGTTCGATGCGGTCGACACGGCAATTCAGATGGATGTCCGTGCCGCCGTTTCGCAGGAGTTCACCGAGTTTTTCACAGACACCGGGATAGTCCACAATTCCTGACTCAGGAACGTGAATCGCTTTCAGCCCCGCGCAATGAGGTTCCAGTTCCTTCAGGCGATCGCGATCAATCATCTCGCAGCGAACGCCGTTCTGGTGACCGCGACTCAGGATCAGGTCCAGCTGTGGAAACTCGTCTTCCCTGGTCGCCACGATGACTTTGCCGGTCTGCTGCCACGCGACTCCGTGTTCTGTGCAGAAGCGTTCCAGGGCTTCCTTTCCGAGGCGGCAGTTTCGAGCCCGCAGCGAATCGGGACGATAGTAGATTCCGGAATGAAGGACTCCCGAATTGCGACCCGTCTGATGATAGGCCAGAGACCCTTCCTTTTCGATCACCGCCAGCTTCAGGCTCGGCGCACGCTGACTCAGCTGCCATGCGGTTGCGAGCCCGACGATGCCGCCTCCGATAATGATGACGTCGTAGCGTTTCATTCGTGTCCCATCCTGGAGGCTCGCTGGCCGGATGACCGTCTTGGCACTGTGACGAAGCGACTGGCGTGCAGTGTCTGTTCGCCATCATAACGATAGGCTGCCAGCATTCCGTCCTTTGCCACACTGTAATCGAGACACGCGACATTCGGTGCAAGCGGTGCCGGAGATTTATCAGGCAGCCAGTAATGTCCGACAAATACGGGCGGAGCATCCGTCGGATACGGGCAGGCTCTCACCGTGTCCGGAACAGCCACATGATGCAGTGCCATATCGCTGGCAACGGGAAGCGAATACTGTCCGCACGTGCGGCCGTTCGGAGGTTCGAACCAGCGAATCCTGGCCGTTGGGCGTTGAGTCCCCTCTTTGTCGGTCATGGTCAGCCCATCCGGCAGTTTCATCTCCGGCCCCTTCATGACTCGTTCCACCGCGCGGAACACCGGATCGCCTTTGCGCGACGCGCGTGCGAGGAATGCCGTTGTCATCCATCCGAGCTCGGAGCTGGCTTCCTTCAGCACGTTCAGGTCATGAGGATCCCAGCAGGCATGCACGGCGCGAAGACCATCGAGTTCCAGACTGGCCGGCAATGTTCGGAACCAGTCGAGTGCCATGGCCATGTCATTTTCATCAAGCTGATCAAGAGTTGCCTGATGCTGATGAATGTTGTTGGGAGTTCGCTTTCTCAGGAACTGCCCTGGTGACGATTCATCCGGTGTGTGAAACGCCAGAGCATTGAATTCATGATTGCCCATCACGGCAAGTGCGGCGTTGTGTTCCACCATGCCGCGGCAGATTCTCAGCACATCGCGGATTCGCGGACCGCGGTCGATGAAGTCTCCGCAGAAGATGACTCGACGTGACGGGTGACGAAACACACCGGCCTCTTCACGATACCCAAGATTGTGCAGGAGCTCCGTCAGTTCATCCGCACAGCCGTGAATGTCTCCAATCAAATCGTACATGGTCGATATTTCGGTTATGGACGAAGGACAGCAGCTTGCGACCTGGCTCAGGACACTGGGAAGTCCCGGGGAACGCAACCCGTCAAAGATCGAGGTCGCTCTCGCGGATTGTGGCAAGCCACAAGGGGCGAACTGAGCCACGAAGGGCATCCCGGAACCGCAATCTCACAAAAGGGATGCCAAGCCGGCTGTTCCCGGTGACGCGTGTGTCGATGTTTGGAACAGAACACCGAAATAAAGCCCACCTCGGACTTGAACCGACATGGATGGGTGGTTATATCTATTGTTCCACTAGTGTGCTGATGTCTATTCATCTTCAGCATGATCTGCAACACAGCCTGATTTAACAGCATAAGGAAGTCACCATGGCATTTGGCATCAGCCCACTGGTGGATTTTGCTTTCAAGCTCATGCTGGGGAATCCGGAGCATTCAGATATCATGCTCTGCCGATTACCACTGCTCAGCGACTTGCTGAACACGATGTGGTCACAACTGACCAGCATGACGGAACACCTTCGGCGGCAGTTGAACGAACTCCAAGTCCAGTCAGCCCATGATGCTCTTTGTGAATGGAGTCTTTTCGAATGTCCTCAAATGAACTTCTGGCGAGACGAGACCCTGTCAAGTTCTTCAATGCACTGATGGAGGGCGATCCTGTTGCATGGGGTGCCCTTGGATTTGGAATCCTGATCGCCGGGATCTCCTGGTATTTCAAAAGCAACAACAAGGTCTGAGTAACGATTTCGGAGCAGGCCAGCAGCGCTATTCCGTGTGAAGAGTCTTCTTCCACGTTCGCTTCTTAACGGACTCGCCAATGCAGAACGCAGAAACAGCAGAAGAATTCGTTGCCAATGCTCCCACGTGGAATGAAGAGCTTGCTCAGCTCAGAGAGATCCTTCTGTCATCTGGACTTGAGGAAACGATCAAATGGGGCGCACCTGTCTACTGTCTTGATGGCAAGCATGTTGTTGGCATTGGTGGCTTCAAGAAGTACTTTGGCTTGTGGTTCTTTCAGGGAGCATTACTGAAGGACCCGAAGCAGCGTCTGATGAATGCTCAGGAAGGCCGCACGAAGGCGCTCCGGCAATGGCGATTTCAGTCAGCAAAAGAAATGGATCGCAAACTCATCCTAAGTTATGTCAGGGAAGCTGCGGCACTGGCCAAAGTTGGCAAGGAAATTTCGCGTGACCGGGACAAGCCAATTATCGTTCCTCCCGAACTGGAAGCTGCTCTGCAAAGGAACGCGAAAGCCCGAAAGAACTTCGAGGCGATGAGTAAGTCCTGCCGTCACGAGTACTCCGAGTACATTGCAGAGGCGAAGAAGCCTGAAACTCGCACGCGGCGACTTGAGAAGATATTGCCGACAATTGAAGCCGGCGGTCGCTTCTCCGACATCCGAAAAAACTGAGATCGCCATGATGTCGGTCGCGGTTTTCTACGGTCTACAGGTCAATTCAAGACCGACAGACGTAGCGAAATTCGCGAGCATTCCACGTTTTTCCAGAAGTCTCACGACTTCTGCTGCGAGTCTTGAAAGGCCCGCTATGCTGTTCCTTGATTGCCGCTCTTGTGGCATAGAGCCCTGGCTAGATCGTGTCGACCCAGTGCGGCATGAGCGGTGCTGAGAGCCGTCAGGCGAGTCACGTTTGTTTCTTCTTCATCGGCCCGCACATCACGCGGACGCGTTGCCCGCAGAATCCGGAGGGCACTCGAAGGATCGTAGGCGGTCAATGTCGAGACCAGTTCCAGATGGTAGCTGTTGAGTCCTCCGCAGCGCCGAACTTCCGCTCTTAGAAAATCCTTCGCGTACTTGTGCAGGAGCTCCGCAGCAAATTCGCTGGCACCACAGCGGTGGGCCAGTCTGGCGGCCTGAAGCAGAATCTCTGGTGACAGCTGTTGCTCTAACTGTCGCACAAACGGAATCAGTGGCCTGATCAGCTCCGGTCGTTCCTGAAATGGTGACAGTCGGATCACGATCGTCAGTGACGTGCACGTCAGTCCGAAAGGAGCAAAGCACTGCTGAAGGACATCAACGATCTTCGATTCCTCCGTTGTCTTCAGTGCCAGCAGCAGCGGTGCATTCTCACTGGTGACGGAATTGCCAAGATCCTGAGCGTGATCGTCGTACCAGCGCGGTGCCACCAGACTCGAGACCTTATCATACTGAGCCACGATGGTTCCCATGTCGGCCGCAAGACGCGCGGCGATGTCGGCCACATGCTGGCTCATGGGAAACTCGTTCTCATGACAATAGGGATGATAGGTCATAAGAAATCCGGAGTCGCCCAACGCGAGCAGGCAGCGTCCGATGACTTTGCCATGATGATCACGCGCAAACAGGATCCGTTTGTTGACATCCACGGCGTTTGCAACGGCAGAAAAGAAGTTGAAGCCATCCGGGCTGAGGCACGTGTCAAAGTAGTGCCCCATCAGCAGGATCTCAGCGACATCGGTTTCGAATCCGATCCGGACGGTCTTTCCCTGATACTCGGTTGTCAACAGCGTCGCCGAGTTCAGCCATGGATCTGTCCTGAGACCACGGCTCTTCAACTGTTCCAGAAATCTCAGGTTTTCCGGTTCGCAAACTCGATCCCAGGATTCACCAGTCCATTGAAGTCGCAGCAGACGAAAACCCATCGAGCGAAATGGATCTTCAAGCAGCATCAGGCCTTCGACGAGTTCCGCATAGCGTCGATTTTCCATGTAACGACTGATGCCTGGCAGGCCAGAGCAACGTTCCGCTTCCGACATCAGAGTCTGATGGAAGCGACCGTTCAGGTCGTCCAGAACGGATCGGTTCACACGCAGATGGATCTTCTCGTTCAGTCGCTGCAATGCGGCTGAAGTCAGCAGCGCGGGTTGACTCAGGCGCTTCTGAAGATTCCGCAGCCGGAGCTTCAGCTGTTCTGGTTTGGGATGCGACGACAGACGGTCCTCCATGGCAGCGATCTCCTGACGGATTCGTGATGCCAGCGGGCAGACCTGATGCAAAAGTCTGGCGATGATTCGTTCAGCGTTTGGAATTGTTGCAGCAAGCTGCGCCACGGCTGGGAGCAGATCGTCGGGAAGTCCGATCGCCCAGTCGGGGACTTCCGGATTTTCCTGTCGCGGTCTCGGATTCAAGGTGTCTCGAAGTGCAGGCCAAAGCCGCCGCCGAACATCCAGCATTCGCCTGATCGGCCCGACCTCACCACGGCACAGCATTTGAGGTACCAGATCAGGCCATCCATGGACGGACATCTGAGCGTGCAGAACTCGAACCGAACCAGAATATCCCCGGCGATGCTGATCGAGCTGCGACAACACCCTGACAAGGCTCGCGAACGGATACGCGGCTGAATGCAGTTCGTGGGCGACGTCGATCGCCGATTCCGTGCAGGGGTCTATCAACTTCAATCGCCGCAGCTGTTCGAACTGACGGTATGCCTCCTCGGCATCAGGGAACACTCGCAGCAGCAATGCGAGGACGAATGCCTGATCCTCGTCGAATGTGGAATCACTGGAAGAAGCTCGAAGGGTCAGCTGGAGATATTCCTTCCAGTTCTTCCCGCGAAGCTCCGTGTTCGGAATCATCAGATAGTGCCGCCACTGGTTGAATTGCGCATTTCCCAGTCGACGAGTCTGATTGTTCCACAGGTGGAACAGATGGGGCTCGGCTGCATTCTGCCGGAAGTGACCAGCCACGGTTTCCAGGTATTGGCAGAGTTCACGGCTGTTCCCGTAGAACTGCAGCCGCACAGCACTTTCTCGCAGCAGCAGGACCTGAAAGAAAAAGCAGGCCGGATCAAATCCCTCGGTGCCTCGCACGGCATGAGCATCATCCAGAACCTGCAGCACAGCTCGCACACCTCGCAGCAGGTTTGGCCTCGCGTATTCCGCCAGCGTGATCAGGTTCGAGAGGATATCAAGGAAAGAAACTTCGCTCAGCGTTGAAGGATCGAACTTACTGAGTTCCTGCTGCGCCAGTTCGCACCAGGCTTTTTCTTCTTTCGAGTTCCAGTGCCGCCCCTGCTGCTGAATGGTGACGATGATCGGCAGAATCTCGCACTGCAGAGTCTGCCAGGGCTGACGATTCAGACGGACCACTCCGGACCGCAGAAACAAAGGAATCAGTTCCAGAACATTCCGGCGATGAGACGCTCGACATTCGAACAGACGGTGGATGGCGAAAGCCAGTTGACTCGCCAGCGACGATCGTGGCGAGTCGGGCAGCGGTGCATCGCGACAGCCAAGCCAGTTCTTCAGTCGGTCGGCATATTGTTCGAGCTCCCTTGTTGGAACATCAAAACAGCCTTCAATCTCGAGTGTCCGATGGAGCCATGACCATGGTCCCCATCCATCTTCTTCGATCATCCTGATCAGCTGCAGAACTTCGTGATGACCCTCGAGCTGCAACCGTCGCAGCCATGTGAAGTGACGGCAGGCGAAATTCAGGCGTGACTGTTGCAGCGGACATGTTGCATCAGCCCATGCGATGGCTGCCAAGAATGAACGCTCGTCCTGGCTGGCGGACTCCCAGATCTTCTGGAAACTCGGTGGAACAGAGTCGGTGTTGTCTGTCGGATCAAATGGAAGCTGCTGCTCCAGTGTCTCGATGCAACCACTGGTCGCGGTCTTCGTCGAGCATGAAGGCTGCCATGACATTCCACCGTTGGCTCGTGATTGAACATCCCTGGCCAGTCGTGACAGAACTCGCTCCGCATGTTCGTACCATACCGGATCGACACCGGGAAGTTCGGACACATCAAAGGCCTCCTTCGAGAAGGCTCGTCTGCACCATGCGAGCTTCTTCATCGCGCGAGCCACGAGTGACGAATCCACTCGAACGATGCCCGGGAATCCGCGTCCCGGCATGCACCAGGGCTGCCACAGAACGACTCCGTCCTCGCTGCCGACCGGATAGCCGTGCAGCCAGTGGAGATCTGCTTTCAGAATCATCCGAGCGCGCGCGATGGCGGATTTTTCGGACGATGCTCGTGTTCGTTCCGGACGCATGGGTGGCGTGTGGGCGCGAGAAAAGATTTCCGGTCGGACCGATCAACCTCGATGGTCCACAGCAACCGGTTCCTGCCAACGACACACGATCTACTCGCCCGGTTCGCAGAGTCTGCAAAGCCGCCGCCGTCTCCCCGCCCGTCCTTCTGTCCTAATCTTAATCTTAACCTTAATCCCGCCCCGCGTTCATGCCCTCCACACGGCGCTACTCTCGAATCGGCTTCTGCTCACCCAACAGCGCCATGTGTCCTTCAATGCGAGCCTTTTCCTTTTCCGGAGCCAGTTCTTTGGCAGTCGCGACCCACTTCTTCGCTTCGTCGTACTGGCCATTTTCTGCCAGGGCCGCGGCGTAGGTATCGAGCGTATTCCACTGTTTGTATTCCGTGATCCCGCAGGCGAGTTTGGCAAGTTCCAGAGCCCGAGCGGGATTGCGAACGCTGTCTTCCGGACAGGTGGCCAGCAGCCATGCGAGGTCATTGGTCGCTTCAAAAGTTGTCGGGCTGATCTTCATGGCCGCTTCGAGATCTGCGATGGCTTTGGTGTATTCTTTCTTCTGCCGATACGAGTACGCTCGGTTGCCAAGGGCATCCACATACTTTGGATCAATCTTCAGAGCCGCCGTGAAGTCAGCGATCGCCTCATCGGAGCGATTCATTTTCTGGTTCACGATCCCGCGATTGTTCAGCGCCTCGGGATACTCGGGAACCAGTTTCAACGCCGCCTGAAGATCGGAAAGAGCGAGTGGATACTGTTCCTGTTCGATGTAGGCCAGAGCACGATTGTTGAGCACCAGAAAGTTCTTCGGCTCAAGCGCGGTTGCGGCGGTGAAGTCCCGGATGGCCGCGTCATAATTTCCCTGCAGATACAGCGCCTGTCCTCGATTGTTCAACGCACCGACGTTGCGAGGCGACTGGCGAAGGCACTCGGAAAAGTCCTTGATGGCCTTGTCGTACTGCTGATGAGCCAGATACGCCACGCCGCGAAGCTGATAGTTTTCCGCGGTTCCAGCGGTAACGACTCGCTTGGAAAGTTCGTCGATGGCCGTGTCGAAGGGGACGGTTTCCTTTTCCCAGAGCCATCCACCTTTCTCATTGATCCAGAGCCATTCCCCGTTGGTCAAAGTCACCGTGAAGACTTCTCCAAGGTAGGCTTTCCAGACGGTTGACTGAGGCGTCTTCAGTTCCGCCGCATGCTTCGTGATCATGATCTTCTTGCCGACTCGCGGATCCGCGGCCTGCTGAGCCATGCTCGTTGCCGCAAATGCTGTGAAGGTCAGAAGAAAAACCAAAGCCCGCCGAGACACTGACATGTGCAACGTTCCCATCCCTGAAGTCATTCCGGTCATTAACCCATCCGTGCCGCATTGTTCGCCAAACCGGACCTGCAACGCAAGAGCTTCGAATCATCGTCTGCACGAAGCCGCACAGAATTCCTGGTCAACATCCACAGGAGTTGATGAGTCACGTGGAACAGAGAATCCAGGTAATTTCCGTTTGATCGTTTGGCGTGCTGCCCTGGCAAAAAACGATCGTGCAAGAAACGCAGGCGAGCGGGATGCGTCAGCTTCCCGGTACTTCAAGTTCGAAGACGATCCACCTGATGTGAACGCGATGGAGAAACGCGTGAAAGAACTCTTCATGTACCAAGTGCCGGACTGCTATCTGGTGAATTTCAGCCGGGTGGCCGTAAAGGTGGCCGTTCCACCAAGGAACAACTGAGTGTTCTTGGAATTCAGCGTTGGCAGATGTTCGCGTACGTTTGAAATCACGGCTTCGAAGTCATCATCTGATGGACCGTCATTCTCGGGGTCGACGAGAATCGTCAGGCTGTTTCCTTCTTTTGTGAAGCAAACGCGGTGGACGCCTTTTTGAGTGACGGAGCCCATAACCACCGTCGCCTTTTCGGAAGCTTCCAGATCGACTCGTCCTTCTCCGAAGTCGGGCGAATGAAATCGCAGGAACACGGAATTCTCTCGCCGGTTGGCACTGGGTTCCTGACGCCCGGTTCCAAGGCCGATATGGGCAATCCCATCATTTGGCTGAAAGGTCACGAGCACTTCGAAGACGAAATCACGATCCAGGAGGTTCCTGTCTTTCGTCAGGATCAGGTTGTTGGAATAGTCGTCGTTCTTTCGCACGCCCTGAAATCGGAGACCGCCATTGGGGACCTTTTCCAGCGCAACCGCTGTCGTCAGATAGCTCGGCAGGCTGCGAGACTTGCCCAGCACGTCGAAGTCTTTTCCTGAAGTCGAGTTGGTGCTTGTCGAAGAGGGCGGCGAATTCGGATTGCCTGCACTGGTGGACGAGATCTTTGGGGCGGTTTTGATGGTGGATGAGATCGCCATCAGAATTTCACCGGAGGAAACATCGACAAGGCGAAGATGCACTCTCGCCTCAGATTTCTCCTGAACGATCCTGCCCGTGAGGACCATGCTTGCCCCTGTCAGTTCTCCTAGCTTCTGAGCCGAGCTCTGGTCAAACAGAATGGTGTTCTGAGTCAGTAGTTCTGCAAGAACCGTATCCAGCGAGCTGCGTTCAACGACAGCGATCTTTCTCTGGACAAGGGCGGTCGTAAGTTCCTCGGCGAGGCTTCGGCCTGCATCATTGTCACTGCCATCATCATTTGCTGGAGGGCAGACGGCGACAACCAATCGTGTCTGGGGAAGTTCCACTTCATCTCCGACCAGCAACCGCACTTCCAGCTCTCCGATGAGTTTTGCTTTCGAGACGGTATCATTGACTTCAGTGACCTCCAGTTCGGCAATCTTTGGTCGTTCGGTTGCCAGGACTTTGCCAGTGTCCGGGTCGACAATGTCTCCTTCATTGCGGTAGACCTGCACCTTTTGTCCCACGGTTACACCGCTCGATTCGCCCAGTGTCAGGTACACGACTTGAGTACTGAGCTTTGCAACCTTCCCTTTGACCGGTGCCCTGGTGGAAAGTTGACTGATCTTTCGTCCGACGACCGGAACGACACCCGCATACCGAACCGCATCCTCCAGGCTGATGGGGTTCTCCACCCGCGTGATTGAGCCTTTCTGAATCGACACCGCTTTGTTGGACTCGAAGTCGAAAACTTCGACGATCTCCGGAGTCTCCTGGATGAGTTCGCCAATGTATGGTCCGCCTGATTTGGTCTGAACACGGACCAGCGCGGGGTCTTCGTCGAATACGGAATGCGAAGCGTTTGCTTCAGAGCTCAGCACAAGCAACGATACGCTGCACAGAAGTGGCAGCGCGCTCCATCGAACAAACGGTGAGGCAGCAGCATTGGCGAACATACGAAGCTCCCGTGGCAATTGTAAATGTTGATCTGCCAGTCCAGAGTCTTATTCCAGTTCTGGTTCGCACGGTGCACGCTTGCTTAAGGCAAGCGAACTCCTCCGGACCAGAGGCTTTCAGCCCTTGTCAGGTTGAACTCTTCGGGCTGCGATCCACTTCCAGTCCTCGATCATTCCAGCCGCGGAAGCCGCCGTCCATGGAGATGACGTTAGTGTAGCCCATGAGCTTGAGGTTCAGTGCGGCAAGGGCCGAGCGATAGCCGCCGCCACAATATAGGACGAGCGGTGTCGCCGGGTCCGGAACCTTCTCTTCAATGTCACGCTCGATGACGCCTTTGCCGATGTGAATGGCTCCCGGAATTCTCCCGGCGGCGTATTCGCTTTCTTCGCGAACATCGACCAGCAGGAACTGATCACCGGACTCTCGGCGCTGAATCATGTCTTCAATCGTGCATTCCTGGACCTGCTTGCGAGCCATGTCGACGATGTCGACGAATTTTTTTCCGTGGGCTTTGGCCATGGCAGTTTTCAGTCTTCAGTTTTCAGTGTTCAGTTGTTGGGGAAGTTCCAATGGGAACAGTTTAGTAGAGCAATGAGCGAATGGCATCTGATCCCAGTGTTACGGTCAGCCAGCTGCCCGTGAGGGCGAGCAGGGAGGCACAGGCGAGGAGTACCAGAATCTCGGCTGTCTGCAGCATCCAGATCGTCCCGCGACTGCAGCCAAGTCGAAACATCGTCAGCATTTCCGCGGCGCGCAGCCGGAGGGACAGATTCAGCACCAGTCCCAGCAGCAGAAGCGTGACGATCAGAGCCGCAACCGAACAGGCCCAGACAAGCTGCTCGATGCGGAACACCATGCTGAGCAATTCGTCGATGACTTCCGGCGGCTTGATGCACTGAGCTTCCGCGGCAGAGCTTTGGAAGCGGCCAAGAATCTGAACTCGGGCCTTTTCTGTTTCCGGCACAACGATGATGGCGGTCAGTGGAAAGTCGCCCGGATCTCCATGGAAATGGAACGAGTCTCGATTGGCTTCCGTGATTTCTGTGAAGGGCAGCACGCCAGCATTTGCAGTGACCGTCGTGCCTTTATCCCCGGTGTTCGAATCAGCGACCTTGTCGGGTTCATCCTTTTGAATCAGCAGCGCGGGGTCGGTGTTCTTTGAAACTTCCTGGTGGCCATGGCCGATTCCGTCAATCACCCAGGCTGTTTGAACATCCGTGAAGATGGCTTTGTCGTCCGGGGACTGAGTCGGTGCGAGGATGCCGGTGATCTGCATCTTCAGTGGATAATCACCCGCCAGGTTCAGCGCATTCCGTGGAGCAGACAGCACGGAGTCACCGACCTTCAGGCCTGCCAGTCGAGCATACTCCGAGCCAATCACGCATTCACCCAGCAGTGCGGGCAGAGTTCCGTCTGCAGGAGTCAGGCCTCGGAATTCAAAGTACTCCAGCGAAGTCCCGACGATTGGTGCGCCATCCAGTCCGGGCGCTGACTGGCTTCGATAGCGGATGTGCAGCGGAATGCCGATAGCGAGTCCGGAGTCTGTTGTCTGCTCCAGATCTTTCATGGAGACATCGGCCGGAGGCAATGATTCAAAGTACAGAGCATGCAGTGCCAGGTCGATGCGACTGCCTCGAGCCCCCACGATCAGCGGTGTGGACGCCGCGCGGGCTGAAATCTCCTGCTGAAACTGTCTTAGCGCCAGACGGACCGTGACGGGAAGCCAGATGGTAATGGCCAGACTCAGGATGATTGTCAGCGAACGACCGCGATGCCACCAGAGTGAATGCAGAGCCAGGAAGAAAGCGTGCCTCACGAAACTTTCTCCTTCGCTTCATCGTTGCGT
>CAZIGZ010000122.1:0-2353 GCA_964538835.1 uncultured Chitinophaga sp. | reverse complement strand
AGCTGAAAGTCCTGAAAGACGAGCCCGATATTCTGGAGTCGAAACAAACGGCGAGCGGCATCGTTCAGTGACGTCACCTGGGTGCTTCCTACCTGGACGGTTCCCTGTCGGACTGGCAGAATACCGGCAACAATGTTCAGTAGCGTCGTTTTTCCCGAACCACTTGGACCAACAATGGCAACAGACTCGGCTGTGCTGACAGCGAGTTCGGGGATCTCAAGAGAAAAACGGCCATCGGGGTAGGCGAATCGAATCTGTTGGATTGAGATCATGCATACTCCAGCCTGCAGGCCACAACCTTCAGCCCGGCCACCGGTTCAACGCGTCATGTGAATCCGATGGTTGCTGGATGATTGAATACGACGGGCAGCAGACGCACAACGTACTTCGACAGAACAGCGGAGAGTATTCTAATGACCGGTCCCGTGAAGGCGATTCCCGAAGGTTACCATTCTGTGACTCCGTATCTTCTGGTTCGAGGGGCTCTGGATGCGATGGCGTTTTATGCCAAAGTGTTCGGTGCCAAAGAAATCATGAAGCTGGTCGGTTCGGACGGACGCGTCGGGCATGCGGAAATCAGCATCGGAACGTCTCGCGTCATGCTGGCCGACGAACATCCGGAAATGGACTTCCTGGGTCCTCAAAGTCGCAGCGGTACAACAGTCACGATGCTGCTGTATGTCGAAAATGCGGACGAAGTTTTTGACCGGGCGATCGAAGCGGGAGCCACCGAACTTCGGCCGTTGTGTGACCAGTTCTATGGAGATCGAAGCGGAACACTGACGGATCCGTGGGGACACATCTGGACGATCGCCACCCACATTGAAGACGTTTCGCCGGAAGAAATGGATCGACGTTTCCGTGAAATGTTTGAAGAATAAGCCATCGCACGAAACCTTTTGTTCATGGAGCGGCACGGCACGAGCCGTCGGGTGACGCAAACACCGGAGGGCTTGCGCCCTTCCGCTTTATGACTTCGTGAGATGACGAAGCCACCGAAGAAAATGCTCTGTTGTTGCTGGAGTTGTCCGATGTTCCGTCTGGTTCCTTCATTGATCAAAACGTCCTCACTTCGGCTTGCCCGAACTTTGCCGCTGGGATTTGCGGCCCTGATGATGATCGGGGCTGTGATAACCAGCTCGGAGCTGCGAGCCAGCGATCCTCCGGTGATTCTGCTGACCGGATTTGAACCGTTCGGGGAGAAGCGTCCGCCGAATCCGTCCTGGGAAGCCATCAAGACTCTGAATGACACTGAATGGAATGGTCATCGCATTGTGGCTGTGCAGCTGCCAGTCGTCTGGGGCGAGCCACTGAAGCAGATTGAAGCACAGATCGAATCACTGAAACCTGTGGCCGTGTTTTCGTTCGGCCAGGGGGCTCCTGGTGCATTTGCGGTGGAAGTGCGAGCTCGCAACGAACGAGGAGAGATTCCTGACAACGCGGGCAACCTGCCTGCTCAGCCACTGATTGCCGGTGATGGCCCAACGGAATACAGGTCGGTATTTCCGGCCGACAAGGTGATCGCAGCGTTGAAGGAAAAGGGCTATTCGATGCGGAAGTCCGAGAATGCCGGACAGTATCTGTGCGAGGAGACGCTGTATTCTCTGGAAGTGCTGAAGCGTCGAAAGAAGCTGGCGACCGTGGCGTTCTGCCATGTGCCGCCACTGGGATCAAAGATCGGCGACAGAACGGTTGATGTCGCCTACGTGCATCAGTTTGTCGTGGACTATCTGACGGCGTGGCAGAAGGTCAGCGAAGAACCGGCTGTCTCCGCCGTGTCCTCACCTGTTACTCTGGTCTCCGCTTCATCGGAAGGTCCTGCGGATGAAACGCCTGCACCAAAGAATGTTCAGGACGAAAATCCCGAGAAGCCGGCGGTCGAAAAGCTGATCAAGGACTACTTTAAATCTTGGTCCGATCAGCGAATGAGGGACTACGGAAACTGTTTTGCTGACGACGCTGTCATTCAGGAAGTGACACGATCGGGTGAACTCTACACTCAGATGAAAAACCCCTTTGTCACGACTCAGGCGACCTATCACAAGATGGCGATGTTCAAGGCCGTGGAGGTGCCTGTGAAGACCACGATCACCTTTGAAGCCGAAATGGCCCGCGCAGTTGTTTACTGGAAACTCACCGCTGGTCCTCGCGTCCAGTATGGCTACGACCACTTCACGCTGATCAAACAGAACGGCGAATGGAAGATCGCAAACCTGCTGTTCTACGGAGTGAAGACTCCGGAGGAGTAGGGCATTGTGGAGCGATTGTCCTCAATCGCTACATGTATCTGTCGCCACCGGCCTACTGAGGTTCTGCGAATTCCGGTTCCTGTGAACGGCCGGCGGCCCAGCGT
>CAZIGZ010000121.1:0-19083 GCA_964538835.1 uncultured Chitinophaga sp. | reverse complement strand
GGCGACTCAAAGAGTGGCGAGCCAAAGAACGGCGAGCCGAAAGAAGGCGAGAACAAGGGTGGTGGTGAGCCCAAGGGTGGTAATGAAAAGAGCAGCGGTGGCGGCCAGCAAGGCGGAAAGTCAAACGGCAGTTCTGGCCGCCGTCAGCCGAATGGTCAACACTCCGGCAGCGCGGGCAACAACGATGTGGATTCCAAAGGTGTCGAAGGGGAATCAACACCTGAAGGAGAGGAAGCTGGAAACGGCGGTCCGGGCGACGGTGACGAACAAGGGAACGGCGAGAAAGGCAATCCGAACGAACAGGAAATGGAAGCCCCCAAGCCCACCGACGAACAGGTCGAACAGTCCGCACAGGCCGCTGGCCTTGCTCTGCGACGTCTCCAGAAAGAACTGGAACGCGGCGAAGTCGACCAAAAACTGCTCGACGAACTTGGCTGGACCAAAGAAGAACTTCAGCAGTTCACCGAGCGCATGCAAAAGCAGCTGGAGGACCGCAAGCTGAATGACCAGCAGCAGAAAGAAAAGAGTCTCTCGCAGAAGAGCTTCGAAGAGATGCTGCGAAGTCTCGATCTGCAGTCCAGCGGATCGTCACGCGAAGGAAGTTCCGAACGAGACCGTGATCGGCAGGATACGACCAACCGCCAGTCTGCTCCGCCAGCGAGGTACAAGCAAATGCTGGAGGCGTACCAGCGTTCACTGTCAAAACCGGCTGGCTCAGGAGCGAAAAAGTAAGGCTCCCAGGTCCGGATTCCATCCGCACCGAGCACTCATCGTCGTCGACATCGCCGGTGCGGTTGGAACAGCAGATCGCAAATGCTACGTCGTGTACTCAGAGTTCAATCGAACGTACTCAGCAGTCAAATCCGAGGTCCAGAATCGAACGGATTCTGATCCGGAACACGGCCCGCCGGAAACAGACAGCACCAAATGCACTTCTCGCTTGGATTTCAGTTCCTTCGACAGCGCCGTCGCATCAAACCTGACCGGCGTTCCGGCTCGATACACTTCAACGCCATTGATCGTCAGCGAAACGAAAGCCGTATCAAAGTCGACTCCGGCATAACCAGCGGCTGAAACAATGCGCCCCCAGTTTGGATCGCCGCCCGTGATCGCCGTCTTCACCAGAGCACTGTCGGCAATCTCTTTGGCCATCCGGTACGCTTCATCTCGCCGGGAAAGACCCGTGACGTCAATCGTGATAAAGTGATCGGCCCCTTCCGCGTCACGAATAATGTCCGTGGCCAGTTTCTGGCAAACCTGCTGAATGGCATCTCGGACTTTGTCCAGATCCGCAGACCCCAGGCTGACCCCGGACGCACCATTGGCCAGCAGCAGCACCGTATCACTGGTGCTCATGTGGCCGTCCACACTGATGCAGTTAAAGGTGCGATCCACACCGAATCGAAGTGCCTGCTGACATTGATCGGGAGTCAGCGCGGCATCCGTCATGACGACCGACAACATCGTGGCCATGTTAGGAGCAATCATGGCGGCCCCCTTGCAGACACCGGCCACACGAACGGTGCCACTGCCAGTTTTCACATCCACCGAGGTTAATTTGGGAAACGTGTCGGTGGTCATCATGGAAGTGGCAGCGTCCAGCAAATGCTGATCAGAACTTCCCAGCAATGCCGCTCCGGCGGGAATGCCCTTCAGAATCACCGGCATCGGCAACTGGACGCCAATGACACCGGTGGAACAGACAAGAACGGCCTCCGGAGCACACTTGAGCTGTTCTGCCAGCGCCGCGGTCATGGCTTTCGCATTGGCAATGCCCTGCTCTCCCGTTGCCGCGTTCGAATTTCCCGAGTTGATAATGACCGCGCGAGCCTGTCCCGTGGGAACTCGTTCCCGCGAAACAATCACCGGCGCTCCACAGACTTTATTGGTCGTGAAAACTCCCGCAGCACTCGCGGGACGATCGGAAACAAACAGAGAAAGGTCCGGCTTGCCGCTGGCCTTGATTCCACATGTTGATCCGGATGCCTGAAACCCCTGAGGAAGCGACGCCTGAGTCATTCTGTTCTTTCAACATGCGTTCACAGTCTCTGGAACGCTTCAGGTGCAGCAACAACCGGAGGGCTCGCGCCCTTCCGCTACTTTCCGGTTGATCAGCTTAATGTCGCGCGATGTCTTACGCTTCTGCGACGGCCATCATTTTCTGAAGTCCCGCTTTTGCAACCGTGAGCGGATCCTGTGCCCACAGGTCTTCACGAAACAGCTCCAGGGACAGCCAGCGATCGTAACCGGTCGCGGCGAGATGATCACAATAGGACCGCAGATCGATCGCCCCGTCACCCGGCATGACTCGATCCGAATCCTGCTGCTGACTGGCCGGAGGATTCGCGGGGGCATCATTGAAATGCGACATGGCAATCTGATCGGCTTTCAGCTTTCGCAGCGAAGAGACAGGACCACCGCCTCGCCAGCAATGAAACGGGTCCACGACCACCGTCGCATCCGGATGCCCTGACCGAGTCACGATGTCGATCGCGTCATCAATCGTATTGATGTCCTCAACAAACCCCAGATACTCAAACGCCGGGCGCACACCAAACTGCTTCCCAAGCTCCAGCAATTCAAAGTAGTACTTCGCTCCCAGAGCACGATCGGCTTTTCCAGGCGGAGGTCCGGCAATCGCGAACTCTGCTCCGACCGCTGCAGATTGCTCAAGTCGCCGCTTCACCTCATCGAGCGCACGAGTGTGTTCTTCGCCCGATGGCTGAAACCAGCCCGCCAGATAAATTGTTGTCGGCACCGCCAGCCCCGCGTCATCTACCGCGCTGCGAATGTCCTTCAGGGTTCCTCCAGCCTGAAGATGGCGATCAATGTGGTCATGCCACAGCTCGATCGCACCGTATCCGGCTTCCTTCGCCACAGCAATCTGCCGCAGAATCGGAGTCGTCATGATTGTGCTGGCGTTGAGACAATAGCGAAATCCCGGCATCGTCAGGTCCTGCCTTTCTTCACACCGCTGGCCAGCCTGACCAGCGAACTGGAACGAACGATTCGCGAGGGGGCGCGAACAGCAGCGCAGCGTATGCCGCTAGAGCCCGGGAGGCCAGTCTCCCTGTGGCTTTTCATACTCCGGCGGTTCTTCCGGAGGTGCCGGCGGAGCAGGCGGATTCTTCAGTCGCTGCTGATACTGCTGGAAGGAATGCTGCAGTGATTCCAGCAGTCGTTTCGCATTTGCCGTTGCCATGAAGACACGCGCGGATACGGCAGACCGCGGAAAGAATGTCGTGATGAAGTCGAAGGAAAACTCCGTCGGAGAATGCCCGATCATCACGGCATTGGCATACGTCCCCGACTGAACATCTTCATTCAGCTTGAGGGTCTCATAAAGCTCTTCAGCCGACTGCCGCTGCTGAGGCTGACCGCTGTTTGGAATAACGGGCATGTGCACCGGACCGAAACGCTCTTCATAGCGATGGATGTTGTCCTGAAGAGCACCGATAAACTGACCGACCACATACGGCGGCAGAACAACTCGTGACACAACCTGCTGCGGCTGCTGCATACGCAGAAGGAAGTCAACAATGAACTCATGCTGACCCTGAAGAACAACCGCGCCCGTGGTGAAGACACCTCGCGCAACATGCTGAGGCACCAGAGCTGCGACCTGAGAATGTCGAATCTCCTGGCTCTGCGGGCCATCTTCGCTGGGTGTGGGTTGTGATGGCTGCTCAGACATACGTCGCCATGCGATCCAAAGAAGAGTGTCGAGAAACGGCGTTCCGTCCGATCGAACGAGAATGCCAAAACCAGACTGGAATGCAAAGAGGCTTAGCATCCGGTAGACGCCAAGCCTCTGTCAAATCATCATTAATCAATTCGCGTTTGACTCACCAAACATGAGCGGTGAATTCCCACGAGCCAGCAGGCTACGCCGGATCACGAACTGATAACCCTCTTTATGGGTTCGGTGGCAGCTTCACTCGCTTGCGAACGTCCGTTTCCAGAACGCCGAAGGCCTGCTCATGACGCTGCAGGGCCATCGACAGTGCACTCCACAGACGCTTGGCTGTGTAGTGGTTCAGAATGATTCGGTGAGTCACCTTCACTTCCACCTTGCCAGTGGCGTAAGGCGTCGGGTTCAGACCCAGGTCCAGAATCAACTCTTCAGGAGTGCTGGAGACTCGGCAAAAATTCGCATAGCCAGCATTGGCATTTGCATCAGATACCACAACTTCCTGAACCTGCTGTGCTTCCTGGCCACGAGCATCTTCCGGGGTCGCTTCGCTCACGTTCACATTCTCCGATTCTGGGGCCTGTAAATGAATTTCAAATCTGGTTCCAGCGAACAACGATGAACCAGTCAGATTCTCTGACTGACGATCGCCGTCCTGATCGGCAGGCTTATATCAATGACTGTCAGGATCGGCAACGTCCTGCGAAGACGTTCCGCACTGGTAATCCCAACATGTCTCCTGCGGGTGAAAATCCAGGTGATCTGGGAGATTCAAGCACGTTGCCTCGTTACCGAAACGCGGGGCTGAATCCCGGTCTCTGAAACCAGCGTCTGGCCGAATGAGCAGAGTCAGTCGGCCATGAAACGGCCGGTTCAGGCCAGACACAGACACCTTCTTGTCGACACTTTGAGTCTCAAACTCCGGCATTTTCTGCCGAAACACCGTCGTTTCCGCGGAATCGGATGACGCTTGATGACATCCCGGCAGCGTCGCTTCAGATTGCTTCCAATCTGTGCCGTTTCCGGCGTTCCGTGAACTCTACCCACGTTGACAGTGTCTGACTGTTGTCCAATAATTGCCGATCGGAATCATCTGTCCGGCCACAATTTTTGTGTGGATCGGACTGACTCATACATCGGCATGCTCACGCGGCTCTGCTTTGGTCGTGCGACATCGCAAAGATTTCTCAGAGGAAACTGTCATGGCTGGTAACCTTCACGAGTTCACTGACGCAAACTTCTCTTCAGAAGTGCTGCAGGCGGACTGCCCTGTTCTCGTCGACTTCTGGGCTCCGTGGTGTGGTCCATGCCGTATGCTGATGCCAACCATCGAACAGTTGTCCGGCGAATATGCCGGCAAGGTGAAGATTGGCAAGATGAATACTGACGACAACTATCAGACGGCCGCTGGTTACGGAATCACCAGCATTCCCACCGTCATGCTGTTCAAGAACGGTCAGATCGTCGACAAGGTTGTAGGTGCTCCTGCAAAACAGCACTTCGTCAACATGCTCGACAAAGCGCTGGGCTAGTACAGCGTGGCCACGGGCTGTCTCGATAGCGCAGCCCCGCGTCGGCCAGAACAGCGAACGCGTCCATGAACGGATTCATGGCGCAGATCAGTGCTGATTTCCGGACCAGGGATTAGTCCCTGTTTGGGAATTGGGAAAGGAGTCCCGAACATGCCGAACAACTCTGCAGAGGATCTGACGATGTCAGGTGCTGACAGCAGCGTTGCGTCTTCAGGCATCTCGGGGACAGAACCGCCTCTGGCCAGGCTTCCCTTTGGCGGATCCGCAAACGGAATGGCCGAAGAATCCGATGCGCTTCGCATTCTTCTGCAGGCATCCGCGGCCGCGGAATCTCTCCAACAGCGTTTTGCTGAACTCAATCAGCGGCGAGCCGAACTTCTGGCTGACCAGCAGCAACTGGAAGCGGAACGTCGCGCATTCGAACAGCGTGCTCAGGAATTCGCCACCGAAGTCGCTCGTGCTCGCACAGAACAGCGTGAACTCTCGGCAGACCTTGCACAACGCCTGACTCGAGTCGCTCAGCAGGAAGAACTGCTCCAGCGCCAGTCGGCCGAGCTGCGAACGGCCCAGAGATCGCTTGCCGAAGAACGTGTTCTGCTCAAACAGTCTGTCCGATCAGAACTCGACGAAGAGCGACTTAAGATTGGCCAGGAACGAGCCGTTGTCGAAGCGGAACGAGAGCGACTGCGTCAGCAGGGCGAACGTGACCGAGCCGATCATGCGGAACGCCTCCGACTTCTGGATGAAGAACTTCGGTCCGAACGTCTGCGTCTGTCCGAACGTGCTCGCCAGGAAATCGCACAGGAACTGGTGGGTGTCGCCCGCCAGAAGGACGAACTCCAGCAGGCCTACGAAGCTCAGGTCGCGGAACTGAAGCAGCAGGCAGAAGATCTGCAGCTGCAGCGAGAACAGTTCGGCGAACATGTCGAAGCCGAACAGGCACGTTTGCGCGAAGAGGTCGAAAAGAAACGACAGGCTCTGCTGACCGAACAGAACAATCTCCAGCGCCGCTATCGATTCCAGTTCGAACACCTGACTCGCGCCAAAGATGATCTTGAAGCGGAACTCCGAGAATTTCGAAGAGAACAGCAGTTGTTCCGAAGCGAACGCCTGAAGTTCCTGGAACTGCACCGCCTCAGATTCCGCCAGCTGGAGCATGTGCGTGCCCTGCTGTCAGAACGTGAAGAGTCCATCGACCGCGAAACCAGAATCGTTGACCGTTCCAGAAATGCGGCACTCTCTGAACTTCAGAGACAGCAGCGTCGCAGCGAAGAAGAACGCGATGCCATCCTGCGAGATATCGAAAGTCGACAGCGACGCCTTCGCCAGCAGGAAAGCTCGCTCGCGGAACTTGCGGCACGCCTCGACGAACGGTCTCAGCGACTGAATCGCATGCGCGCGGAACTCGACCAGACTCAGGCCGAAATCCTGGAACATCGACTGGTTATCGAAGAAGCTCGTACGGGACTGATCCGTGATGCCGTCAATCCGGAACTCGCGCGAGCACGCCTGGAGCAGGCTCGCAACGACGTTCAATCCTACTTTGATCGCCTGCGTCAGCAGGTCCACGCAGATCGT
The DNA here is from genome assembly GCA_964538835.1 of uncultured Chitinophaga sp. Lineage (GTDB taxonomy): Bacteria > Planctomycetota > Planctomycetia > Planctomycetales > Planctomycetaceae > SXXK01. Next base: position 12,282 of record CAZIGZ010000121.1, on the reverse strand, counting down.
GATAAAGTCGAATCGGCCGCCTCAGATCTGACCGAGCGACAGGTCCAGTTCCGTAAAGACCGTGCAGAACTGGAACAATGGTTTGCTGAGCGTGAAGCAGAACTGAATGAACGCAGCGTGGATACTGTGGTCGGCGAACAGCAGGCCGCAATCTCAGAACTGCAGACCAAACTTGAACAAGTCCAGCAGCGCTGGCAGCATGATCGCATCGAAGCAGAACGAACGATCCGCGAACTGCTCGAGCAGCTGACCGTGCGTGAATCCAGCACGATTCATCAGCCACCAGCCCGCGAAGCCGCCTGACCCATCGTAAAGCGACTGCCCTCAGTCGCTTCATTGCAGACTGGATCAGGGGACAGCGCGAAAGCGACTGAGGACAGTCGCTCTACACTGGCGGACAATTGCTCAACACTTTACTCCGCCTTCACTGGAACAATTCGCACAGCCCTGTCGCCCATCAGGACCAGAATCGGCTCTTCAATCGACAGGAAGACACTCCACTTGCCGCCATCCTTCTTCGCGAGTTCAAAGTACTCGTCAGAGAACTGCTTCACCGTCGTGATCTCCACTTCCTTTAGCTTTCCATCCTGCAGCAACGCCGCGTCCTGCCACTCTTCGTTCTTCCAGTAGAAGGTTCGGTCGCCAATCTTGCGAACAGTAGAACGCGGTTCTCCGCCCAGACCCATGCCAGCCATGCCTTGACCACCCATCCCCATGCCAGGCCCTCGACCACCCATCGCTGGTCCGCCCGGAGCCGGCACCAGACCCGCAGTCGGCACCGAACCGCCGGACCTGCCGCCAGAAGAACTGCCAAACAGATTACTCAGTTCTTCGCTCGCCCGCAGTTTTTCCGAAGACACTCGTTCGGCATTCTTCAGGTTCTGCTTGAACTCACGCTGAGCAAAGCCGCCGGCTCCGGATGCCATGCCGAGTCCGCTCGAAAGCCGATCGGTTGCTTCCTCCATGGTCAGCCGGCCATCCTGCAGGGAACGAGTCTCATCGGCAAGGAACGATGTGTACGGCGTCATGATGCCATACTTCAGCGACAGCGCAACAAGTTCATCGACCAGTTCCTTGTTCTGCCCGTTCAAATCCAGCTCGTCGATTATCTGGCCGATGCGTCGAGTCGCCCAGAGCTGAGCAACGAACGCGTTGCGGCGAGTCTCCTGGACATTACCGAACTTCGCTTCCTGAATCAGCCGCCTTGCCTGATCGTTGACCGTTCCTTCAAGCGTGACTCGCACATCTCCAGCGTCACGATAACGTCCAGTGATAATCAGCTGCTCACCGAAAAAGAGGTCCGACAGTGTTTCGGGAATCTGACGATTCACCAGACTTCCCGACGCTTTTCCGTTCGACTCGAACACCATTTTGATGTCCGTCATCGCCGGCATACTGATCTGCTGAAACATCGTCGTGACAGGCTGTTCAATGTTCTCATTCGGCTTAACGTACGTCGTTCGGCCTCGATGATTCTTCGCTAATCGATCCAGCAGTCGACTGTTGACGTCATGGCCAACGCCGAAGTTGAACATTCGAACATTGCGCCGAGCTGCTTTCTCCGCGTTCTTTGTGATCGCCGGCTCCGAAACTTCTCCAACCGTTGGAAGGCCGTCCGTCATAAACAGTACGTAGGTCGGACGACTCTCATCTTTTAGCTGAGCCAGTGCTTCCGTCAGTGCTCCGTTGATGTTCGTGCCTCCGCCGGGAAACAGATCAGCCACATAATCCAGAGCGGCCTTCTTCGCTTCAGCCGTGCCGGCTTCCAGTTCAGGCCTGAATGTCTTCACTTCACTGCCGAACGCAACGATGTTGAAAGTGTCCTGTTCACCAATCGAATTCAGCATGTACTTCAGTGCGGACTTGGTCTGGTCCATCTTCTCGCCCGCCATACTGCCGGATCGGTCAACGACAAACAGCAGAGTTCGGCCAATGATCGGCTTCTGATTGTCATTGCTTCCGGGAGACGCCAGCAAAAGAAAGTACCCCTGCTCTTCGTCTTCCGGCTTGAAGCTGACAACGCTGATTCCAACATCCTGCTCCTTCGTTCCAAACAGAATACGCACGTCCTGCGTTTTGGTGACATCCTTCAGCTCCAGATGTCCTCGTGCCGTCTTTTCATCATTGCGAGTGAAGGCCAGATCATGAGTCGCGCTGTAGACATTGCCCAGTGCAATCGTGGATTCGATGCGAACGTCAATCTTGAGCTCATCCACTTTGACGTTGTGAGTAGACGCGGGGCCGGCCGGCAATGTCAGATCCACGAGACCATTCACACTGCTCAGAAGCTGGACGCATTGAATCTCAACGCGACGAGTTTCCCCGGGGGGAATCGGAAAGACACTCGTTCGAAACAACCCGCGATCCATAAACTCCAGGAGAGCCGGGTCTTTTCGCTGTCGGACGATTTCTTCGTAGGCCCGGCGAGCTTCTTCTTTGGTTTTCAATTCGCCCTTGAGTTCCTTGCCGTCGACAATCAAGGTCAGACCGTTGATCGCAGCATCAGGAGGCAGCGGGAACAGAAACTGAGTCTCCAGCACGCGCTGCGAAACATTCTGAAAGGTCTGAGCCATCTGAACGGTGGCTACCTGATCGCGAACTTCCGCATGGACCTCGACACTTTTGACTCGAAACTCTGGCTCACCAGGTGGGCGAGGCATCGGATTGTGAATCAAGGGAATCTGCGCCTGCCCGGTTGAAGAGACAAGCAACATCAAAGCCGCAAGGTACACCAGACGACATGCCATCACTCGAATCTCCTTGAGCAGCCCACTCGCAGCCACAACGCCCACCAAAACTCACAACGCTCAACCTGAGGCCCGGCCAGCAACATGGGAAACCTGCCTCGGCACTCATGCTATTCACTTTCCAACACCCGAACGAAGATACCGGTCAGGTCCTGAATGAACTTCGTCCGCGCACGGTGCTGCATGGTTGCAGGCAAGGCAGCAACATGAACAGAAATGCGGCGAAAAGCACATCCGGCGCAGAGCCAGCCAGCCAAACCCGGGTGGTCAGGAGTTGCGAATCATTTGTCAGGATTCAGAGGCTTTCCCAACACAAGAAGTTCCAACTATTTCCACGAATTCAGAACCGTCAACGATCCAGAACCGAGCTGAGGTGTCTTCATCCGCTTCCTCCTCCAGTACTGCTTTCTGCGAATCAGCCCCAGAGTTTCGATATTCGCTTACGAATCTCTTTCGTATCGCCCTGAACCAGTCCGCCCGGCCCGCGACTTCCAGGACCGCCGATTCCATGAGAAACGATCTGCATTTCTTTCTGGATGGACGATGTCAGAAAGCGAGTGATCTTGCTGAGAGAATGTTGATCACTCTTGTGGCGATTGTGAAAGTAGTATCTTTCGGGACGTATCACCGTCAGGTTATTCTTGGCACGAGTCATCGCGACATAAAACAGACGTCGCTCTTCTTCAATCTCCTCCGCACTGCCGGTGGCCATGTCGGCCGGAATGTTCCCATCGGCCGCATGGATGACGTACACCGAATCCCATTCCAGCCCTTTGGCCGAATGAATCGTGCTCAGAATCAGATAGTCCTCATCCAGAAACGGATCCGCGGGCATCTCCTGCGTTGATGTCGGAGGATCCAGCGCCATCTCAGAAAGGAACTCGCTGCGGCTCTGATAACGTGAGGCAATCGCTTCCAGCTGCTTCAGGTCATTCGTGCGAGCCACGACGTTGTCGTACTTCGATTCCAGCAGCGGCGTGTAGTACAGCCGAATGGCATGAAGATCTGTCGAGACTCCTGCATCGTCGTCTTTAGTTCGCTTCTCCAGTCGCTGAAGCAGCTGCACCAGCTGAGGCCAGAGGTCTCTTAATGCAGAAGGAGGAGTCCACTTCGTCCATTCATCGAAATTCCCACCGGCATCTCGCAGTGTGTCCATCAGCGACGTCGCCTTGGCCTGCCCGATACTCGGCAACAGCACCAGGACTCGAAAACCCGCCACCGTATCCATCGGGTTTTCAGCAAGACGCAGGAAGGAAATCAGGTCCTTTACATGAGCCGTCTCCAGAAATCGGAGACCGCCATACTTCACAAACGGGACGTTCCTGCGACCAAGCTCAGCCTCGAGCGCCATGCTGTGATGCGATGCACGGAACAACACAGCCTGCTGCTTCAGAGCCACGCCCTTTTCCCGACGCTCCAGAATCTGATCGATCACGTACTCGTTCTGCGATTCCTCATCGCTGCACGTCACAAGCTGAGGCTTTGAGCCTTCACCGCGAGTTGAGAACAGTTCCTTCCGATGCCGCTCCGTCGCTTCCGCAATGACGCGGTTGGTGACATCCAGAATCCGCTGAGTACTTCGGTAGTTCTGTTCGAGAGGAATGACGGTCGTGCCGGGATAGTGATCCGGAAAGTCCAGAATGTTCCTGACGGTGGCGGCCCGAAAGGAGTAGATCGACTGAGCATCATCGCCGACCGCCGTCAGACCGCGCCCATCCGGACAGAGTCCTTTCAGAATCTGCGCCTGCAGCACATTCGTATCCTGATACTCATCGACCAGGATCCGACTGAACTGCTCACGGACAATCGGACCCGCCTCATCGTCGTCCACCAGAGCATTCCAGAACAGCAACAGGTCGTCGAAGTCCAGAACCCGCTGCTTCTCCTTTGTCTCACTGAAGATCGTAAACAGGTTGCCAAGCTGCTCCTGATGTTCCATGCACCAGGGAAACCACTTTCGCAGTACGACTTCCAGCGAACATTGAGTGTTCACGCAGCGACTGTAGATGTCGAGACAGGTTGCTTTCAGGGGAAAGCGGTTGCCTGACTTTGGCAGGTTCAGCTGGGACCGAGCCAGATTCATCAGGTCCTCGGAGTCACCTCGATCCAGAATCGTAAAGTCCGGATGGAGTCCGATCAGGTGCCCATGGCGCCGGAGCAGATTCGTCGCGACTGAGTGAAACGTACCGCCTCGCAAACGCCGGATCGCTGTTCTCTGACAAACCGACGGATCTTTCACCGCCGCCGGATCCAGCTGCGACAGGATCGCCTCGACGCGCTTCAGCATCTCCGCCGCGGCCCGCCGAGTAAACGTGAGGAGCAGCATGCGAGACGGGTCCACTCCCGATGCAATCTGCCAGGCGACTCGATGAGCCAGCGTGGTCGTCTTGCCGGTTCCGGCCCCAGCGATAATCAGGAGTGGTGACTCCCCATGCATCGCCGCCGCCCGCTGCTGAGGATTCAGCGACTGGAGAAATGCGGGAATCTCAGAGGATGCGTCCGTGACCATAACAACCTGCGTGCCTTCTCAAACGGCCCAAACCCGAAGCATAACCAAGCCCCCGCAGCCCGTCACCCGACCCGAATCCCCATCACAGGTGCCATGCACCTCAAGTTTTAGGTGCCAGCCACCTGACGTCGCAACTCTTTCAAAAATAATCACTTGCGACGAACGCCTGCGCATTCAGGCGATCCGTGGAACGCCGGACTGGATAACGGTGCGGACGGTCAGGTCGGGCCGAAGGAGAAGGATGTCGGCCACCTTGCCGGATTCGAGGCTGCCGGTGCTGGCCGCGATGCCAGTTCGCTCCGCGGGGGTCAGGGTGGCCATCCGAATGACGGACGCCAGATCGGTGGTCGTGGAACCAGCCATGTGCCTGACCATGTGGTCCATGCCCACGATCGAACTGGCGAGGCTGCCATTCGGAGCCCAGCCGACTCGGCCGTCGCTACGGAATCGGCTGCCTTCCTGCTCGGATCCAAACCAGTACTCACCCGGCGGCATGTCCAGTGCGCGGTTGCAGTCGGTGACAAGGCACAGTCGGGCAGCTCCCTTCATTCGCCATGCAAACTCCAGAAGCTCCGGTGCCAGGTGGCATCCGTCCGCGATCACCTCAGTGCTCATTTCCGAGTTCATCAGGACGAATTCCGCCATGCTGCCCTGCATCGGCACGCCCAGCCGCTGACGAACCGAAGGGACAGAACTCATGGCACACCAGAAGTGATCCACATGCCTCATGCCGCTTTCGAACGCGGCCTGCATCTCCGACCAGCTGGAATTCGAATGGCCGCACGTGATGAGGCATTTGCTTCTGCGAGCCGCCTTGAAGAAGGCCGCAGCTCCGTCCAGCTCAGCGGCACAGGTCGCTATCCGAATCTGCTTCGTGGCGAAGTACGAACGGTACTCATCGACCTCCGGAGCACGGCGTCCGCTGACCGGATGACATCCGACCTTGTCTTCCGCAAAGTACGGTCCATACAGATGAATGCCGGCAATGCGAGCACCAGTCGCTTTGCCCGCGCGTTGCCTCTTCCCGACATCAGTGCAGGACTTGATCATGGCATGAATCAGGTCGGAAGATCCGGTCGTCGTTGTGGGAAACAGCGTCGTGGTGCCATGTCGAAGATGCGCCTGACAGGCCGTCTCGACGGCTTCCTCCGTTCCGTCCATAAAGTCAGCACCACCGCCGCCATGCACGTGAATATCCACAAACCCCGGCGTCACGTAACCGCCTTCCGCGTCCAGCACGGTGACGCCACGAGGAAGCCTGCGCCGTCGACCAACGGCCGTGATCGACTTCCCTTCCCAGCAGATCATCCCATCAGGAATCAGCCTGTCGGGCAGGACAATCGTGCCATTGATCACAACGAACGACGAAGTGCTCATGCCTCGTTCCCCCAAAAGGCTGAAAAGCCAGTTCAATTAGCGGAACGGCGCGAGCCGTCCGGTGCCGCAATGACCGATGGACTATTAACCCAGGGGCCAATGTACGCAACTCGCTTCCAGCCGGGAAGAAGATGAACGCATTTGTGAGACGTCATGAACAATCGAAGCGAAATCATTGACTCTGTCACACTTCGACCACATCCTGCCGATCGCTGAGTATTTCACTCTTTGACAATTTGGCCGAAGTCTCTCATTCCGGGCACCTTTGTCCTCGCCGGACATTCCTGCTGCCAGAAGAAATCCCATGCCTCAATTTGAACTGATCGCCACCACGACCTTTGGACTCGAAGCCGTCGTCGCGCGAGAACTCGAGAAACTCGGCTATACCAACCTGCGAACGCTGGATGGCAAGATTCACTTTAGCGGTACCGAACGCGATATCGCTCGCTGTAACCTGTGGTTGCGTTCGGCCGACCGATTGCTGATCAAGGTCGGTGAGTTTCCCGCGCCGGACTTTGGTGCCCTCTTTGATCGCACCGTTGAACTTCCCTGGAGCGACTTTCTTCCGGTCGACGCCAAGTTCCCGGTCGCTGGCCGAAGTGTTCTGTCCAGGCTTCACGCTGTTCCTGCGGTTCAGGGCTGCGTGAAGAAGGCGATCGTCGAAAGCCTCAAGAAGAAACACAATCGCTTCCGCTTTGATGAAACAGGGGCGATGTATCAGATCGAAGTTTCTCTGCTGCGTGATGTCGCGACAATCACAATCGATACGTCAGGCGACGGACTTCACAAACGTGGCTATCGCGAATTCGTCGGCCCTGCTCCGCTACGAGAAACCATGGCGGCGGGACTGATTCAGCTCAGCTACTGGAATCGTGACCGTCTGCTGGTCGATCCGTTCTGCGGAAGCGGCACGATTCCCATCGAAGCGGCTCTGATCGGGCGCAACATCGCCCCTGGACTCGGTCGTTCCTTCATCGCAGAAGACTGGGCATGGCTGGATCGGCGAGTCTGGAAGGAAGCTCGTACAGAAGCCAAGGACCTGAAGCTGCCTCGCATGCCGGAACCTATTCTTGGCTTCGACCATGATCCTGCGGCCATGCGACTGTCAGAGAAAGGTGCACGCGAAGCCGGTGTGGCGGGCGACATTCAGTTTCGCGAACAGGAAGTCAGTGACTTCCGCTCCACGCGCGAGTACGGTGTTCTGATCTGCAATCCTCCCTACGGCGAGCGACTGGGTGATCCGCTGGAAGTCGAAGCCGTTTATCGCGAACTCGGACGCGTTACGGCCAACCTGCCAACATGGAGCGTCTATGTCATCACGTCCAATCGTTTCTTCGAAAAGCACTTCGGCCGCCGTGCTCCTCGACGAAGAAAGCTGTTCAACGGAAAGCTCGAATGTCAGTTCTACCAGTATCCGGGTCCACCGCCGAAACGATTGCCAGGCGACACTGATGCTCTGCCAGAGGAATCTGCGGACAGCCTGCCCTCCGATGCCGATGCTGCAACCCAGGAAAATGCGACTCTCGCAGCTTCCACGGACTCAGTGACTCCAGCTGCGACCAGTTCAACAGCGTCTACGGTCCGGTCTGCCTCAACCGTGCCAACTGTGGAGCCCTGGAAGTCCGCCGAGTTCATGCGGCATACTCAGATCCTGCTGAACTCGTTCCGAAAGTTCCTGGGGCGAGATCTGATGGAACGCAGCGACGATCCGGAAGAGGAATCACGCCGGCTGTTCGAAGCTCCCTTTGTCGTTGTCTCTCACGGCACTCAGGAGGACCCCATCCTGAACTACGGCAACCAAACGGCATTGAAGCTCTGGGAAATGGACCTGCCAACGCTGACGTCCATGCCCTCGCGCCGAACGGCGGAGCCTCTGCATCGGGATGAGCGAGCAAAGATGATGGAACGCGCTCTTCGCGATGGTTTCGTCGATGACTATCGCGGCATTCGCATCAGCAAGACAGGGAGACGCTTCCTGATCGAAAAAGCCATCGTCTGGAACCTCGTCGATGACAATGGCCACCGAGTCGGCCAGGCCGCAACCTTCTCCGACTGGAAGAACCTCGACGCCGACTAACAACGGGTAGCACAGGTGAAGCCTGTGACGCACAGCGGTCGGAAGCCGATGGGAACGCGTCGTTGATCCAGTGCACCTGCCCAGCATGTGTGCCCAGAACACTGAACACTCAAGATCGTCAGGTTCGCGGTCGGACAGAAAATGGGTGACGGAAAATAATCGCAGAGAGGGGCGGGCAGAAGAATGGAGGCAGGAGAATAGTCGCAGGAGCGGCCGAATCTTGTGCTTCTGCGTCTATTCTTCTGCCCCCATTCTTTTGCCACATGATCCTCGTTTTTCATTGCAGCCGGCTTTGGCGTTTCCGCGTGCACTCAATAGCTTCCGGCGCCTGCGGCACACGCCCTTCAGGCGTGCTACCCATGAATGCAACTACCGAAAACCGAAAACTGAAAACCGAAAACCCCTCCGCACACGCCCTTCAGGCGTGCTACCCCATTGTAGAACGGCTGTCCTCAGCCGTTGACGCCCCTGAATACAAACAGCAATCAAAGCGATTGAGGACAATCGCCCTAAACCCAAACACCCCATTACCCCCACAACCCCCGGTCTCACCAAAAACAGGAACTGGTCTGGTCGCGTTTTTAGTCAGCAGCTACCCTTCCGCTGCCCTTCGGGGTTCATGAATCACATTCCACGGATGGAATTCGCCCATGCGGCGCACGTTTGCCTTCTTCTTTCTTTTGATCTGCCTGACCCAGACAGGCTGTGTGCATCGTCGCGTCACGATCAATTCGTACCCTCAGGGCGCGCTGGTGAAAGTTGATGGCAAGGATATTGGCTACACGCCGGCGTCGTTCGACTTCACGTGGTATGGAACTCGCGAAGTTCAGCTGCTGATGGACGGCTATCAGACTCACACGGAAATGATTAACGTCAACAGTCCGTGGTATCAGAAGTTTCCGATGGAGTTCTTCTCGGATCACTTCCTTGGACGCCACGTGACCGATCATCGACAGTTTTCGTTCCAGCTGCGTCCCAAACAGGCCGACATGTCCAACGACGTGATGAACCGAGCCAACTCGCTTCGCAGCGAAGCCCTGCATGGCCGATAACAATGACTGTGCAACGTGAGCCTCTGTCTCACTTCATCGTCCCGGTAGTCACTTCTCTCCTGAGCCTTCTCGCGCTGATTGAACCGGTGCTGGAAGGAGATTCGCAAAGCCGTCTTGGAATCCTGCTGATTGCTTCGGCACTGCTGGAGATGATTCACGGCTTCCGTCGGCTCAAAATTCAGGATGCTCGATCCGCATGGAAAAGCGCCGCTGTGTCGCTGATCCTCGGTACAATTCTTTACAGCTCGGACTGGCTCGCAGTCCAGGCACTGCGCTGGTCACTGGCCGGCTGGTTCGGTCTGGATGCTCTCCGTGAATTCAACAGCTTCCTGACAGCTCGACGGCAATCGGAACGCGCTGGAGGATCGCTGTTGATGCTGGTGGCATGGGCCAGCGTCGCCGTGACGCTTCTATGGCTGCCCGAAGTCTGGCTGATCAACCTGCTGGCTGGCGCTGTGGCGTTTCGGCTCTTTGGTGTTTCGCTTCGCATGTTCTCGTCGCCGCTGTTGAATCCTCAGAACATGGCGACGGAAGAAGTCACAAACGACCTGCTCACAGATCCGGAAATCATGACGATGGCTCGCACGGTCGTAGCCGAAGAAACATCGCGAGCAGCCGCGGATCGCAGCTGGATCCTGGCCTTCCTGGTCACTCTGCTGGCCATTCATCTCGGTCGCATGGGACTGGACAGAACTGCCCTGGGACTTGTAGCGCCCGGATTTGCGGTCCTGGGTGATGTGTTTGCGGGCTTGCTGGTGTCGTTCCTTGTGTTCATTCCCTGCCTGATGGCGACCAACAAACTGCTGAAGCTGGTTGAAGGCGGACTGTGGCGGTGGACGGTGCGTCAGGGAACAGTCATGCTCGCATTGCCTCGCCGAATTCTTCGTTCGCTTCTGATCATGCGAATCCGACTGGCCGTGCGACTTCGCCTGGCTCGATGTTCTTACGCCGCAGCGATTAGTCGAGGATTGCAGATGGGACTGCCATTCGCCGCGATCCTCGCAGCAACAACTCCTGCGTGGGGAATGAGCTGGTATTTTGATACCGAAAACTGGGCCGCGGGCATCTGGAATTCCTGGGCCGAACAGCGAACAGACACCTGGCGAGAAGCGATGGCGGAAGCGGTCGCGGCTTCCGTTCCCGAGTCTGATCCTCTGCCGCTCGCCATTCACCCGGAAGGCCTTTCAGAAGCACTCGAAAAGAACGAAGACTTCTCCTTCATCATCATCGGCGACACAGGCGAAGGCGATGCGTCACAGCATTCTCTGCGAGCCCAGTTGCTGGAAGTTGCGAATCGGCCTGAGGTGAAGTTCGTGATCATCTCGTCCGATGTCGTTTATCCATCCGGGGCGATGAAGGATTATGAATCTCGGTTCTGGCTGCCGTTCATGGGCGTTCGCAAACCTGTCTATGCGATTCCCGGTAACCACGACTGGTACGATGCTCTGGAAGGCTTTGCGGCCACGTTCTTCGAACCGGATGCCGCGCGAGCTGCGATGCGGGCTCGAGTCTATGCGGACAACCATCTGACGTCCACGACCGATCGGCACATCGATCAGCTGATTGCCGAAGCAACACGCCTGCAGTCCGAATATCGGGTTCCGGTCCAGCGTCAGAAGCTGCCGTACTTCCAGTTCCAGACTCCGAATTTTGCCCTCTTCGCGATCGATACCGGTGTCGCTCGCGGCATCGATGAAACTCAGCGAGCATGGCTTGAGAAAGCACTTCAGTCAGCCAGCGGAAAATTCAAACTGGCTCTGCTGGGTCATCCATTCTACGCGGGCGGCAGAGATGTTAGTGAAGGTGATGACGACTTCACGGAGCTGAAGACTTTGCTGGAACGTTACGAAGTCGACATCGTCATGGCCGGGGATACTCATGACCTGGAATACTATGCCGAACCGCTGAAGACAGCTTCTGGCAAAACGAAAACTGTTCGCCACTTCGTCAACGGTGGAGGAGGAGCGTACCTGAGCTTCGGAACGTCGCTCGACTGGCCTGCACAGCCCGTCACGGACGAATGGGCCATCTATCCGAGCCGCGACCAGGTCGTGTCCAAGATCGACGCGACTGCTCCGTTGTGGAAACGCCCTGCATGGTTCTGGACCCGCGAGTTCGGCGGCTGGCCGTTCTCCGCCGAATGGCTCTCCGCCGCATTTGATTCCAACCAGGCCCCGTTCTATCAGAGCTTCCTTGAGATCCGAGTCGAAACCTCAAAGAACCAGATCCGCCTCGTCCCCTACGGCGTCAACGGCCCCCTCAAAAAGTCGGACTTCCAGCACTCACCAGAGTTTGACACGGGAGACCCGGCAAACGTGGAATGGACGATCGGATTGTAGAACGGCTGTCCTCAGCCGTTACATGATTTGTGTTTGGTGAAAGCGATTGAGGACAATCCCATTGTAGAATGGCTGCCCTCAGCCGTTTACATCCAAACACAAAAGCGATTGAAGTGAGTGAGGACAAGCGATCTACACTGGGTACCACAGGTGAAGCCTGTGACGCGCAGCGGTCGGAAGC
>CAZIGZ010000120.1:0-19431 GCA_964538835.1 uncultured Chitinophaga sp. | reverse complement strand
ATGCAGGAGCGACTTGTGACGGCGGTTCCGCCTTCGCAGGAGACTACCGGACCGCTGGACGTTCTGCTGGACGCAGAGGCACAGCAGTCAGTTCATCAGGCATTGGGCGAGTTGAACGAAATTGATCGCCAGATCCTGATGCTGAAGTATTCAGAAGGATGGAGCTATCGCGAAATCGCGAGTCACCTGGGCGTTCAGGAAGACACGATTGAATACAGGCTCCTTCGAGCCAGAAAAAATCTGCGGCGACATCTGCGGCAGTTTTCGGAAGAAGGTAAGACGCAATGCTGATCAGCGAACGAGACGAACTCTTGATCCAGCGCTGTGTGGATGATGAACTTTCATCTTCTGAAACTCAGGCTCTTTTGAAGCGTCTGGATCAGCTGGATGGTGGATGGAAAACACTGGCGTGTGGACTGCTGGAAAATCGTGGTCTTCAAAAGATGCTGAATCCTCAGTCGACACGACCTGTGGCAGCTCCGGCAGTGCCGGTTGCTGTGTCCACGGCCCGGGGAACTGACATGACGGTGGTTACTCCGGCGTCACGAGTTTCCTCAGAACGTGCTCGCGAAGTTGTACGACACTGGTGGTCCCATCCTGTGACATCGTTGACATTGTGTGCGGCAATTGCCTTTGTCGGTGGAATGCTGATTCCGGATTTCAGTCCTGACCAGCGACCGATGGCCGGTAACCCTGTTTCACCCAGCGGTTTTAGCGGCTCCGGGATTACTCGCGCACAGACCGCTTCAACCGGACCTCAGTCGTATCAGTTTCAGATGCCGGGAGCGAACCCGGTTCAGATCCCGGTCTACAGCGGCGTGAACGATCTTCTGGAATCGGACCGTCAACACCCATTGTTTTCGCAGCCAGAAGATTCGCGGGAACCCATCCGCTGGCTTGTTGTGCCTGCCGGTGAGAACAAGTCGATGCTGGTACCCGCCTCAGAAGATCCGGAAAAGGTGATTAAGTAGCGAAGGCTGCTGAGTCCCCGTGAAGATATTGCAGGCCTGATTGCGGATCATCGGTCCACATCTCCGACCTCCGGAATCGATCGCGGCCACGGCCTTCCAGCCACCTTCATCAAGAAGTCGCAGGTGTCACTGCGCGCATCGGAAACACGACTTCCCGTGATTTCGGGAATTGACCACACTTTCACCGGGGCTTGCCCCTTTTTTCAGGAGAGAACTATGAAACGATGGACGATTGCATTGTCGGCAGGCCTTCTTGCAGCGTCGCTTCAGGCGACTGCGAGTGCTCAGGAAAGTCAGACGATCCGTTTGTTGACGCAGGAAGGCGGACAGCCTGCGATTCGTGTTGAAGGCTCGGGCATCCTTCTTCTGAGTGACGAAAACGTCGCAAAGGTTGTCGAAGGTGTTGAGCTCACAGAAGAAGGCGATGAAGAGAAGCAAGCCGATCAGCAGGGACGCAAGCGAGTCGAACTGCGACTGGAATCATCATCGACGTCTGCCGGTGAAGATGGCGATCCGCCAAAGGTCGTGACCAAAGGCAAGGTTGTCGTCGTCGGTCCTGACGGACAGAAGAAAGAATACGACGTGAATGGCAAGGAAGGCCAGGCCATTCTGATGGAGCTTCACGATGCCAAGGGCGAAGCAGAAGGCACTGAAGAGCACGAAATCGTTGTAAAGAATCTGATTGCCGGCAGTGACGCTGAAGTCGATGTCACAGAAGAAGAGCGTCTCGTCGTCGGAGTTCAGTGTGAAGAAGCGTCTGAGTTGCTTCGAGGCCATCTGAAGCTTGGCGTCACCGGCGTCGTGGTGCTCGAGGTTCGTGACGAAACACCTGCGGCGGAAGCAGGGATCCAGAAGAATGACATCATTGTCAGCATCGACCAAAAGCCGGTCGGAACGAAGGAAGAGCTGGTTGAAGCTGTGACCTCGTCAGAGGGGAAAGAGCTTCAGATGGAAATCGTGCGATCCGGTGACAAGCAGACGATTGCGGTCACCCCAAAGAAGATGAAAGTTCCGGTGGTCTTCGCCACTGTGACCGATGAGGACATGGAAAGCGTTGAGGACATTCAAGGGCTCGACAAGCTTCCGGAACACATCCGAAAGATGATCCGGGAACGTGCCCCGGGTGTGCGGATCCAGAGGATTCATCCTGGTGTGATCATTGACGGCAAGGCTCCAACGGAGCCGGCGGAAATGCACAAGATGATCGAGAGCCTTCGAAAGGCGGCTGAGCTGCAGGCGAAGGATGCTCAGGTGGCGGCTGAAGATGCCCGAAAGGCTCACGAGGACTTCAATAAACAGCGTGAAGTTCATGAATCCATGAAGGAGCTTCATGAAGAAATGAAGGCCATGCAGGAAGAATTGCAGGCTCTTCGCAAGCAGCTGAAGGAAACCGAGAAAGAATAGGTTTTCACCACCAAAATCCGATCACCAGAAGGCCCGGCGGCAACGTCGGGCCTTTTTTTGTTTTCAGGACCCGGCTGTTCCGGAAGGGGGTGCCCGCCGAACACCGTGACACACATGCCGTGAATCATTACGATCCGAACCGCCTGAACCGTTGCAGAGAACGGATCAGCCGCAGAGGCATCTGTCGGCGGATTCGCTGGATGCAATTGTTGTGGCGTTTACCGTCCGATGTGTGCGCCGTGCATCTGTTGTGGAATGTGAAGAGAGCAACACCCCGATTCGGACTGGGTGGTTCTTTCGAGTGGAAGGGCATTGTCCCTGTTGAGGAGCTGGACTTTGAAGGCGATGTTGTTGTCGGAGTACAAGCGACTCCAGGTAGTGGATTTCGACAAACCCACGATTGGCGCAAACGACCTGCTGGTACAGGTTCGAGCATGCGGCATCTGCGGGAGTGATATTCATGGTTACGACGGAAGTACCGGGCGACGTATTCCGCCACTTGTGATGGGACATGAAGCCGCCGGCGTGGTTTCAGAAGTCGGAAGTGCGGTGAAGGGGTTCGCGGTTGGCGATCACGTGACGTTTGATTCCACGGTCTCCTGCGGCCACTGCTACTTCTGTCGACGTGGCTCCATCAACCTTTGTGACAACCGAATGGTTCTGGGTGTTTCCTGTGGTGAATATCGTCGGCACGGAGCCTTCGCCGAATACATCTCAGTGCCTCAGAATATCTGCTATCGCATTTCGAAGTCGCTGCCGTTCGAACACGCAGCCATGATCGAAGCTGTGTCGGTGGCGGTGCATGCCGCGAATCGGACTCCGGTGACGCTCGGTGATTCTGCCGTTGTGGTCGGGAGCGGCATGATTGGCCTTCTCACGATTCAAGCCATTCGCCTCGCTGGATGTTCGACCGTGATTGCAGTCGATATCGATAACGGACGTCTGGAGAAAGCAAAGCAGCTGGGCGCTGATGTCGGGCTGAATGCCAAAGAAGTCGACGTTCCTGCCGAAGTCAAAAAGCTGACTGCCGGTCGCGGCGCCGATTGTGCTCTGGAAGTGGTCGGGGCAACAGAAACCATCAAGACGGCCATCGATTCTGTTCGCAAAGGCGGCTCAGTGACTCTGGTTGGTAACCTGTCGCCGAACGTTCAGATGCCGCTTCAGGCCATCGTCACGCGAGAATTGAATATCCTGGGCACGTGTGCATCAAACGGGGAATATCCTCAGTGCATTGAGCTTCTGGAAAAGGGAGCCATCAAGGTTCAGCCGCTGATCACAGCCAAGGCGTCGCTCGACGAAGGCCCGGATTGGTTCAAGCGACTGTATGCTGGTGAACCCGGCGCCATGAAAGTGATTCTCGATCCAACGATGTGATCGATGATCGATGTGATCCTTAAATGCACAGAATGATTGACTCTGATGCCGGCAGGCCGCGTGCCTGTCGGCATTTTGTGATGACATAGAAACGGTGAAGAAATGAACTCCAGTCGACGATCAGCGATTCAGGCCATCGGAGCAGGTGCATTGGTGCTCGCAGGCCACACATCAGGTTCTGTTGCGGCAGCCCAACCGGGCAAAAGCGGTCCTCGCGAGAACACACCGTTTCGCTACTGCCTGAACATGAGCACGATTCGGGGACAAAAGCCGACGGTCGATCAGGAAGTTGAGATTGCCGCAAAGGCTGGCTTCAACGGAATCGAACCGTGGATCCCGAACCTTCGCAAGTTTGTGGAAGACGGCGGCAAGCTGGCAGACCTCGGAAAGAAAATCTCCGACCTTGGATTGACCGTTGATAGTGCGATCGGCTTTGCTCAGTGGATCGTTGATGACGAGAAAGCTCGCAGCAACGGGCTTGAAGAAGCGAAGCGGGACATGGACATGCTTCGCCAGATTGGCGGAACTCGCATTGCCGCTCCTCCGGTCGGGGCCCATGGCGGTGATGCACCAAAGATCGACCTCGATGCAGCGGCAGAGCGGTATGCGGCCCTGCAGAAGGTGGGCGATGACTGCGGCGTCGCTCCTCAGCTTGAGGTCTGGGGATTTTCAAAGAACCTGTCTCGACTGGGCGAAGTCGCTTACGTGGCCGCCAGCACCGGGCATCCGAAGACGCTGCTTCTTCTCGACGCTTATCACTTGTACAAAGGCGGCTCAGACTTCGCCGGGCTGGATCTGTTCAGCGATGAATCGCTCCAGGTCTTCCACATCAACGATTATCCGGCCGAGCCCTCGCGCGAGCAGATGAATGATTCCCACCGCGTCTACCCAGGCGATGGCATCGCACCGATGACGCAGATTCTGAAGGCGCTGGGAGGTAACGGGCGGTCGGTGACGCTGTCTCTGGAATTGTTTAATCCGGAGTATTGGAAGCTGGATGCACTCGAAGTCGCAAAGACCGGCCTTGCCAAAATGAAGGCTGTTGTTGCGGCCGCGGAGAGCGCATAATGAATCTCGCTCCGAACGCTTATCCACGTCGAGGCAGGTTTCCCGATTGAGTTACTGGCCCATGGATGTTGCCTGATGATCAGGCAGGTTGAACAGGGACGTTGCATCGAAGCTCCGCAAGATCTGGTCACTTTTCCCGCCATTATCCACGAATGCTCGATTAGCTGCTTCCCAGGCAGTCTGGTCAGCCGGGTGTTTCCCAGACACTTTGAAACGTAGCGAGTCTTTGCCATGCACAACTCTTCTGCTCGCCCGCGTCGCACATTTCTGACCAGTACCGCCATGGGATTCTCGAGCCTCGCGGCGGCCGCCATGCTGGCGCAGGACGGAGTCCTGCGCGCCGACCAGCCGCTCGCCTGGGAGCCGCCCAATGGCAGACCGCACACGACTCCGAAAGCGAAGAGTGTCGTCTGGCTGTTCATGAACGGCGGCGTTTCGCAGGCCGAGTCATTCGACCCGAAGCCGATGCTGACAAAGTATGCAGGCAAGACGATTGCTGAAACGCCATTCTCGGAAGTACAGAACCCAGAGAAGCTGAAGCTGGCACGTGTCACCGTGATCAATGACGCAAACGGCCAGCAGCGCAATCGACTGTATCCGCTGCAGGTTGGCTTTCGTCGCTATGGCCAGTCGGGTATTGAACTGAGTGACTGGGTTCCTCATGTTGGCGGCTGCATCGATGACATTGCGGTCATACGATCTATGTGGACCACAGATGACAATCATGGGGCGCAGACGCAGTTTCATTCCGGTCGTCATATGCTGGACGGAGAATTCCCGACGCTGGGCGCCTGGGTGCACTATGGACTGGGATCGCTGAACGACAATCTTCCACAGTTCATTTCGATGGGCAATCGAGAGTATTGGAATGCCAAGGACGGTCACTATCTGGGACCGGAGCATGACGCGGTACCAATTCGCGTCGATCCCGCGAACCCACTGGATTATGGTGTCAGGCCTGCGGGGGTTTCAGAGCAGGAGCAGCAGATTGGCTTCAACCTGGTTGGGCGACTCAACCGTCTTCGATCACAGCAATACCCCAATGATCCCTCGCTTGCGGCCCGACTGAAGGCGTATGAGCTGGCATTTCGGATGCAGATGTCAGTTCCCGAGGCTCTGAAGTTCGACCAGGAGACTCAGTCCATTCATCAGATGTACGGTATCGATCAGCCGGAAACTCGTGATTTCGGAATGCAGATGCTGGCGGTGCGGAGGTTTATCGAACGGGGAGTTCGCTTCATTCAGGTTCAGCACGGAGCGGGCGGCGCGGGAGCGTGGGATGCACATGGTGGTCTGAAGGCGAACCACGAAAAGAACTTTCAGGCCGTTGATAAGCCAATTGCCGGACTGCTGAAGGATTTGAAGCAGCGAGGCCTGCTGGATTCGACCATTGTGCTGTTCGCCAGTGAGTTTGGTCGCACGCCAGGCTCACAGGGCTCCGATGGTCGCGATCACCACATCTATGGATTTTCCGTCTGGATGGCCGGTGGCGGAATTCGAGGCGGTCAGGTTCACGGAGCGACCGACGAGATTGGATTCCACGCGATCGAAAATCGGCACTACGTCACCGACATCCATGCGACGATCCTGCATCAGCTTGGACTGGACTCCCGACGCCTTGAGATTCCTGATCGCAAGCGGCTTGACATTGATCACGGTGCTCCGATTGCGGAGATTCTTTGAACCCGCGTAGGCCGAGGGCGATATGCTCACCGTCTCAGGAATCCTGAAGAAGACTCGCCGGTGGACACTGGCCGTCATCTGCATCGCTGCGGCGTTGTTGGCGGAAGAGCTGACGCGTCATTGCTTCGGAGGCACAATGACGATCAACGGACTTCCGATCGCCGGTGCGGAAATCCGAGGTGAATGGCGTCCGGATTTCATGTGGATTGGACGAGCCTGGACCATCGAAATGCGTTCTGATGCCGAACTGAAGTTGATTCTGGATGGACGTGTCTATGTGGTGCCAAAAGGATCGCACGTGATCTACTCCAACCACGATCACACAAACACAGACACGTTTGGCGAAGCCTTCTGGGGCTATCCAGAGGCCGTGGAAGTCAGGCTCTGACACAGTGCCCCTCATTCTGCAGGCGTATCTCGTAGCGGTTGTAACGGTCCTGACAACCGTAAGGCCTGCGGGGCAGCGTTGTCTCCTGGCAACATCGATGAGTGCAGGCGTCCGTGTTCTGGTCTTTGATTTGTGAGCTAGCGTTGCGCCGAGAGACATGCTGTCAATGGCACATCAACGTTCCGGACCGATCACGTGAGCACCGTCGCCGACAATCAGACTCCTCGCTGGCTCCATATTGGGATCCTGGTACTGCTTGGCCTTGTTGCCGCGAATCTCCTGGCATGGCGGACGATTGAGCCTGACCTTTGGGGACACATTCAGTACGGTGAAGACTGGCTGTACTACGGGGCAATGCCGCGAACAGCCACGCACACCTATTCAACGCCGGACTTTCCGTGGATTAATCACGAGAACATCTTTGAGCTGGCGGTGGCTCTTGGGCAACGCTGGATTGGTGGCTCCGGCCTGATGGTCTTCAAGTGCCTCTCGGGACTGTGGCTGCTCGCACTCATGATCCGTCACGCCCGTCGACGGAATGTTCCAATGATGGGAGCCGTCGTCGCAATGGTTCCGGTCGCCGCCGGACTGGCAGAATTCTGGCTGATGCGACCACAGCTGTTCAGTTTCCTGTGCTTCGGCCTGCTGATGCTGATTTTTGAATCCGCATTCAGGGACTGGAATACCGCTGGCATCGCAACGGGCAGGCCACGAACACGAATGCTGGTTCTCTGTGTGCCCCTGATGATCTTCTGGACGAACTCGCACGGAGGATTTCTTGCCGGGCTGTGTGTCATTCTGGCGTTGCTGGGCCTGCGAGGCATCGAAGCCGCATGGCATCGTCGCCTCGAGGCGACTCGCACGGTCGTGCTGTTCGCCATTCTTGGTGTTGCGTGCATCGCTGCCGTGTTCGTCAATCCGTACGGCTGGGAACTGCCATGGTGGATGCTGGTTTCACTCAGCCAGCCTCGCCCGGAAGTTTCGGAATGGGCCAACGTCCTTGATGGAGGCGTCACCGCGTTCCCGTTCCTCGCACTATCGCTACTGACGATTCTTGCCGTGACGCTGACAAAGAAACGCCGCGACTGGGTTGAGCTGATCGTGTTGTTTCTGGTTGCCGTTCAGACACTGGGACATGTACGCCACCTCGCATTTTTCGCGCTGGCTTTTGGATTCTGGATTCCAGAGCATCTGATGTCGCTGTGGGACCGCCTTGTCGAATGGCGCCCGACACTCGGACAGAACGAACCTCTGACGGCAAAGGCACAACGCTGGATCGGCGTTGAACTGGTGGCGGTTGCTGCCGGACTGGCTGGACTGCTTGGATTTAACCTCTGGAACTTCGGTGTTGATCGGACAAAGTACCCTGTCGACGCCGTGGAGTTTATGGCCAGGGAGAACATTCGCGGTCGCGCGGTTGTGACGTTCGACTGGGCTCAATACGCGCTTGCAGCACTTCATCCCGGAACCACGGTCGGGTTCGACGGACGATACGACACGTGTTATCCACAGTCTGTTGTCGACATGAACTTCGATCTGCTGTTCGGAAAAGACATGAGCCGCCGTCACCGCGGCAAAGACTCCGGACCGGTTGATTCCAATCGAGTACTGGAGTTCGGGAATCCGAATCTTGTTTTGCTGGACCGAACCTGCGATCAGCCTGCCATCGAACATATGAAGACTCGCAGCGACTGGACCCTTCTGTATCAGGACGGCCTTTCCGCCCTGTACGGTCGACAATCTAAGTTCGATGATCCGAGCCATGCATCGTACTTCCCTGAGTCACGTCGAATCATCTCGGACCGAGCCCCCGAAGGCCTGGCTGCCTGGCCCGGCTTCCCAGGTCGAAGCGGGCGAGATGCGTTTTCGCCAGCCGTCGCCGAACAGACCGAGCGACAAAGGCTGATGGATGCGAGTTGGCGTATCAGCAGCCGACACTCAGTCGATCCGTAGGCCGACATTTCATAAACGGCGTCTGACAACGACGAGCGGTCTGCATTTCAAGTGCACAATCCACCAATCGGCAAGCCAAACGCTTTCGCTTGTCACAGTTCGCCGCCGTGCCCTTCCCTTGTACGGCCGATCCCCCATCAGGGCCTCTCTCATTTGATTTCAGCGCCGGAATCCGTTTTGATTCTCCAAGGATTGTGGTGTTCGGACCCTTGGCTCTGCGCTGGCTGAAATCCCGGACCGGTGCGGGACAGGCGTTTGTGGACCATCGCTTCCTGCGCTCGTGAATTGCCTGCATACCATCATTGGTTCTCCTTTAGTGTCTTCGTGTTTCGTGCTTCCGACTGTGAAGGATGTTTTCGTATGAATCTGAAACGATGGACTCTGAAAGCGGCACTGGCCGTTGCGGTTCTGGCAGGAAATTACACTCCATCATTCGCAGCAGACGTCTGGGGTCTGAACCCAGGGACGCCCGATCTGAAGTCGGCGACCACTCTGGCCTTTGGCCCTGAGGATATTCTGTTCATCGGCGACGCAAAGGGAGCTGCTGTGTTTGCTGTTGCGACTGGCAACACGAAAGGCGACCCGTCAAAGGCAAGCGTGAATATCAACGATCTCCCGGCAGTCCTGGCAACAGAACTGAAGGCCAGGGCCGTCGTGATCAATGATCTGGCCGTGAATCCTCGCACTGGTTCCGCTTTTGTCGCAGTCACAGCTGACGAGAAGCCGGCGATTGCTCAGATTGACGGCGATGGCAAAGTGTCTGCCCTGTCACTCGAAAACGTGAAGTTTTCCAAAGCCGCTCTGGCAGATGCTCCGGAAGACAAGGTCGTCGGGGAAGGCCGCCGCGCTCAGAACCGCCGGACGGAATCCATCACCGATATTGCGTTCTTCGAGAATAAAGTGCTTGTTTCCGGGCTCAGCAATGCGGAAGCTCCCTCGACTGTTCGCGAACTCAACTTTCCGTTCGCTGAAGCAGACAAGGGTATGAGTGTTGAGATCTACCATGCAGCTCACGGCAAGAGCGAAGACTATGCTGCGATGCGAACCTTTGTTCCGATGATGATTGACGGCGAACCAGCAATCCTTGGCGCTTATGTCTGTACGCCGCTCGTCAAGATCCCGGTCAAGCAGCTGGAAAATGCTGCGGGCAAGGTCAAGGCGACGACCGTTGCCGAGCTGGGCAATCGCAATCGTCCACTCGACATGATCTCCTACAAGAAAGACGGAGCCGACTACCTGCTGCTCAGCAACAGTGCTCGCGGTGTGATGAAGATCACCACGGAAGGATTGAAGGAAAACAAAGGACTCACCGAGCCTGTTGGTGGGGGCGGCACCGCTGGCCAGAAGTACGAAACTGTTGAAGCCATGGCCGGTACGGTGCAGATGGACAAGCTGAATGAATCATCAGCGCTGGTTCTGGTTCAGGCGGAAGGCGGTCCTCAGAATCTGAAGACCGTGGCACTGCCATAATTTGACATTTGCTGATCACTGATCATTCGGAAGCGCCGATCGTGTTCTGATCGGCCTTCCGCTCATTCCAATTCCCACCCGCGATATTCTTCCTGCCACGACAGCTGCCCATGATTGCTCGCAAATCCTTTCTGATCGCTTTCTTTTGTGGCTTCGCATGCCTGACGGCACCGTCAGTCGCTCAACCTCCGGCCCTGAAGGACATCCCGGCTCCTGATCCGGAACTGGAGAAGGCCACGTTTCGGGTCCCGGAAGGATTCGAAGTCAACCTGTTTGCCGCCGATCCGGCGATCGCGAAGCCGATCCAGATGAATTTCGACGAAGACGGACGACTGTGGATCGCGAGTTCCGAGGTTTATCCGCAGATCGTTCCCGGAGCTCCGGCGACCGATCGAGTGGTTGTGGTGGAAGACCAGAATCATGACGGTGTGGCGGACAAGACCCACGTCTTTGCGGAAGGGTTGCTGATCCCAACCGGCGTTGCTCCCGGCGACGGCGGGGCATGGGTCGCTAACAGCACAGAGCTTCTGCACTTCGCCGATACCGATGGTGACCTCAAGGCCGATTCGCGCCGTGTTGTTCTGTCTGGCTTTGGCACCGAAGATACTCATCATATTCTGCATACGCTGCGATGGGGCTATGACGGCTACCTCTATTTCAATCAGTCCATTTACATTCACAGCCACGTGGAGACTCCCTGGGGCGTTCGACGCCTGAACGCTGGTGGTATCTGGCAGTTCCGACCTGAGACGCTTGAGCTGGGTGTGTTTCTGCGAGGACTCGTGAACACCTGGGGCCATCACTACGATCGTTTTGGTCAGTCATTTGCGACCGACGGAGCAGGCGGCGAAGGAATCAACTATGTGATTCCCGGTGCCTATTACTTCACCGCGGCCGACGCGGAACGATTGGTGCGAGGATTGAATCCCGGAAGTCCAAAGCACTGCGGACTTGAGCTGGTTGAAACACCCATGCTTCCGCCGGACTGGCAGGGAAATGCGATAACGAATGACTTTCGCGGTCATCGAGTCGTTCGTTTCGTTCTGACAGAAGAAGCATCCGGCTACGTTTCCCGCGAACAGCAGGAAGTCATCTGGTCTGATCACGTCGCCTTCCGTCCGATCGACGTCAAAGTCGGACCAGACGGGGCCATCTACATTGCAGACTGGTACAACCCGATCATTCAGCACGGAGAGGTCGACTTCCGCGATGAACGCCGCGACCACACTCACGGACGAATCTGGCGAGTCACCTGGAAGGGGGCTCCCAAGCGAGAATTCCGAAAGGTCAGCGATCGCAGCAATGTCGAACTGTTTGAAGCCCTGCGTTCGAATGACGGGGTTGAACGTCAATCAGCGAAGCAGATTCTTCGCCAGCGAGGACCACAGATTGCCGAAGAGTTGACAGCCTGGCTCAAGGGGGTTCAGTTGTCCGATGCTGAGCGTGATCATGTGCTGCTCGAATCTCTCTGGTGCTACCAGACCGCCGGATCTGTTCAGCCGGAACTGCTCAAGCGTCTGCTGGCGAGTGAAGACGGAAGAATTCGTGCGGCAGCTGTGCGAGTGCTGAGTCACTGGAAGTACTTCATTCCGGAATCCTTCGAATGGCTGAAAGCCGCGGTGACGGATGCTCATCCCCGAGTTCGACTCGAAGCAGTGCGAGCCTTGTCATATTCGCCACTGGAAGATTCCGAGCGACAGGTCGCACTGGGAACGGCGTTCCCGGAAGAAAAGCCGCCCGCGAGTGCAGCGATTGTGAATCGGTTTGATGCTCCCGATGTGATTGAAACGGCACTCTTGCCGTTGAAGCAGCCCATGGACGGAAACCTGGATTATGCGATGTGGCTGACCACAAAGGAGCTTGCCTCAAAGTGGCGACCGGCGTTCGAGAAAGGCGAAATGAACTTTGCCAATGACGCTGATTCGGTCGCATTCGCTTTCAGTGCACTGGGATCAGGGGCGCCGGTTGAACTGCTCATGAAAGATCTGTATTCGGGCAGCATCACTGCGGAAAAGCGAGCGAGGCTCGTGCAATTGATCTGCGGCAGTGCAGACGCTGGGCAGCTCGGGCGATTGCTCGCGGAAGCCACTCAGGCGTCAGACGGCAGCACGCTCCAGACGCTGCTGGCCTATACGGCTGGTCGCAAGCTGATTCCTGGCGGCGATGCTCAGGTCATCGGTACCTTTGTGACGTCAGACAATCCAGTGCTGCGTCATTCGGCGTTGCAGGCAATCGGGCAGTGGAAACTGACTCAACACTATCAATCACTGTTGAAGACAGCTGGTAACCCGCAGTCCGATCGAGCGGACCTTGCCGCATGCTTTGTCGGGATTGCGGTCGGGCAGGAAGAATCTTTGATCAAGGCGATGCAGGAGTTCGCTGCGTCCGACGCTCCGGTGGAAAGTCGGACGCTGGCTCTTGAGCGACTGGCCGCGATTCGGCCCGCTCAGGCAGTGCCAATTCTCGCGGCGTTGCTGGAACAGCTGCCGGAAGGCACTGATGTCTCTTCTCCGGTGCGAACGCTGCTTTCCGAAAAGAACGGCGGAAAGCTCCTGGCGGCGGAGATCGCTTCAAAGAAGATTCGGACGCCGGTTGCACTGGATGTTTTGCGAGTCCTTCGTGAATCAGGACGAGCGGACGCGGAACTGGAATCTGCGCTGAAGACCGCCGGAAATGTGACCAGTCGAAAAGAACTGACGGCCGAGCAGCGAGCGGCCATCCTGAAGAAGGTCAGCACAACCGCGACCGCAGCCGCTGGCGAAAAGATCTTCCGGAACGAACAACTCGGATGCCTGAAGTGCCATGCTATCGGCGGCGCTGGCGGTCTTGTCGGCCCCGATATGATCAGTCTCGGTGCAAGTGCTCAGCCCGACTATCTGCTGGAATCACTTTTGAACCCCAATGCCAAGGTGAAAGAAAACTACCACACGACAGTTGTTGCCACGACGGAGGGCCAGGTTGTCGCCGGCGTGCAGATTCAAAAATCTGACAAGTCCATCACCCTTCGAACCGCTGAAAACAAAATCGTCGAGATTCCTGTGGCACAGATTGAAGAGCAGGCTCAGGGCGTCTCATTGATGCCGGAAGGCCTGGTGGACCCGCTGACTGATGACGAAATTGCTGCCCTCGTGCGGTTCCTTTCTGAACTCGGGCGAACTCCGGAGTACACACTTTCAAAGCAGCGTCTCGTTCGGTCATGGCAGGCCATGCTGCCAACACCTGAAGGCATTCATCAGCTGAATCGCACCAGCTTCAGCAAAGTTGCAACGGATGATCCGGCCTTTACCTTTGCTCCAAAGTACAGCGAGGTTTCCGGAGCACTGCCGCTTCAGGCAATTCCTCAGATGCGTGTCCGCGAACAGGACGTGAGCTTTGTTCGATGCCAGGTCAACGTCACAACACCTGGAGAGATCATGTTCCGAGTTAACTCGGCGGACGGACTCGAAGTGCGCATTGATGGCGTTCCTATGCCTCCAAAAGCGGAATTCAGTTCCAGCCTTTCCGGAGGACTTCATACGGTCACAGTCACCATCAATCAGGGAGTCCGAAAACTACCCCTGGTTTTGGAAGTGATTACTGGCGCCGGACAGCCGCAGGGAAATGCGGAACTGGTGAATCAGTAATCATCAGGCTGATCAGGGGCCGGCCAGGCTGGCTTCACTGGATCTGCAGGATGCATCATCGGAGTATGAAACGTGTCTGCCAGCCCGGAATTGAGGGATCGACAACTTCGCATCACGTTCTATCGCAGCGTCACGATTGTCATTTCTGCAGCCGCTGCCCTGCTGGCCTCCAGCGAAGGCAAGGTATTCCCTTCCGGGATGACTCCGCTGGTGGCACTCATCGGAATCTATGCCGTTGATTATCGCCGTTGGATCAGTCTTCCAACGATTGTCGCCAACCTTGCAGGGCTTGCGGCTCTTTGTATCACAGGCTTCCAGTTCACCGGCTCCAACTATCAGAAACTGCTGTCGGGAACACATCTGCTGGTGTACCTGACCTGGATCGTCCTCTTCATGCGAAAGGGACATCGGCAATTCTGGTGGCTGATTGCGCTGAGCGTCCTGCAGGTCACCATTTCAGGCGTTCTGACGACCGGTGTCGGATTTGGCGCTGCCGTTTTCGGGATGACTCTGCTTCTGTTATGGACGCTGTCTGTCTTTTCGCTCTTTCGTGTTGAAGACGAACACACTCGGTTGAAGGCCTCGCCGGCCCGAAAATCGGCGCGACGGCGATTTACCTTCAGTCGTGAGTTCTTCAGTAACTTCCTCGGAATCGATTTTGGCGGCAACAAAAGCCGCCAGAAGACGCTGCTGGAATCAGAGATTGCCGTCAGGAATGGTCTGCAGCGCGATCCTTCGGAAGTGTGGATTGGCTGGCGATTTCGCGGCATGGTGGGTGCGTCCTACCTCGTGTCGCTCATCCTGGCAATTGCCGTTTTTGCAGCGTTCCCTCGCGTCTGGGTGACGGGCGGAGGCTTGTTCGCCCAGGGACTCAATGAAGATGGAAGCGGCTACGGTCGACGGACAGGCTTTAACGAGTCCGTACGGCTGGGTGATATCGGTCAGTTGATGACCAGCAATGCTCGCGCGTTCTCCTTTGAAGTTGTCCATGCTCGAAGTCGAAAGCCGGTAACTGCCGAACAGTTTGCCGAAGCACTGAAGGAAGACGAAGTCCGCTTTCGGGGCAGCGTACTGGCCCATTATGCCGACGGGCGGTGGTCGCGAGGTCTTCAGGAGAGCCTGCGTATTCAGGGGACGGAAACCCAGATGTTCGGGCGATTCACAAAGCTCAGTTCCGATTTCGAAGTGACCGTCACTCTGGAACCACCTATCGGCAACTATGCCTTTGCCCCATATCCGGTCTCCGGTGTGTCAACGCCACGAGGATTTCGCATTGAACAAAGGACGCTCAGTGGAACTCTGGTTTTTCGTGAAGCCGGACGCGAGGCGGCCAGCACCGATGATCCTCGAACGTACACGGTCCAGTGCCCCAGTGTTCAGAAACACCCGGAGAGCACCTTTGAATACTGGATGGTGCGCGACGATATTCCCAAGTGGATCCGCGATCCCATGGTCGCTTCTCTCAACACCAGGGCGCGCAGGAACTACATCACCGACGAGCTGCAGATCAAACTGCCAAAGCTGGTCGCGAAAACTCGACAGCTGACAACCAACGGCGGCCGAGCGATCGAGCCTGAAGAACGTGTCCAGCGCATTATGGAGTTCCTCAGTGCAGACAACGGGTTCCGCTATTCTCTGACTTTGACACGTACCAGCGCCGATTTGGATCCAATCGAGGACTTTCTGTTCGAGACTAAAACGGGCCACTGCGAGTACTTTGCGTCCGCATGCACGCTGATGCTTCAGGCCTGTGGTGTTCCAGCGAGAATGGTCAATGGATACTACGGAAGCGAATTCAATTCCCTGAACGGGAAAAACGAAGTTCGACAGCATCACGCCCATTCGTGGGTCGAAGCGTGGGTCAATGACCGCTGGGTCACGCTGGATCCAACACCCGGCGCAGCACGAGCCTCCGCGATCCAGGACACCGCGTCCCGATCCTTGCTGTCCAGCTTCCAGGCCGCAATCACCGACCTCTGGACCGACGGAATCAACAATATGTCGGCCGAACGACAAAAGGAGTTCTTCGCTCCGGTACTGACAACGACGCGCGACATCTGGCGTTCCGTCCAGGAACAGGGGGTGCTGCCGTGGCTGAAGAATTCATTCTCCTCGCTCCTTCAATCGCCCGATCAGTGGGTCAGCTGGCAGGGAGGAGTCGTGACGTTTCTGTTCCTTGGCTTTGGCTCACTCATTCATTACCTCGGAGTTGTTGGCAGGATTGCAGGCTGGCTGAAAGAACTGCGGCTGAGGTTCTCGAAAGAACATCGCACGACCAGGTCTGTCATCCGCTTCTATGAGATCTTCTGTGAGACTTGCGAGCAGCACGGCCTGAAGTTACCGGCTTCTAACACCGCGTTTGAAAACGCCACAGTTTCGGCGCGAGAGTTCGCGCGAGCGTTGAGTGCTGCAGGACTTGATGACCTCCCGGCTCGTATTGCGGCTGCATTCAATCAGGTTCGATTTGGCGAGATCGCTCTGTCGCCGGAAGAAGCATTGCAAATGGGCAGGGATGTCTCAGCATTCGCAAGCAGCCTGCAACAGAAACTGGATCCCGCATAGTGTCGCGGATTCGTCACAACGTGACATCATTACGACGACACAGACTCAGGGCCCCCTGGTGGAAACGCATGGATGCTGTTTTCAAGGACGATCGAAAAGACTGGCTTTTTGCCAATCCGGCAGCTTTGCCTGCTAATGATTCCCGCCGGCACGAACGTTGCGGCCTTCACGCGGTTGCCCTACGCGCGATTCGAGAGACTCGTGATTCTCTCCTCAAACGCGTGTTCCCGGAATGACTCCCGGACAAGGAGACTGAGCAATGACAGCATTCCAAACTTCTCGTGCCACGACAATCCTTTTGCTGATCGCTTTGCCGCTCGCCGCTACTGCCTTCGCGCAGGAGGCTGTGCCGCCCGGAACAACGGGAAGTCCTCTTGTGATTCCGGAACCTGTTCCGATCGTCATTCCTGGCACTGCGGACCAGCAAACACCGTTGCCGGCAGTTATTGTGCCGGATTCGGGCGCCGTTCCTGCGTCGCCGGAAAGCTCGGCAGTGACTCAGCCATCTGCAACAGATGCTCAGGAAGATGAAGTACTCCTGAGCGGCCCCGTTCATGAAGCGTTTGCAGAACAGTACAACCAGGATCCCGTGCCAGGCATTGTTGTGCCACGGCAACCGCCGGAGCCGATCGAGGAATTGCCGCCCGATGTTCGCCCGGACGGCCGCCAGGTCGAATGGATCTCCGGATACTGGGCCTGGGATGATGATGCCGACGACTTCTTCTGGGTCAGTGGAATCTGGCGAGAAGTTCCTCAGGGATTTCGCTGGCTGCCTGGATACTGGAACCAGGTGGATGGTGGCTTTCAGTGGGTCTCCGGCACATGGGTGACCGAGACAACTTCTGAAGTGCAGTACATTGAAACGGCCCCCCCGGAAACACTCGAACTTGGCCCTGTCGGTTCCGCGCCAACGACTGAACACATCTGGATCCCCGGCTGCTGGACATGGCGAGAAACTCGCTATGCCTGGCGCCCAGGATACTGGAGTCCTGGCTATACGAACTGGATCTGGGTCCCTGCCAGGTACCTGTGGACACCGCGAGGTTATGTGTTTTGTTCGGGTTACTGGGATTATCCAATGGCGCGCCGAGGAGTCCTGTTTGCGCCCAACCGATTTCGACGACACGCGGAATGGAATCGTGGATTCCGCTTCACGCCTCAGGTTGTCATCGCCACAAACCTGATCCAGTGGAACTTCTGGGTCAGACCGAACTACCGCCATTATTACTTTGGGGACTACTACGGAGAGCGCTGGGCCAATCGCGGCTTCATTCCCTGGCATCAGTACACGCGACAGCGTCGCCATTTTGATCCCCTGTTCTGTCATTACAATCAGCGCAGCGTTGCAGTGAATGTAAACTTCTACGATCAGCTCAGCACGCACTTCACTCTTCTGCAGTCGCATGCTGATCGCCGTCCCGTGCGGTCCATCGAGCATTCTCGAGCGGGGCAGTTATTTGAACAGTGGGAAAGACAGCCGGGCTTTCGCGACCAGTTCCGTACGGAGAGGTTAAGAATCGACGACGATCAGCCAATGCTTCTGGGGCGAACACTGCAACAGGTTCGTGACTCAGACGACGTGCAATTCGTACGGATGGACGAAGACGTTCGTGGTCGCTATCGGGAAGAAGCTGAGCAAACTCGTAAGCTCATGGATGTTCGCCGGAACATTGAAGGACTTGCAAGACTGGAGCGAAATAGCGGCATTCAGCTTCCGGATCGAAAAGATCGAGAACTGAACGACCCGCAAATCAATGACGTCCCAGGTCGCGATAATGAGCAAGGCAACCGCCGAAACCGCAATGAAGCAACTCCGGACCTTGAAGAAGCAGGACGGCAATACTTGAAGGGTCTGGCCGACCGGAAGAACGATCTGACAGAAGGAAAGCAGGAAGATGCGGAAAGGTCGGGGCGACGAGAACCAGAGAATCTTCGGCTTCCTCCCGTCGCCCGCCGGAAGATTGAGGCCCTTCAGCCACAAAACGCTGACGCTGACGCTGGCATAGACGGCAGGACGGAACTTCCCAACACACCGGCAGCTGGCGTCGAAGTTCCAAAGAACGTGAAGGATGCGCTTTCTGAACTTCGTGAGCGAAATGCACGTCGTCGCAACGAACAAAGTGGTGCAAACGGCTCGAGTGGAGAGAGACGACCTGTCATCCCATCACTGGATTCAGGTTCAGTCCTAAAGCCCGAGTCCCGACTCCGTCGAGACCAAAGCAGGGAGGAAAGGATTCGAGTCGAATCGAATGAACGATCAACACCCGCCGGGCCTCCCATAGGCCAGAAACCACAGGAAGTTGAACCACGACCGCTTAGGAACCAGCGTGAAACTCGGGACAAAAAGGACAACACGCCGCAACCAAACCTGGATCCGAAAGCCAATCTCGCGCCAACAGAGAATCGCGGGCGCGATGTCCGTGAACTTCTAAGGGCAATGTCTCCCGCAGAAACTCGGCGCATCGAACGGTCCACACCACCGCCATCGAATGCCGGCGACGCTTTTCGCAATCTCGAGCGGAGCCGTCCGGAACCCCGAGACCCTCGCGAAAACAGGGAAATGCGAAGAGCCGAACCCTCCCCGCGCCGGGAAGCTCCGGACATTCAAATACCGGACCCACCGAAACGATCAGAACCCGAACGCCGATCCGAACGCCCCGCCCGTGAACCGCGGCAGCGTCGCGAACGGGACTAAACAGAAAAGCGTTGGAAACCCCAACGCTTTTTCATTTAAACTTCATCTCGAGGTGCCTGGCACCTTGTAACCAGAATTCAGTCTTTTTACTCTTCTTTTCTCACCCTCACCACCACCATCCGGAGCCTTCAGCATGCCACGCGTCAACCGCCGGGAAATCGTTGCCGACAGTGAAATCCAGGTCTTTCACGCCATCAACCGCTGCGTCCGCAGGACGCATCTGTACGGCAAGGACCGGCG
>CAZIGZ010000119.1:0-19436 GCA_964538835.1 uncultured Chitinophaga sp. | reverse complement strand
ATAATGAGTATGGCAGTGCAGATGACAAAACGGCCGCGTGCAGGTCGCGGGATCGTGCGCAGCAACAGGAGCAGGGTCAGCCATGACAAGGAATCCAGATTCACAGAATCGCAGGGTGCAGAGAAATCACTGTTGTGGAATGTCAAAATCCCACTCCGCCCCCATTTTACGCCGCAACGCGTCAATCGAAAACTCAGCACCCAAAGATCACCAGATACCACGCTCAGAATTCCATGCTGCTGGCGGGCAGAAAGACGATGGGGCAAAAAATGATGGGTTGTTCTGCGTTTGAGCAGAGATCATTTCAGACTCGATGCAGAAGTCGTGCGACTTCTGGAAACACACGAAACTCTCACGAATTCCGCGACGTTTGTCAGTTTTGGAATGCCTGGTAGCTTCATTCGTGCTGATGCGTGGTGATGCGTGCTGATGCCGTTCTTGCGTCCTCGTATGCATCTTTCGGTCGCAGACATCGGACGCCGATGCGTGCTTGCGGTATTCCCTGTCGCAAGCTCATTGAAACGACAATGCCTTGCTTTCGGCTTTCGACGGCTGCGGCACAGGCGGCCCTGTACGACCCGGTGTCAGGGTCGCTCTGATTCGGACGATTTTGGGTTCAGTGTCATCGTGGTGTATGGTCGTGCGACGAAGCCGAGAGACTGATAAAGACGGCGGGCCTTCGCATTTCGATCCGAAACTTCCAGGCAGATACGAACGGTGTCGGCTGGGCAATCTCGCTTCAGGTTGTTCAGAAATGTTGTCCCGATGCCACGATTGCGGAATCCCGACTTGACAAAGAGTTCATCAAGGAACAAAAGCGTTCCGCCGTATTCGTTGCTCCAGTACGGGACAAGAATGGCGTAGCCGCAAATGGCCTTTTCCATACGCAGAAGCAGAAAGGTGCCAGTCTCCGGCTGGGTCAGAAATCGGTCAATTGTCCGGACGAATTGCTCCCGAGTGGTGTGGCCTGTGGCCGGCGGGTCCTCGCGGTAAAGTTCGGCCATCATTTCGCAGAGTTCCTGCGAATGTCGATCGTCAGTCATTCGTTCAATGATCAGCCCATCCATGATAGGTTTCCGAAGCGTTTCATGATTGCAGTGCCGTACGGCGAAGTGTTGAACCGAGCGGACCGCGAGTCAATCCTCGGTCCACGACAGGAAGGCGGCAAATTCTCAGTTCGGGCCTGGGTGGCACTCAGAAGGGGTAGAGTCCGGGGCGTACGGTTTCTATGATTCCCCCCACCCGAACGGTCAGAATTTCTAATCCGCAGTGTGCGAGAATGCGCGTGAGTGATGTGTCGGTTCGAGATCTTCTGGACAGAGTACGCAGCGGGGATTCTTCCGCGGCGGAGGAACTTGTCCGAACGTATGAGCCAGAGATTCGTCGAGCCATTCGTGTGCGAATGACGGACGCGCGACTGCGACGGCTTGTGGATTCGATCGATATCTGTCAGTCCGTGCTCGCCGGGTTTTTCGTTCGAACGGCTGCCGGACAGTACGACATTCAGACCCCGGAAGAACTTCTTCGTCTTCTGGTGACCATGGCTCGAAACCGTATCATCGACTGGGCTCGCCGTCAGCAGGCGGATCGACGAGATTCCCGCCGCGAGGTTTCTCTGGAAGATGATCACGGGATGGTTCCTGTCGCTTCGAACGAACCCGGTCCGGCCTCGGTACTCGTGAATCGCGAATTGCTGGAGCAGGTTCGAAACCGTCTTAGTGCGGATGAGCTCCGACTGATGGAGAAGCGGTCTGAAGGGGTTGGCTGGAATGAGATTGCAGCCGAAACCGGGGAACAGGCCAACGCGGTCCGCATGAAACTGACTCGCGCGCTGGACCGAGTGGCAGCAGAACTTGGACTGGAGCAATCCAGTGGCGGATGACTCAGCCAACAGCAAAGAGCGAACTCGTGAACCGCTGAACGAGAGCGTTCACAGCCTCAGCGCGTCGCTCAGCGATCGGGTTGAAACGCTGGCCGGACATCTGCGATCCAGGTGGCAGGCCGGCAATCGCGTTCCCGTCGAGACACTGGGGCCATTGTTCGAGGTGGTGGCTCAGAACGAAGAGCAGCTTTTGGATCTCATCTATCATGAGATTCTGCTGCGAGAGGAATTTGGAGAGACTCCGACTCTTGACGATTTTGTCCAACGTTTCCCGAAACACAAGGATCGACTCAGTCGCCTGTTCGCCATTCATGGGGCCATTGAGGATGACTGGCCGAACGAAGCAGTGGGGGAATCTTCTGATGCAGAGTCTGGTGACGCAGCACTTTCTTCACATGAACCAGCGCTCATTGGTTCGGACGTCACGGGAACAACACCGGCGGATTCCGGGGAAAGTGACAAGACGCCTCGCTGGCCTCGTCGGTCAAAGCAGCGAACTCCGGAGCCACCGCCAGGGTATGAGCTGCAGGAAGAGCTGGGACGCGGCGGCATGGCCGTCGTGTTTCGAGCGAAGCAACAGATTCTGAACCGAACGGTGGCCATCAAGATGCTGCTGGCAGGTGGTGTGGCCAGCAAAGAGATGCTGGCTCGCATTCAGCAGGAAGCTCAGGCGGTCGCGCAGCTGCAGCATCCAGGCATCGTGCAGATCTTTGAAGTTGGCGAACATCACGGACTGCCATGGCTGGCACTGGAGTACGTGGCCGGCGGCAATCTTCAGGAGTGGCTGAAGGGGCAGCCACTGCCGCCGCTTGAAGCCTGCCGCATCGTTGAACAGCTCGCGCTGGCCGTTCAGTTTGCTCACGAACGAGGCATTGTTCATCGCGACCTGAAGCCAGCGAATGTTCTGCTGACCGAACGACCGGACCACGACTTTCTTTCCCGCACTGTGGCGATGGATGCGTCTCGATCCGATCGTTCCTCCATCCAGAATTCCTGGATGGTAAAGGTCAGCGACTTCGGATTGGCTCGAGTCCTTGGCAGTCGGAGCGATCTGACAGCGACCGGCCAGGTGATCGGTACTCCCAGCTACATGGCGCCGGAACAGGCGGCCGGGCAAACGGATGATGCGACGCCGGCTCAGGACATTTATTCTCTGGGGGCGATACTGTTCGAGCTTCTGACGGGGCGTCCTCCGTTTCGCGGCGCGACGTTGTTTGACACGCTGGAACAGGTTCGAAGCGATGAACCCGTTCCTCCGCGCCGACTTCAGCCGCGAGTCCCGCGAGATCTGGAAACCATCTGCCTGAAGTGCCTCGAGAAGAAGCCTGAACGGCGGTATGCGACGTCCCGTCAGCTGGCCGAAGATCTTCATTCGGTGCAGGTTGGCGAGCCCATTCGAGCACGTCCCGTGGGAACCATGGAGAAGCTCTGGAAATCGATTCGTCGTTCTCCTGGCTACTCGTCTCTCATCGTGATTATCGTGCTGCTGATCTTCACCGGAATTGGCGGCATCCTGATTGAAAACGACCGGGCCAATCAGCGAGAAGCGGATGCTCGGCTTCAAAGGGACCGAGCCGTCAACCTGTCGCTGGTGGCAAGTCGCGAACGTGACGAAGCAAAACGTCTGCGGGAACTGGCCGAGCAGCAGACTCAGGCGGCTGAACTGCAGAAAAAGGCGGCCGATGCCGCGCGATCCGATGCTGTTCTGGCGCGACAACAGGCCGAGGAGAATCTTCAACAGGCTCTGACCGCCGTCGACAGCCTGTCCCGACTGGGCATTGAACTTCGGCAGACGCCACTTCAGCAGGCCACCAGCCGTCGCATTCTGGATGAGACTCTTCGACTGTACGACCAGCTGGAACAGAGTCACGGGAACAGCTCGCGGCTTCGCGTTTCCCTGGCCTCAGCGCTGATTCGTGCCGGGGAGATTCGCAGCGTGCTGCGTGAAAACGATCGGGCGAATGAGCTGCTTCACCGTGCGATTCAGGTTCTGGATGAAGAGCTCACCGCAAGCCCGGACGACATGCAGCTCCTGGGATTAATGGCGTGGTCGAACTGGGTTCTGGCGAATTCGCTGAAAGATACGGGACATCCTCAGGACGCTCTGTCCGCGTACCAGAAGGGGCTGGCGTCACACGACGCGGCTTTGAAACTGAAGCCGGATCACGCCAGCCATCAGCGAGACAAAGCGAATACACTGACCAACATCTGTGCCGTGCTGACACAGCTGAATCGGACGCCTGAAACACTGCCGCTTTACGATGAAACGATCGAGATCCTTCGGGGAGCTCGTCAGAAGTACCCCGCTGACTCTTCCATCGCCAGCGAACTGGCACTGGCCCTGCACGATCAGTCTCGAGTTCTTCGAACGATTAAGGGGCACGATGCAGCTACGGTTCCGTTTGAAGAGGCGATTGCAATCCGCGAAGAACTCTTTCGTCGCAATCCCAAAGAACCAGGCAATCGGCACCTGTACTCCCGGCTCTTTGTGACTCAGGGTTTTCTGCTGCAGCAGAACGGCAGTTTTGAAGCGGCCGCGGAACAGTTTGGCAAAGCGGTTGAGATGATTGTTCCGGTGTCCGCCAGCTATCCGTCCGTCTTTGAATACCAGCGCGATCTGGTTGCCGCGCGCGGCTATCAGATCGATGCACTGATGTCTGCGAAGAAGGTTTCCGACGCGATCCCGATCTGGAAGGCACTCGCCGAACAGTTGATTCAGGCCCGAACGATCTTCCCCAATGAGCGACAACTGGTCTCGCGGATGCAGGAATGGAACGAAGGTCTTGCAGAGTTTCTTACAGAGCAGGGGGACGCGACGGGAGCGAATCGGTACTGGAAAGCGGCGATCGACAGTTCGTTGTGGCTGGTGTCACCGGATGCCGAAGTACCGGGGCAGGTGAGTACCGATGCGCAGAAGGCGTCATGGTCCAATAACGCGGCGTGGTTCCTGGCCGCTGCGACTCTGGATCCGAAGGGCGATCTGAAGAGAGGTGAAGAGCTGGCTTCATTTGCAGTGAAGGTCGATCCGGAGAGTTCCAACTTCCGGCATACGCTGGCTCAGATTCTGTACGAACAGGAACGCTATGCCGAAGCTCGCACTCAGATCGAGCTGGCGATTGAACTCGACAGGAAGAAGGAACCCACAACAGATCTGGGAGCAACGGGATCCGCCGTCCAGTCCTTGCTGGGCCTGAAGCCGGTTCATGAGCATCGCAAACCTCAGTACTATGCTCTGCTGGCAACGACGCTGTGGAAACTTGGCGAACAGGACGCGGCCAGAGAGATCGTGACGCGTCTGCCGGACCTGTCGGAAGTCGTTTCCAGATCAGCGCCACAGGATCGACGGTATCTGAAGCGTGCTCGAGAAATGATCACGCCGCCTGAATGAACCTTGATCCGAAAGTCCCGCCGTCGCGTTCGAACGCGTTCCATGGACGGCCCGATGTTCCGGAAACTGGCCTGACCGTTTTCCGGAATTGAGATCTGTTCAGTCGCCAATCCCGACAATCGAGATTCAAAGGGTATTGGAATTCCCTTTGCTTCCCCTTGCTTCGGTAAAGAACTGGATACTGACTGGCACTTGCAGAGTCAGGTTGGTCCGGCGTCTGTGCGGGTTCCGGTGCGGTTCATGGGACAGCCCCTTGTGGCCGAATGCCGGGCAATGTGTCATACTCGCTCGGAATTGCGGCAGTCTTTGTCACAGTTCAAAATCCAATACAAGTCACGTTTCGTACGGGAAGAACCAGTGGATACTCAGTTTTCACTTCGCCAGCATGGGATCACTGTCAGAGACGTCCTCCGAAATCTGCCACCGAGCAGTCTTTACGAGGAAGCGATTCGCCATGAAAGCGGAACCAGCATCTCCGACACGGGATGTCTGATTGCCTATTCCGGAGAGAAGACCGGACGTTCTCCGAAAGATAAACGAGTCGTCCGCCATCCGGATTCTGAATCGAAGGTCTGGTGGGGCCCGGTCAATTTTCCTCTGGACGAATCCTCCTTCGCGATCAATCGTGAACGTGCCGTTGACTATCTCAACACAAGGACTCGGCTGTACTGCGTCGACGCCTACGCCGGCTGGGAATCAGGCACAAGGCTGAAGGTCCGAGTCATTTGCGCGAGGCCTTATCACGCGCTGTTCATGCACAACATGCTGATCCGGCCAACGGACACGGAACTGGATCAGTTCGGTGAGCCGGATCTGGTGATCTACAACGCAGGTGCGTTTCCCGCGAATCGGTATACCTCCGGGATGACCTCGCGGACCAGCGTCGATCTCAGCATTGAACGCAGAGAAGTCGTGCTGCTGGGAACGGAGTACGCGGGTGAAATGAAGAAAGCCGTCTTCACCTACATGAACTATCTGCTGCCGGAGAAGGGCATTCTGTCAATGCACTGCTCCGCGACCTGTGATCGAACGACCGGGCAGTCGTCCGTGCTGTTCGGTCTGTCTGGCACAGGCAAGACAACTCTGTCTGCGGATCCGAAGCGTTACCTGATCGGCGATGATGAGCATGGCTGGTCAGACACTGGAATCTTCAATATCGAAGGCGGTTGTTACGCAAAGGCTGTCTATCTGACTCGCGAATCCGAACCGGAGATCTTTGAAGCCCTCCGATTTGGCGCTGTTCTGGAAAACGTCGTCTATGACAAGTCGCACCACCATGTGGATTTCAACGACACATCGATCACCCAGAATACTCGCGGCGCTTACCCGATCGAGTTCATGAAGAACGCGAAGATCCCGTGTGTTGCCGGGCATCCGACGGATATCATTTTCCTGACGTGCGACGCGTTTGGAATTTTTCCACCGGTTTCACGACTAACGCCCGAACAGGCGATGTACTACTTTATCAGTGGCTACACCGCCAAGGTTGCGGGAACAGAAATGGGAGTGACCGAACCGGAAGCCACGTTTTCCCCATGTTTCGGCGGCCCATTCCTTGTCTGGCATCCAGGCGTCTATGCTCGACTGCTTGCCGAGAAAGTTCGAACCTTCAAATCCAACGTCTGGCTGGTGAACACGGGCTGGTCCGGTGGTTCATACGGAACAGGAAGCCGTATGCCGCTTCGATTCACTCGGGCGATCATCGACGGCATTCACTCCGGAGCGTTGAAATCCGCACCGATCGTCCGCGAGCCCATCATGGGGCTCGATGTTGTGACCGTGTGTGATGGCGTGCCGGCGGAGATGCTGCAGCCGCGACTTTCGTGGCGTGATACAGCCGCCTTTGAAGAAACTTCGAAGAAACTTGCTGCTCGCTTCCGCAAGAACTTTGAACAATATGCTTCTGCCGTCGATCCGGCCGTCGTAGCCGCCGGGCCGCCGGCTCCATAAGTCCTCGTTCGACAAAGTGCCGATCAATCTCCATGCGCTACCTGATGGCGCGAGAAAAAGGGAAGCACGAACTGCAGGTTCGTGCTTCCCTTTGTTGTTTACCAGTAACGTCAGAGCGCGGGATCAGTGCTGACTATTTCCAGTCATAAACGATCAGCGCGTCGAGGGCTCGGACGAACACCTGATCGTCGACAACCGCCAGGTGGGCCCATGCGGACGCGTCTGTCAGATGCACGGTATCCTTCTTTTTGAATTCGGCCGGGTCAGCATCGATCAGTATGAGATCGCCCTTTTCGTCGAGAGCCAGCATTGTCTTTCCGTTGGCAACCACACTCCAGTACTTTCCGAACGGTGTTGTTCGCCAGAGTGTCTCACCGGTAGCCGGATCGATGCAGGAGAAACGCTGATTGCGGAGATGCAGATAGATGCGATTGTCAATCACGACAGGTGAAGACATGTAAGCCTCTGTCGTATTCTTCCACAGCTCCTTGACTTCGAACTTGTCACCGGCCTTTGTGATCTCATACATCATCGCCCCGCCGCCGTAGCTGCTGGTGAAAATGCGATCGCCAAGAATCGTCGGCGTCAGAATGTTCATGTCGCGGAAGGAGGGAATCGCCACGGACCACAGCTCCTCGCCGCTTTCCGAATCAACGCCGCACAGTTTGGCACGAGTCTGCACGACGAGCTGCTTTGTTCCTGCCACCGTTGCCAGCATCGGCGACGAAAACGCGCCTCCCATCATGCCGCCTTCTTCTTTCAGACTTCGCCATGCGATCGCTCCCGTCTCGCAATTCATTTTCACAAGACCGCCGGACGTCTGAACAAAAACGAAGCCATTATCCACAAGCGGTGAACAGACAAAACCAAACGTCTGTCCAACAGTCTTGAATTCTTCTTTGAAGTCACATCGCCAGAGTTCCTTGCCGGTTTCTCCATCGAGAGCGACCAGGACGTCCAGCATGCCGGGAACGAACAGACGCTTGCCGTCATAGACGGGAGTCGCACGAATCCAGCTTCCGTTTGAGGCCGCGAAGAAGGGCACTGCCATCGCACCTGGCCATTCGGTTTTCCAGAGTTCTTTTCCTGTGTCACGATCAAGAGCCCGAGTCACTTCGTTCTCTTTATTGACGGTTTCGGTGACAAACACCTTGTCTTTCGTCACGATCGGCCCGGAATAGCTGGGGCCGAGCGGAATTCGATAACGTTCTTTGAGGGCTTCCGGCTGCACGGAAGCTGGCCATGTCGGATTTCCGGTCACAAAGCACGTTCGGTCGTTACCACGCCACTGCAGCCACTCAGAACGGTCACCCGCCGGAGACACATTTGCCACGGCAAGAATTGTGGCCATCGACAGGCAAAACACACATCCAGATTGCATCCGACTCATTGCAGACCTTTCCACGACACCTTCGAATTTGATACACCTGCTGAACGTTTTAGGACATTCGTTCAAAACGGCCAGTCAGAATTGGAAATACAGGGGGCGCGCTCGTTCGAGATATCTGTAACGGGCTTCCTGACCCTGGGGTCGCCACCTGCAATTCGCCTTGCACTGCATTGATCAATGTGTGGTTGTCGTTCAAAATCCAGTGATCATCCTGCCTGAGAGGATTAACGATGAGGCTTAGACTTGATTCCCGGCGTCATCTCCTTTGTTTGGCGATCCTCTTTGCTGCAACAGGGCAACCGTCAGCAACAGCAGACGAGCTTAACTGTCTGACGCCGCATGAAAAAGCGGCCGCAGATCTCTATGGGCAGCTTCAAACACGCGCCATTGCAGCTCTGGATCAGCGTGAGGCGGAATTTGCGAAACTGAAGACGACCGATGATGTTCAGGCCTGGGCGAAGAAGCGTCGTGAGTACTTTCTGGAGCAGTTGGGGGCATTTCCGGAAAAGACGCCGTTGAATGCTCACACGGTTCGAACCATCGAAGCGGATGGATACCGAATCGAATGCGTGATCTTCGAAAGCCGCCCGGGACACCATATCACTGCGAATCTGTATCTGCCTGAGAGTGTCGCTCCGGTTCCTGTGGTCGTCGTTTCCAGCGGTCACAGCCGGACCGCAAAGACTGCCGACTACAACCAGCGATTTGCGCTCATGATGGTGCGTCTTGGCATGGCCGCACTATGTTTCGACCCGATCGGACAGGGCGAACGATCGCAGGTTCTGAATGATGCTCACGAACCCGAACATGAAGGCACGACGACCGAACATTTTCTGGTCGGGATCGGCTCAACGCTTGTAGGCCGCAACACCGCTTCGTATCGACTCTGGGATGCCATTCGATCAATCGACTATGTGTGTAGTCGGCCGGAGATTGACGCGACAAGGATTGGGTTCACGGGCTGTTCCGGCGGCGGCACCATGACCAGTTATGTGATGGCGCTGGATGAACGAGTCACCTGCGCGGCACCGGCCTGTTACCTGACGACGTTCCGAAAACTGGTGGAAACGATCGGTCCGCAGGATGCCGAGCAGAACATCTTCGGTCAGATCGCCTTCGGGCTCGACCATCCGGACTACATCATTCTTCGTGGCCCCAAACCCACATTGATCAGTTCTACGACTCAGGACTTCTTCGCGATCGACGGATCGTGGGACACCTTTCGACAGGCGAAGCGAGTCTACGGTATTCTTGGAGCGCCAGAGCGAGTGGATCTGGTTGAGATTGAAGGCAGCCACGGAGTTCAGCCTCAGAACCTGGCGACAATCGGCCATTGGATGCAGCGATGGCTGTTAAAGAGTGATCAGCCCGTCCCGGCGCAGGAGATTGCCGTTCGGAAACCGGAAGAACTATTGTGCACAAACCATGGTCAGGTGCTGCTGCTCCCGGGAGAAAAGTCCGTCTTCGATCTGAACGCGGCCTATGCGACCGAGCTGCGTGAGGATCGCCGGAGTCGATGGGAATCGCTCTCTGTGGAGCAGCAGCGCGAGCAGATCCGCAGCATCCTGAAGCTTCGTCCAAACGACGAACGCCAACCGCCAAAGTGGGAAGATCGGGGCCGCGTCAATCGGGACTCCTACCACATCGACCGTTTGGTCCTGCACACCGATCAGGGACACATCATTCCAGGACTGACCTACCATCCTGCCATTCCGTCCGATGAAGCGTATCTCTATTTACATGACGGCGGAAAAACAGGAGCCGGCCAGAAGGGAGCAGCGATTGAACAGCTCGTGGCGGATGGCTTTGCTGTTGTCTCCGTCGATCTGAGAAATCAGGGAGAACTGGCTCAGGGGAAAACCGATGCACTGCTGGCGGACTGGAAAACCTACAGTCTGGCTTACCTGCTGGGCGAATCGATGTTAAGCCTGCGAGTTGAAGATGCGCTGAATGCGGCGGACTTTGTCGCGTTCTACCAAAAGCATCGCGAAAAGCCTCGCAAGGTCCATCTTGTTGCCGAAGGTGCTGCGGGAATCGTGGCTCTTCACGCCGCGGCACTCCATCCGGAGTTATTCACGACCGTAACGGTCAAGGGTAGTCCGGAGTCATGGGAATCCCTCGTCAGAACAACACGCCCGGCAGGACAACTAGAATCGGTCGTTCACGGGGTCCTGCGGACGTACGACCTTCCGGATTTGACCAGACTGATTGGCGAAGATCGACTGAAGAAATAGACACGATTCTTTTGTCAGTTTATTTTCGATTACCTTTTCGCGTCGTTCAACGGAAGCTCCGTTAGCCTCGTGTCTGTCGGGATGGACGTCCAACTGACATCCCATGGAGAATTGTCCAGGCAATGGACTTCGACGATAAGCGGACAATCGCCTGACTTCAGAACGGCGAATGCCGTGCCAAGGATCTCGCGCGAGATGGTTTCCTCTGGCCTGAGTTCTGGAATCACAACGGGGTTCTGCCAGTGGATTTCCCTGGCTTCGTGGAGACTCCATGCTGGCAGCAGAACCTCCAGGTCATTCTTAAAGCAGAAAGCCAGAAGCTGATTCACATTCTCGGCGTCGCTAAGCCAGCGGCACCAGTCCTCATCGGTGCGAATCGCAAACTGCAGAAAGCGTGAGAGCGCTGCACGCGATCCTCCTCGCCGTTCCGATCTCGACGAGACATCTGGGTTGGAACAGATGGGAGACCGATGTGGGGCGAGTTGGAACTGCTCGAGGCGATCCTGATACACCAGAGTCTTCTCGGCCAGGAGGAACTCCATGTGGTGAGCAATTCCTTCGTGTAACCATTCCGGCAATTCCAGTGGCCGCTGCTGATTCAGGCTGCGATCATGCAGCCGACAATAGACCGCGGCGTGAGTCAGTTCGTGAGCCAGCAAGGCAGTCAGGTCATTGCCGGATGGGAGGCAGTCGTCGAGGTACACAACATCGGTCAGGACTGAGTCCTTATCTTCGGCAGACGACGTCCCCAGGAAGTCTGAAGGTCTGACGCATCCAAGGACCGGAACTGACTCAGCGTCGTCCTGGCAATCAAGTTCAGTGATCAAGACCGCGAGGCGACCGTCGTGGTCCAGGTCATGAATCGCCCCAAGGCGTTCAGTGACGGCCTTGAGGATTCCAGCGACCAAAGACGGCGAAAGGTGCTGGGCTGATGCCAGCACATTGTCTCGCTGGTCAGCCGGCAAAGTCATGTCGATATAGAGTGCGACTTTCGGGTCGGCAGCAATCAGCTGAGCTGTCACCATCAGCTCCGCGACACCAGACGATCCGTAGCGAGGCGCGAGGAAACGGCGTTCACCCAGCGGTTCGATTGCCGTCGACGACGAATGGATTGCGGGGGAATCGAAATGATCGCGTTCGCCGATCATCCGTATGGATTCCCCACGAACACCGGAAGAGGCACAGAGCATTGCCGAGCGGTTGGGCAGTTCCGCGTGATCAAGATTTCGGGCCAAGGGTGCCGACACTGAAGACTTGGCGTGAATCTTAAAGGTATGGCGACCACCACTTCGATCCGCCGAGGTCAGCACGATCAGGGAGTCAGGCGGAACGGTGAAGCTTCGGACTCGATGACTTCCGTTCGATCCGGACGTCTCGGGACTGGCAACACTGATATCAGGCGTTTGGGCGTCATCTG
Source organism: uncultured Chitinophaga sp. (assembly GCA_964538835.1). Classification (GTDB taxonomy): domain Bacteria; phylum Planctomycetota; class Planctomycetia; order Planctomycetales; family Planctomycetaceae; genus SXXK01. The sequence goes on along the minus strand of CAZIGZ010000119.1, from coordinate 7,175 downwards.
GCGGGGTTGCTTCGTTCAGTGCCGCCGCAAAACGTGCGGCCAGAAGTGTTGCAACCACGCAAAGGCCAGCAAAAAAGCCGGAATGCCGTCCCATTTGAGTCCCCACCCTGACGGCACCCGGCTTTGAAATTCTGCTCAGCAGTCGGCTGGTTTGCCGCTCCGCTACCTACTATCGGCCTCAAATTCGGCAAAGTTGATGCAATTTGTCATCGGAGTTTGGGGAATAACACGGAGGCAAAACGAGAATTCCGTTTCTGTATTTGGGCAGAAAGATTGTCTCAAGTGCCCCTTCGTATCCAAAAATGGGGGAGTTTGAGGGGTTGACCGGCTCCAACGGTTCAGGACAGGGAGTTTTCCCCGGCCTGTTTCTTCTGCCTGTTTTTACCGGGAATTTCTTTCCAGGGAATCCGAACACGATTGTAGACTAATCCGCGCTGTGCGCCCGGCATCAGTGCGGCGGGCCAATTGGCGGTCTGCAACGGCAGTACCACGGGGGATTTCAAATGCGGCATTTGGCTGGTTCGTTGTGTTCATTGGGATTTGGTTTGACTGCCTTCTGTCATGCAGTGACTGCAGACGGAACGACGGAATCACAGGTACCGGACGCCATTGTGCTCCGAACCACCGGTGCTGATCAGCATTTTGCTGTGGCGCTGCGAGCATCTTTCCGTCCCGCCGAAGTGCGACGACACATCATTCTGGTGGATACGTCGGCAAGTCAGCAGGGCGTTTATCGTGACCAGACCATCACGGTCCTTGGGAAGCTGATCGAACGCATCCCGGCCGGACATGAAGTTCTTGTGGCGGCCGTCGACTCCGGAATGGAACTTCTGACGGACGGCTTTGTCACTGCGGGCAGCGCCGAACTGAATAATTCAGTGGCCAATCTCCAGAAGCGTACTCCGATGGGAGCCACTGACCTGGCTCTCGCGATTCGTGAGTCGCTCGGAAAGACCAATGCCAGCGAGATCTCTGTCGCCTACATCGGTGACGGTATGAGTGCCGGCGATCTGATGTCCGTCACTGATCTGGACGCTTTGGTGGATCAACTGCACGAGCGACAGGTGACTTTCCATTCCATGCTGCTTGGCCCAAAGGTTGACCGACAGCTTGCCGGTATTCTGGCTAACCAGACTGGCGGCACACTTCAGACGCTGAACGATGAGACTCTGAACCAGTCCGTCGGCCAGCTGGCGAGTGACCTTCAGGAATCTGTCGCACTGGTACGCGACCTGAAGACTGCAAACTCAGGTATCGAACTGGCCCTGCCGGAAGTCGTGGCTCTTCGCGCCGACCGACACACGGTGGTTTATGGCCACGGAGCTGCCGCAGGTGAACTGTCCGTGACTGGTACGGTTGCCGGCAAGCCTGCAACATGGACCGTCAGCAATGCTGATATGCAGAATGGCGGAGCAGAGATTCGTTCTCTGTTTGAACAGGCCAGCAGCACTCAGGGTCTGAATTCTCCATACGTCGGACTCGACGGAATGAAGACAGCATCCGCCGATTTGAAGGCGATCGTCGAACAGTCGATTGCTTCTGCGGAAGTGATGGCAAAGAACGGACAGAAGAAGGCTGCCCTGAACCTGGTTCAGCGTGCTCTGCTGCTGGATTCCGCCAACCCGACGCTGACGGCCATGGCTGCGACTCTGCAGGACGAACAGCCAATCGACAAACTTGGTCCACCAAGTGCTGATGACGGCGATGCCATCAAGAATCGGGGTTCAAAGAATGAGATTCTGACACAGCAGCTGGTTCAGTCCGTCAATGCGGCGATCGGCGAAGCCAAGCGAACCGCTTCTGATCAGCCTGAATACGCTCTGACTCTTCTGAAGGACGTTCTGGAAGCTGTTCGTGCCTCCAAAGAAGTGGCTCCAGAGAAGCAGGCCGAACTGGATCGTCGCCTTGTCGATGCGATCAGCAAGGTCGACATTGCTCGACAGACCAATGACATCCGCGAAAAGCAGCTTCAGGAAGCTCGTGCAAACCTGGAAGCCCGCGATGAACTGCAGCAGGAAATGCTTCAGGAAGAGCAGCGGCTGGAAACCCTGATCAGTCAGGTCCGTGGTCTGCTCGATCGTGCTCGCCATGGTGATTCACCAGCCTTCGAAGAAGCCGAGATTGCGGCACGAACGGCAATCGAAATGAAGCCCGGCAACGGCACCGCTTCTGCCGCTCTCGTGATGTCCGAGTCATCAGGTCAGCTGAGCAAGGCCTACGAACTGATCAACCTGCGACATGACCGCTTCCTGGAAACTCTGTACCAGGTGGAACTGTCACACGTTCCATTCCCGGACGAGCCACCGATTCTCTATCCACCGGCGGACGTCTGGCGTGCACTGTCGATCGCTCGCAAGGAGAAGTACAAGTCGGTTTCGCTGCGATCGCAGAAGGAAATCGAGCGATGGCTTGAAAAGATGCTGGACGAACCTCTGCCACGCCGCCTGGACTATCCAGGCGACGAAAGCCTTGGAACGATTCTGGGCGAGATCGCGGACTCCTACACCGACGAAGGTCCCTACGTCATGCGAATTCTGCTTGACGAAACGGACGAAGAGATCGGCCAGGACCCACAGTTCCTTGAAACGACTCAGGTGTCCAACGTCGACCTGTCCGGGATCACTCTGCGAAATGCTCTGAAGCTCATCTTCGCCAAGGTGAAAGATGCCGAGCTGACGATCATGATCAAGAATGAAGTGATGCTCGTCACAACGGTTGCGACTTCAGAACTGCCCGAGAATATTGAAACCCGCGTCTATGACGTGGCTGACCTTGTCGTCCCGACTCAGTCCTTCGCCCAGTTCGGCGGTGGCGGTCAGGGTGGCTTTGGCGGCGGTGGCTTTGGTGGTGGCGGTCAGGGTGGCGGCGGCTTCGGCGGCGGCGGTCAGGGCGGCTTTGGTGGTGGCGGTCAGGGTGGCTTCGGTGGCGGTGGCTTCGGTAACGTCGCTCCGGAATCCAATCCGAACAACGGCGGCATCAACCTCAAAAAAAAACCGGGACAGTAAAGCCTACTGAACCGTCAGAGTCTTTTGATTCGACTTCAACGGATGAACCTGTGCGGATTCGCGCGGGTTCATCCGTTTTTCGTTCATTGGTGCTGAGTGACTTTGCTGTACCGTGCGCATGGACGCAGGACGAAAAAAGAACCGCGAAGACCCCGCAGAAAAGTTCATCCGCCGCAGAAAAGGCAAAGGACCCGGATCGAGCCAAACGCCTTTCCGGTCGCCAGATCATTGCACAGGTTGAGGGAAAAACCGACGCTGCTGCAGCATGGGATGCGGTGCTGAAGGACTTCATTGTCTCCGATACCCAGTTTGCAGAAGCGATCAGTCAGCTTCATGAAACCAGGAAGTATTCTCTCGCGATCGAAGGCGTTCAATCAGCCATCCGTGCCGGCCGTGCCATGCCGTGGATGTATGATATCCTGGCCTTGGAAATGAAACTGGATCATCGGCCTGAGGCAGAAATCGGGCGAGTGCTGAAGTCGCGAATCGACTTCGCCTCCGCCAACGTGCCTCAGATGCTGATCACCGCCGCAATGCTGTCACGGTTTGAAGCATGGAACGAGTCTCTGACGATCCTGCGGGACGCTGCGGAAATTGACCCTTCGGTCGAAGAGATCTGGCTCCTGGCCCGCAGTGTTTCTGACAAATCTCAGGACGCAAACGCAATCGTATGGAGCCGGTCAGGCGTCGTGCGAAACGTTTGGTCGGATGGCTATCAGAAGCACCACGACGAAGCTCGCAAAGCCGTTGCTGTCCTGCTTGAGAAACTGGACCGCGCGGGCGATTCGCCAAAAGCCCAGGCACTCCGACAGGAGTTTGAAGACGCACAGCAGCTTGATCTGGAGATCACCGTTCGCTGGGTCGGCAAAGCAGATGTGGATCTTGCGATTGTCAGCCCGGCGGGAGAAACCTGTAATTATGCTCAACCGGTCACTGCGTCAGGTGGAAGGCTTCTTCGTGATTCCACAAACAATGCGGCGGATGCAAAGGCGCCCTCATCGGATACTCACTATGAAAAGTTTGTGCTCCACAAAGCCACGAAGGGCCAGTACAAGGTCGAACTTCGCTTCATCTCCGGGACAATTCCTTCCGGAACGCTGCTTGTGGACGTGATTCAGCACAAAGGTGCCGCAAGCGAAAAGAAGGAAACGAAAAGTGTGCCGCTGAAAAAGGAAGTGATGTCCTTCAACGTTGATGTCAGCGATGGGAAAAGTCCGGCTCCTGCCAAACAATAGACCAGCGACTGTCCGAAATCGAAGACAACTGCACCAGACGCCGACCGAACATTCATCGTTCAGAAAGATCGAACATGCCCGTTCAACGCCAGGTCCTGATCATTGTGGGAGATGCGACAGAAACACTGGACACCATGTATCCCTACTATCGGCTTATCGAAGCTGGCTTTCGCCCGGTTGTGGCAGCACCGGAGAAGCGTCGGTACCAGATGGTTCTGCATGAAGTGAAGCCCGGCTGGACGATCACGAAGGAATGGGAAGGCTATTCAATCGAAGCAGACATCGCCTTTCGCGACATTCGCGAAGACGAATATGCCGGCATTCTGTTTTCGGGTGGACGTGCTCCGGAGTACATTCGGTATGACGAAGATCTTGTGCGAATAACGCGTCACTTCTTCGCAACAGGCAAGCCGGTCGCCAGCGTCTGCCACGGCGTCGAAATTCCCGCGTACGCGGACTGTGTACGAGGCAGAAAGATGGCAACTGTGGCAAAGTGTCGCTTTGACCTTGAGGTCTGTGGCGGAACGTTTGTCAATGAGCCTTGCGTCATTGATGGAAATCTGGTGAGTGGCCGAACGTTTCACGATAATGGTCACTATGTCGCTCCCTGGATTCGGCTGCTGGAAGAGTACGCGGCCAGCGCCGGCATCTGACGGCACATCCTTGATGTTCCGACGACCTGCGATGTTTTCACCTGGAGTTTGAGTTCTCGACATGAAACCCGGATTGTCACCTGGTCAGCGTGCAGAGCTGAAATGGATCGTCGATGCCAGCATGGTGATCACGCTTGGCGGCGATTCGAGAGCCACAGTGTTCTCCACACCCAACATGATTCTGCTGATGGAGCGCGCAGCGAGAGAAGTGCTTCGTCCGTGGCTTGAGTCGGGCGAAGAATCGGTCGGTATCGATGTGAACATCCAGCATCTTTCCGGCGCGGCTATGGGGGCCGACGCAATGGGGGTCGCTGTCGTGACAGCCATCGACGGTCGTCAGGTCCAGTTTGATGTCGAAGCATGGGCGGGTGATCGATTGCTGGGACGCGGTACGCACAAGAGAGCTGTCGTACCGGTCTCTCGGATCATCGACAATCTGGAAAAGTTCACGGGGCAAACATCACTGAGTCACCTGAATATGAGATCCGGCCAGATGCCCGCTTTCGAAACGCTGAAAGTCACTATCGACCACAAGATTGCCACTGTGACGCTGAATCGGCCTGCGTCACTCAATGCGGTCAATGTCCAGATGACATCCGAGATTGAACAGCTGGTCGGCTGGCTGGCGGCTCATCCGAGCGAAGTTCGCGTCGTGCTGCTGACGGGAGCCGGACGGGCCTTCTGCGCAGGTGATGACGTGAAGGAGCTGAGGTCCCTGTCAGAAGCAACGGCTCGAGACCTGAGCCTGAGGCAGGCGGCGATGTACCTGGCCATGGAGCAATTACCTCAGCCGTTGATCGCGGTTGTGAACGGTGACGCGTTCGGGGGCGGATGTGTCGCGGCTGTCGCCGCCGATTTGCGTATCGCATGCCATTCCGCCCGATTCGCCATGCCTGAAATTCTTCTGGGCTGGCCTCCTGGTTACGGGATCGCTCAGCTGACGGCATTGGTTGGGAAATCACGAGCCCTGGAAATGTGCCTGATGGGCCAGTCGATTTCTGCCGAAACGGCTCTTCAGTGGGGGTTGGTCAATCAGGTCGTTCCTGAGGGGATGTTGATCCGAACCGCCCGACAGCTGGCGGACCGGCTTCTTCAGATGCCTGCCGAAGCGCTGCGAATGACGAAAAAGCTTGTGCACCTCGATGAAGGCGTTCAGCCCAAAGTGGCACATCGAGCTGACACGGAAGCCTACATTCGCTGTCTGGCCCTGCCCGACGCCCAGGAAGGATTGGCAGCTTTTGCAGAAAAAAGAAGCCCCCGATTCTCCGGTCAGTGATCCCTCGAAAAAACGTTCCCCTTTCAGCGACTGATGTCGGCCACGATTTGCAATACAGGCCGAGCATTCTACGATGCTCACGAGGGCATTCCGTCAGTTTTGTTCAGTGCCTGCAGGCTGGAAATCCTGGGACGAATTTGTGCTTTTGGCCAGGCGTTTTCGACCATTCTGAGCGTGAAGTTTCAGGTGGTATGACGGTCCCTGTTTGTGGTTCATTTGCTTGTCTTCCGATGATCACAAGATCGTGACGGGAAGCAGTTTTCACCGAGGTGAAAGTCTCGGGTTTTCCTGTGAGGTGAGATGTCGTGGCAACTCTGCAAGAGAAACAAAAGGCTCAGAAGGAACTTCTCGATCAGCACACACGCGAGATGGTGCAGTGGCATTTCGGGGATGATACCGGATGCGAATTCTGGCTGGAAAAAAAGAAGACCTTCAACTTCGATCCGCTGAAGGATGTGAACTGTTTCGATGACCTGAAGAAGTTTCCTTTGTTCGAAGACGAGTGGCTTCGAGGCGGCCCGATGCGTCGCTGGGTGCCAAAGCCTTATCAGAACAAACCGATTTACGTTTTTGAAACCGGCGGAACAACCGGGATTCCAAAGTCACGCGTGGTCGTTGAAGACCATTGGATCGACTACGAACTCTTCAGTGAAACACTGCCGGATGAGAGCTTTCCAAAGGGCTCCAACTGGCTGATGCTGGGGCCATCCGGTCCTCGCCGGCTTCGACTGGCGATCGAGCATCTCGCACAGTTTCGCGGAGGCATCAGCTTCTGCGTTGACCTCGACCCCCGCTGGGTGGTGAAGCTCCTGAAGAAGGGCAAAGTGGAAGATGCCAAGGAGTACAGTGCGCACTGTATCGACCAGGCAATCACGATTCTGTCGGCGAACAACGACATCCAGTGCATGTTCACGACACCAAAGCTTCTGGAAGCGCTGGCATTGCGATTGATGGATCAGGGCAGCAGCATCGAAGAAGCCGGTATCAAGGGCATCTTCTGCGGCGG
>CAZIGZ010000118.1:0-19656 GCA_964538835.1 uncultured Chitinophaga sp. | reverse complement strand
CCTAAAAACGGGAATGGTTACAGGTTCCCGCAGGCATTCCGGCGGACTTTGCATGAAAGTTGGTCGGTAAATGGGCTGCGGTTAGCCGCTCAGCAAGCCCTCCGCCTGCGCAGGTAACTGCCCAAGCCATTTCCCGCCCAGCCAGCGGCGGAAAATATACGTCAGCAAACACGCCCAGCGTTGTTCTTGCCCCCATCCCTCCGTGATGGCGCTAAACTTTTGTAAGGTCCTGCTGATATTTAGGATCAGCCTCTGTATCTCTCCGCTTTTTTCGTGTTGCAAACTCACCTTTAAGGTCCGGCGTCCTCCGGACTTGGTCATCCTTGCCACTCCCTCCAAAAGCGCTGGCCGACTCGTCACCGCTTCCCGGTGATGCTCCCCGTCGAACATCCGCCCATACAACGTCCACCAGTTGTAAATGAGCGCCACCATGTTTGCCATGATCCGCGTCGGCGCCAGCAACTTGGTGGTAAATCCCCCCCAGCCCCACTGGTTCTTAAGCTCGTCGTAGATGTTTTCAGCATCCGCCCTCTCTCGATACAACCGAGCTAACACCCTTGCGGGATACGCCTTCGGATCAAGAGTCGTCACCAAAACTGCGATCTTCCCTGCCCACGGCGCCAGACTTTGCCCCCAATCGCCGGATCCGGGTAGGGCCGGCGAAATGTGCTCCTTGCGCCTCCTGCGTTGTGCGCCAACTGGAGCGAGGGCAGGCTTTTCTCGCACCAACACCACCCGCCGATCCTGACTCCACCCGCTCAAGCGCAGACTGGATTCGAGTACTTCCCACCCCTCGCCAGCATCCTCCCATCTTCCACCACCGTGCTGCATCCGGCTCACGAGCGCTCGCACCTTGTCGCTGTGACGCAGTTTAAGCAAACAAGGCAGGCCGCGAGCTTCGGCTTCGCCAAGGAGTCCTTCATTTCCGAACCCGCAGTCGCCACGCACAAACGCGGGCCAATGGGTGCGCGGCAACTTGTCCAAAAGAGACCACAGGCCAGGCAGCGCATGTTTGCTTGCAGACTCCTTGCCTGCGGTGACTTCCAAACCCAAACAAAGGCGGGTATTGGCCATGAAATAGCTGTGATAAACCAAGCTTGGACGGCCTGGCTTGTGCGGGTTGTAGCCGATTTGGGCTCCTTGCTGGTGGCCGAAGACCGGCTTTACCGTCGAGTCGACATCCAAAATCCAGGGTTGGCTAAGGACAGGCTCCACGCAGGCGAGTAGCTCATTGGAAAGCCATTGGGTGGCAGCAGCCTCCGGCATCCGCTTCATGGCGTCGCGCACGACATCCTCGCTCACGGTGGAAGTCATGCCGAGGACACTTGGGTTGACGGCGTCACCACGGATGGCGTTGACGTGCGCATAGCGCCAGTGTCCAGCGAGGACTGACATGAAGGCTGTTCCGAGGACATTCACGACCTTGCTGCCCCGGTTGCCCGTGTAGGTTAGAGGGCAGTTTTTGAGGAAACGCTCCCAGCGCTGGCCTGTGTGGAGGAACTGAGCAAAAAAGACGAGTTGGCCTTCGCGGGATATCGGAGTCTCCGGGTCGAACTCAGCATAGAAACGACCGCCTGGAGTATCTACCGGCCAATGTGGAGAGGGCTCCGAGTGGGTGGAAAGACGCTCACCCTGTGGGTGAGTTGAAAAAGACTCCGTTTGCTCCTGCATTCCACACCACAGCAGATAGTTGGCTAATTATCCATCCAACTTCATTCCCGTTTTTAGGTTAATGCTATAGATAGAGGGATCTTGGATGAGCGGATCCGGCTGTGCCGGTCTGAGCGTTCGAACCCCACCCCATGTCCACCCCCGGTCCAACGGTCTCGCTGCCGGTCAAGCTTCGCGCATTTCTGCGCGGACGCTGGGGGTATTGGTTTGCACTGGTTGGGTTTTTGCTCGTTTTGGCGGCGCGCCGCTCTGAGTCCCAGGTGGTGATGCCTTCCAGTGGTTCGGTGGTGACCTGGGGCTCGAACATCGAAGCGCAACTCGGCGAGGCTCAGAACACAGGGAGGGCCACGCCGGCGTCAATTTTGAGAATTTCCTCGGGAATGTCCGCAAAGACGGTGACTCTCGTGGCGGCGGGGAGTTCCCATTCGGTGGCGATGACCTCCGACGGGCAGTTGTATGCGTGGGGCAGCAACCAGTACGGGCAGCTGGGCGTGGGCGACACCACCGACCGGCAGCTGCCAACGGCCGTGTCGGACCTGGCCGGGGTGCTGTCCGGAAAGACCGTCGTCGAGATCGCTGTGGGCAGCGCCTTCACGCTGGTGCGGACCTCGGACAACCTGCTTTTCAGCTGGGGCAGAAATGCGAACATGCAGCTCGGGGACAACACGGTGACGGACCGTTCCGTGCCGGGGGCGGTGCTGATGGGCCCGCTGGCTGGGAAGACGATCCTGAAGATTGCGTGCGGAAACGCGCACTGTCTGGCGGCGGCCGCGGATGGGAATGTGTACGCGTGGGGCGGCGGTTGGAGCGGGCAGAACAATTCCGGCTCCCTCAGGGACGTCGGGGGCCCGGTTTTGGTGAGTGTGTTGGGGGTGTCTTCCGGCAAGCTCGTTGCGAGCGTGGGAGCCGGTTCGGACTTTTCGGTGGCGCTGCTGCAGGACGGCTCCGTGTACACGTGGGGGAACAACGGGTCCGGGCGCATGGGCATCGGGACTGTGGTCGGTCCGTATGCGGCGCCGCAGCCCTTGGCTGCGGGCGCTTTGTTGGGCAAGACGGTGACCCGGCTTTCTGTGGGCTCTTCGCATACGCTGGTGCAGGCTTCCGATGGGAACCTGTACGCCTGGGGGGACAACTCCGTTTACCAGTTGGGGGACGGAACCACGACCAACCGGTTTTCCCCCGTGGCGGTGGACATGAGCGCCTTGAGCGGCAAGACGGTGGCCAACGTGTACGCCGGTCTGGCGTCGAGCAACAACCTGGTGGTAGCGAGCGATGGAACGGTTTTCGCGTGGGGGGTGAACACGAACGGCCAGTTGGGCGTGAATTCGCAGGTCAACCTGACCAAGCCGACGCTTGTGGCGCCCGGGGGCGCCCTCACGGGACAGACCGTTTCCGGTTCTCTGTACGCGTTCGGCGGGTTGCACACGCTGGCGGTGGACGGCACCGGGAAGTTGTACGCGTGGGGGGCGAACACCAACGGCCAGTTGGGGACTTCCAATTGGGAACGGTATCTGGTGCCGATGCTGGTTTCGGGCCGGGAGCTCAACAACAAGACGTTCAACTCCTCCTCTCAGGTGGTGGCGGGTGAGGATTTCGCGGTCGCGCTGTCTGGGGATGGCAATGTTTTTACGTGGGGGGGCAACGGCAGCGGGCAGTTGGCCAATGGCACCCTGAATCCTTCGAACAAGGGATGGATTATTTCGATGGGCTCGATCGGGAGCGGAACCCTTGTAATGAGCGGGGGCAGCGTGACTGCGGGCACCGCGCTGGTGGGCGTGTCAGGGACGGCCGGCTTGGTGAAGGGCCTGGCGGTGAGCGGCACGGGAATCCCAGCAGGCACCACGGTGAGTGCGATCGTCGGCCCGAATTCCATCCGCTTGAGCAACGTTGCGACGAGTTCTGGCACCGGCCTGACGCTCGCAGCCTCGGGCCAGTACGTGCCCCCTGCGGTGAGTGCGGTGGCCGCGGGGCAGCGGCACGCCCTGGCGGTTGCGGGAGGAAAAGTGTACGCGTGGGGCTCAAATGCGCTCGGACAGCTGGGGGACGGGTCCCTGGTGGACAAGGCTCTGCCGGTGGCGGTCAGCGCGGGGAGCGGCGCGCTCCTGTACGGGCGGACGATCACTGGGACGTTGGCGGCGGGAATGAACCACAGTGTGGTTTTGGATTCGGGCGGGTCTTTGTACGCGTGGGGCGACAACAAGGCGGGCCAGTTGGGGAATGGCACGTTCAGCGCGGCCAGTTTGCCGGTGGCGGTCACGATGAACGGCGCGCTTTTGGGCAAGAGTGTGACCGCGCTGGCGGCGGGGTGGAACCGCTCGTATGCGCTCGTGAGCACGGGAAGCGTGTACGCATGGGGGGATAATTCCAACGGGATGCTCGGGGACAACACGACGACGACGCGCACCCAGCCCGTGCTGGTGAGTCCCGGAGCGATGGCGGGCAAAACCGTCACGCACATCGCCGCGGGGTACAACCACACCGTGGTGCGCACCTCGGACGGGCTTCTGTATGCGTGGGGGGTGAACGACCGCGGCCAGCTGGGCACTGGAAACACGGTCTCCTCGCAGACTCCCGTGGCGGTAAAAATGAACGGGGCGCTGGCGGGCAAGACTGCGGTGAAAGTGTTTGCGGGGCCCGCTTCGCTGGCAACGATCGCGATTTGCAGTGACGGGAAGGCGTACGCGTGGGGCGGCGTGGGCCGGGGCCAGCTTGGCAACGGGTCCTGGGGAAATTCGCTGGAACCGGTTTTGATTGGGACGGTGGGCAGCTTTGTGAGCGCTGCCATGGGGGACGGCTTCGGGGTGCTTTGTGCGACCGACAATTTTTTGAGCACGTGGGGTGCAGGCGAACTGGGGCAGCTGGGCGCGGGACTGGATGCCCTGACGCCGACGCGTTTTTTTGCGGACGCGCTGAACCTTGGGGGCAAGACCTGGGTATCGATGGCCTCGGGCCACGCGCTCCCTGGGGCTTATGTAAACAGCTCCTCTTACGGGCTTCTGGCGTACGATGTGAACCAGCCTTTCCAACTCGCGCTGGCCTCGGACGGCAAGGTTTACGGGTGGGGCCGGAACGATTCGGGCCAACTGGGGTTGGGGACCCTGAGTGCGGTGCCGCTTCCGACGGCGTTGTCTGCGGGGACGGCTTTCACCAGTGTGGCTGCGGGTGGGGCGCACGCGCTGGCAGTGGGGGCGAACGGGACGCTGTATGCCTGGGGAAGGAACTCAGGGGGGCAGGTGGGCGATGGAACCTTCACAACGGCGACCGCCCCCAAGGCGATTACCGGCGGTGCGCTGGCGGGAAAGGTGGTGTTGGGGGCGGCTGCCGGGGCCGAGTATTCGCTGGCGCTCGCGACGGACGGGAAGGTTTACGCGTGGGGGCAGAACGGTATGGGGCAACTCGGCCAGGGGGGCACCACGGCGCTGACTTCGCCGGCGCAGGTGGTGGATACGGGGTCGCTTTCCGGGAAATTCATCGTTGCAGTCGCGGCGACCAACACGCCGGGAGGCGGCACCTCCTACGCGCTGGGCGCGGACGGTCTGGTGTATGCGTGGGGACAGGGGAGCAGCGGGCAGATTGGCAACGGCACGTGGACAAGCCGGACGACTCCCGGTGCCGTGCTGAGTACGGGATCCCTGGCGAACCGGAAAGTGGTGGCCCTGGCTGCGGGTGGGAGTCATGTGCTGGCGCTTTCCGCGGACGGCCTCGTGTTTTCCTGGGGCGGCAATGGCAACGGCCAGCTCGGGGATTTGTCCACAACAGACCGGAATGTGCCCGTGCCGGTGCAGGGGCTGTTCGGGACGGTGGCCGGGATTTTTGCGCAGGGGAACTCTTCGTATGCGGTGACCAGCGACGGGCGCGTGTACGCGTGGGGGTTGAATGAGCGCGGCCAGCTGGGGAATGGCGGGATGGCCCAGAGCGTTTCGCAACCGGTGCAGCTCGCGTTCACGGACAACACGGTGGGGCAGATTGTGAATCTGGCGGCGATGGGCTCGTCCGTGTTTGCGTGGGACACGGGGGTGATGAGTTTCCTGCAGCAGCCGGTGGATCAGGCGGTGCACGTGGGTTCGCCCTTCATGTTGAGTTGTGCGGTCAACACCCGAGGGATTGCGGTCTCCTACCAGTGGTGGCAGGAAATTCCGCAAACCGACGGTACCACGCGCTGGCTGCCGGTTCCCGGGGGTTCGACGCAGCGGCTGGCGTTTGCCGCGGCGGACGCGGCTTCCTTCGGGCGCTACTACGTGCGCGCGCTGAGTCATTTGGGGGACATCACCAGCGCCTTTGTCACCGTGTCGGGGCTGGAGGATGCGCCCGTGTTCAGCGTGGGTTCCCTGCCGGCCTTGGCGCTGACCTCCGGCATGACGGCCACCTTGTCCGTGCCGGGGACTCCGGTGGGAACGTATCAGTGGAAGAAAAACGGGGTGGTAATTCCGGGGGCCACGGGGCTGACGTACACGATCGCCTCGGTGGACGCGAATGCGGCGGGTTCCTACACGCTGACGGTGACGAATTCGCAGGGGAGCGCGACGAGTCCCGCGCAGGTGGTGAGCGTGAGTGCCACCGCCGGGTATGTGGCTTGGGGCATGCGCCTGACCGGGTTGATGGGAGACGGGGTGCCGGTGGGAATGCTGCCGGTCAATACGGGAACGAGCTCTGCGCTCGCGGGCAAGACCGTGGTGGAAGTCGCCCCCGGCCTCGGGCACATGCTGGCTCGCACTTCGGACGGAGGGGTGGTGGGTTGGGGGTTGAATGCCAACGGGCAGTTGGGGAACGCCACATACGCCAGCTCGGTCGTGCCCGTTGCGATCCTCCAGTCCGGCTCGAGTTCGCTTGCGGGCAAGACGGTGACGACCATTGCCTCCGGATGGACCACCAGCTATGCGCTGGACTCCAATGGCAAGGTGCATGCGTGGGGATTGGGTTCTGCCGGACAGCTTGGCAATGGAAGTGTTTCGAGTTCAGCGGTCCCTGTGCAGGTATTGGATTCTGGTTCCAGTTCGCTCGCGGGTAAGACCGTGGTGGCCCTGGCTCCCTTCGGGGCTACGTGTGCGGTGCTTACCTCCGACGGCGGAGTGCACGTCTGGGGCGACAACTTTTACGGCCAGTTTGGAAACAACTCGACCACCAGTTCCGCGACGCCGGTGGCGGTTCCGCTGACCGGGCTGCTCGCCGGGAAGACCATTGTTGCCGTGAGCGGTTCCGCCACGGATCGAAACGGCTCTTACAACGGCGCAAACCTGTTTGTCATTGCCTCGGATGGCAAAGCCTATGCGTGGGGTTCCAACAGTGGGGGCAATCTGGGGAACGGCACCTTCGGGACGGCTTCGCCGGTACCTGTGGCGGTGGATGCGTCCGGGGTTTTAGCCGGTAAGACGCTGACCAAGGTGGCGGGCGCCGGCGCGGGAGGCTATGTGCTGGACAGCTCTGGGAAGGTGTATGGCTGGGGGGCCAACACGTATGGTCAGCTGGGCAATGGCTCCACCACGCAGTCCCTCGTGCCGGTGGCGATGGACATGTCGGGGGTTCTTGCCGGAAAGAGCGTGATTGAAATTTCCGCAGGCGTGGACTTTTGCATTCTGAAGACAACGGACGGGGGCTTTTACGGATGTGGCAGCAGTGACGCGGGGCAGTTTGGGACGGGCTTTGATTCGATTTCGGTGCCTGTGAGTGTGTGGGTGCCAGCTGGGAAAACGCTGGTGATGGGGCGCGCAGGATTTGGGCTTGCCAGCGTGTTTTGTACGACGTCCGGGGAGGCGTATACGTCGGGCTACTGGAGTTCGCCGGGGGTGCTGGGCGTGGGGGCGTCTCCGACAGCCTGGCTTCAGGCGCTGCCCCTAGCTGTGTCTTCTGCGAGCTTCGGGGGTAAATCCGTCGCCGCGGTGTGCGGGGGGGCCTATCATGCGTTGGCGCTTACGACGGACGGCCAGCTGTATTCTTGGGGGAGCGGCAACGGGTCGGGCCAGCAGGGCAATGGCAGTTTTACGCTGTCGGTGACTCCGCGCTGCATCAGCGGGACTAGCGGGGTGGGCGCGCTTTTGGGAAAAACGGTGGCGGCCGTGGCGGCGGCCCGGGAACATACCCTGGCCATCACGACCGAGGGCCAGTTGCTGGCCTGGGGCGACAACTCCTCGGGAAAACTCGGAACCGGTACGAACGTGGATTCCAGTTATCCCGCCCCGGTGTTCCTGACTCCCGAGATGGTTGGGAAACGTTTTTGCTCGGTGGCGGCTACCGGGGAGACTTCGGCGGCGCTGACTACGGACGGGGTGGTTTTTGTGTGGGGCCGCGGCGCGGAGGGGCAGCTGGGCAACGGGAGCTTCAATAGTTCGAGCACGGCGGTGCGAGCGGGCGGCGCTCTGAGCGGCAAGTCCGTGGTGGCGATAGCGGCGGGCGGCGCATTCGCCCAGAACAGCCAGGGATCTTTTTACGCGATCACCAGCGACGGGCAGCTTTACAGTTGGGGGAAGAATCAGCTTGGGCAGCTGGGGGTTGGATCGTTTGTGGATTCGGCCCTCCCCTTGCGCGTGGGCGGCGTGTTTGCCACGCAACGGGCCTTGGCGGTGCATGCCAGCGGCAGCAGTGTGTTTGCGATGGCTGAAGACGGCCAGTTGTACGCCTGGGGTTTGAACTCGACGGGGGCCGGGGGCAATCTGGGGATTGGTTCGACGGTGGATTCCACTACGCCGGTCTTGATGGGGGGGCTGAGTGGCAAGTCGCTTCAGGCGTTTGTCGGGGGCTATACAGGAGGGGTGGCGCTCACCACCTCCGCCGGCGACGTGTATGCGTGGGGGGACAACACGAATGGAGGTGTGGGTGACGGGGCCAGTTCCGCTTCAAGCACGGTGCCCAAACTGATCAGCTCGATGGGAGCGCTCAACGGACGTCGGTTTTCGGGACTCGGGCAGGCCGGGTATGCGAGTGTGGCGAATTTCTCGTGGGTGACCGCCTTTTACGCGCTGGACGCTGCGCGGCTTGTGTTTTCGGCGCAACCGTTGTCGGTGTCCGTGACGAGCGGCTCGGCGGCGACCTTGTCGGGCGGGGTGCACGCCCCCGGCGTGCCCGTGCGTTACAAGTGGAAGCGGCAGCAGTTGGTCGGTGGCACGCTGGCGTGGGTATCCATCGCGGGTGCGGATGCGCCCCAGTACACGATCGCGTCTGTGGACGCGTCGACGGTGGGCAAGTACGTCTTGGAAGCGAGTTCTCCGGCGGGACCGGTGTTGAGCGACCCGGTGGACGTGGGGCTCCTGCTGGATGCGCCGAGTTTCGATCTCACGCAGAGTCCGGCGCCCTTGCAGTTAAACGTGGGGAGTTCGCTGTCGCTGAGCATGGACCTGCTGGCGGGTTCCGGGCCCTTCACCTATCAGTGGCGCAGAAACGGCGCGCCGATCGCGGGGGCGACGCAGCCGGTGTACCAGGTGTTTTCTGCGACGGCGAGCGATTCGGGTCGGTATGCGTTGACCGTGACCAACGCGCTGGGCAGCGCGACAAGCGTGGCGATGGACGTGCAGGTGGGGACGCCGCTGGCGGCTGGCTCCGGCAGCCTTGCCGCGTGGGGGGACAACACGTACGGGATGGTGGGCGACGGTCTGGGCACGGGACGTACGAATTTTGTCTCCGTGGATCAGAGCGGTGTGCTTGCGGGCAAGACGTTCACGGCGGTGGCTGTCGGGAGGGGGCATTCGTTGGCGATCGCGTCCGACGGGAAGGTGTACGCGTGGGGGGACAACGCCTCCGGGCAACTGGGCACGGGCAACACCGTGAATGCAAACACACCGGTGGCGGTGTATGCGGGGAGCCTGCTGGCGGGGAAGACGGCGGTGGCGGTGGCTGCTTCGAGCGCCCACTCGCTGGTGCTGACCTCGGACAACAAGCTGTTCACGTGGGGCAACAACAGCGTGGGCCAGCTGGGGAACGGGACTTACGCCTCCTCGACCGTACCAGTGGCGGTGGACATGAGCGGCGTGCTTTTGGGCAAGACAGTTTCCAAGATTTGCGCCGGCTTGGACCACAACGTGGTGCTCACCTCGGACGGCCTGCTCTACACCTGGGGTCGTGGCACCAGCGGGCAGTTGGGCAACGGCACGCTGTCCAGTTCTGCGATCCCGGTTGCGGTGGACACGAGCGGCAGTCTGGCGGGGAAAACGGTTTCGATGCTGGCGGCAGCCGACCATACGATTGTGTTGGCCAGCGACGGAAAGCTCTACAGTTGGGGCTACAACTTTTACGGCTCGGTGGGGGATGGCACGAGCAGCTCGCGTTCGACTCCAGTGGCGGTCACCATGAGCGGGGTTTTGGCGGGCAAAACGATCACGGGCCTCATGGCCACCCTCAACACCAGTTACGCCATCAGTTCCGATGGCCAGCTTTTCGCCTGGGGCTTCAACAACGCGGGACAGTTTGGGGACGGCACGCTCACCAACTCGATGCTGCCAGTCGCGGTCTCCATGAACGGCGCGCTTGCGGGGCGTAGCGTCACCAAAATCGGCGGCGGCGTCGGCTTTTTCCACGCGCTGACTTCCGATGGAAAACTCGTGTCCTGCGGCACCGGCACTTTCGGACAGCTCGCGACCGGGGATTTTGTGGCCTCGGTTTTGCCTACGCTGGCCAATCTTCCTGCAGGACAGACGGTGGCGAGTCTCTCGAGCGGGGTTTCCAGCCACGTGCACTTGCTCACGGCCTCGGGCTCCTTGTTTTCGGCGGGCTCGATTACGTTGGGACAGGCGGGCGACGGACTGTCCCATCTCAGCGCCGTACCCAAGGTGCTTCCTTCCAGCGCCTTTGGTGGAAGAACCATCGTGTCCGTGATGTCCGGCGTGACGCATGCGCTGGGGCTGGCGAGTGACGGGGCCTTGTTCTCCTGGGGCGACAATTTCTGGGGCTTTTTGGGGAACGGTCCGACGCCCGTGCTGTTGGGCTCCGGTGGGTCGTTGAACACGCTGGTGGGAAGGAACGTGCCCCAACAGGTGGGCGCAGGTTTTGGGATCGCCGCGGTGGCGGCGGGAAACAGCCATTCGCTTGCGGTGACGACTGAGGGGCGTTTGCTTTCCTGGGGCTTTGGGAATGTCGGGCAGTTGGGCAACGGTCAATCCGGCGGTGGCGTTTACGTTAGCGCGCCTGCCCTGATCCCGGCCACCGGCGCGCTGTACGGGAAGACTTTCGTGTCGGTGGCATGCGCCGCGGACAATTCCTATGCGCTTTCTTCGGATGGAAAGGTCTTTGCGTGGGGCTCGAACACCAAGGGGCAGATCGGGGCAGGCGTGACGGGTGGCCTGTGTGACACGCCGGTTCAGGTCGGGGTTGGAACGGATTTTGAGAACAAGATTGTGGTGGCGATTGGTGGGGGCGGCCCACAGGGAAACACGGGCTACGCCCTGACTTTGGACGGAGAATTTTACGTTTGGGGAAACAATTCCAACGGGCAGTTTGGCGACGGCACCGGCGTGGACTCGAATGTTCCTGTGAAAGTAACGGTGTACAGCAACCAGGGCGGGAGTCCGGCGCCCGTGGGGGTGGCGGCCTTCGCTGCGGGCAGGTTGCATTTGTTGGTTTTGGCGCAGGACGGCGGGTTGTATGCTTCGGGCAACGGTGGCGCGGGCCAGTTGGGGATTGGTGCTCTGGGCGGCAATTACTTCGGGCTTGTGGCGGTGCCGGTCGGTGCTATGGCGGGGAAGACCGTGGTGGGTCTGTCTGCCTCCAATGACACCTCCATGGCTATGACCGCGGATGGTGCCGTGTATGCCTGGGGGAGAAACAACCTGGGGCAGCTTGGGGACGGCACCCTGACCGACCGGAGCGCGCCTGTTTTGGTGAGTCTCCCGAGCGGGGTGGGTGGCACGGTGCGCCGCATTTCCGCCGGGTACGCGTCCTTTGCCATCGGAGGGGCCGCGCCGGCGTTTCGCGTGCAGCCCAAGTCGGTGAACACGCAGGCGGGGGAAGCCGTGTATTTGTCCTCGATGATCGACCTGCCCGGGGTGCCCGTGTCCTATCAGTGGAAGAAGGAGTCCCTCGTGGGCGGTTCTTTGAAGTACGTGCCGGTGGCCGGCGCGACGACCCCGATTTACGGGATCCCTGCGCTGGCGGCCGGGGACGCAGGCCGGTACGTGTTGGAGGCGGTCACCCCGGTGGGCATCGCCGTGTCGGATCCGGCGGAGGTGGGCATTCTTTCAACGCCGCCCGCCTTTGACCTGACGCTCATTCCTGCGCCGGTTGTGCTGAACGTGGGGGAGGCGCTGTCGTTGAGCCTGACGCCGCTTGCGGGTTCGGGGCCCTTCACCTACCAGTGGCGCAAGGACGGTGTGCCGCTTCCGGGAGCGACGGTTGCCACCTATGCGCTGGCAAATGCGCCCGCAAGCGCCACGGGCCGGTACACGCTGACGATCACCAACGGACTGGGCTCCGCAACGAGCGTGCCGGTGGATGTTCAGGTGGGGCCTGTGGGCGGGAGCGTGGGCGGGGGCAGTCTGGCCGCGTGGGGTAACAATGTGCAGGGGCAGTTGGGCGAGGCGCGCGGGTTGGGGCTGACCCAACCGGTGCCCCTGACCACCAGCGGGGCGCTCGCAGGCAAGACCCTTTCCGCCTTGGCGGCTGGAGGCACGCACGCCTTGGCCCTCGCCTCGGATGGCAAGGCCTACGCCTGGGGCTGGAACACCTTTGGCCAGCTGGGCTCGGGCAATGTGACGAACGCGTTCGCGCCTGTGCCCGTGTATACGGGCGGGACCCTCACTGGGAAGACCCTCACGGGGGTCGCGACGGGGATTGATTTTTCGGTGGCCCTTGGCTCGGACGGCGCCGCCTACGCGTGGGGACGCAATTCCAGCGGCCAGTTTGGGGTGGGCAACTATACGGACTCTGTGTTGCCCCTGCGGGCCCTAACGACCGGGTCGCTGGCGGGCAAGACCCTCACGATGCTGAAGGCCGGTCCCAACTACACCGTGGCCCTGGCTTCGGATGGAAAACTGTACGCCTCCGGCATGGGTACAAGCGGACAGTTGGGCAACGGAAACACCGCGACATCGGCGAACCCGGTGGGTGTGGTGATGAGCGGTGCGCTCTTGGGCAAGACCATCACGGGGTTTGCGGCCGGTGGTTATCACGTGCTCGCGCTGGCCTCAGACGGCAACCTGTTTGCCTGGGGCAACAACAGCTACGGCCAGCTGGGGAATGGCAGTACCACGTCGTCCAACGTGCCCGTGGCCGTAACAATGAACGGGGCGCTGGCCGGCAAGACCATCGTGGCGGTCGCCGCTGGGCTGTATCACTCGATGGCGCTTGCCTCGGACGGCAGTGTGTACACGTGGGGATACAACTCCAACGGCCAGCTGGGGAACAACTCCACCGCGAACGTAAACACGCCCCTGGGCATCGCCTCTGTTCCCGGGCTTTCGGGCAAGGTGGTCAGCGCGATCGCTGCAGGGCCGTACAGCTCCTACCTGCTGACTTCGGAGGGGGACGTGTTTGCCTTTGGCGCAAATACGGTGGGGCAGCTTGGCAGCGGGAGTTTTTACCCTGCGTATGTGCCGGTGCAGGCGCAGGTCCCGAAGGGGGTAACCGGCCTTGCTGCGGGCAACTGGAATGGCAACAACACGCTTTCCAGCGCGTTTGTGCTCACCGGTTCAGGGGCGGCGGTGTACGGCTTCGGCGCAAACGGTGCGGGGCAGTTGGGCAACGGAAACTCGATGGTGTTTCCGACGCCGGCGAGCCTGCCAACGGGTGCTTTTGGCGATAGCGCCCTGCTGGCGGTCAGCGGGGGCACCAACCACACCCTGGCCCTTACGGCGAACGGCTCGCTCTTCAGCTGGGGCAACAACACCGTTGGTCAGCTGGGGGTTGGCACTTATCTCGCCGCCACTCTTTCCGGCTCGCTTTCCTCGCTGCCCTCCTTCAACACGCCCCGGGCGGTGGGGACTGGTGGCAGCATCGCCGCCATTTCCGCAGGCATGAACCATTCCCTTGCGGTGACGGGCGCCGGGAACCTCCTCGCATGGGGGAACAATGGAAGCGGTCAGTTGGGGCTCGGGAACCTGACCAGCCCCAACGCACCCGTCCCCGTCCCCAGCTCCACAGCGACCGCGGGCAAGACCTTTGTCTCGGTGGTGGGGATGCTCGACGCCTCGCTTTTTCTCTCCACCGATGGCCGCGTGTTTGCCTCCGGCGGAAACACTTCCGGACAACTGGGCAACGGCACTCTGAGCGCCTCGTTTTCGCCGGTCTTGGTGGGTGGCTCCGGAGCGCTTTCCACGAAAGTGGTGACGTCTGTTGCTGCGGCTGCGGGTGGCACCTCGGGCTACGCCGTGACCTTGGACGGAAAACTTTTTTCGTGGGGCGCAAACCTGTTTGGACAATTAGGGCAGGGGGGGACTGTGAACACTTCCACGCCCGGCGAGGTCGTGTTTCCCTACTCGGGGGTGCCGGGTTCGAACTCGGTCGTGGCGGTGGCTGCGGGCGTGCACCATGCTCTCGCGCTCACCGCGGACGGGTGCGTGTGGGCCTTTGGGCGCAACACCGAAGGACAGTTGGGAAACAGCACCCTGCAGAATGCGGCGTCCCCCGGTGGGGTGAGCATGGCGGCGATGTCGGGCAAGAGTGTCGTTGCCATCGGCGCGACAGCCTACGGTTCCATGGCATTGACGTCCGACGGCCAGGTTTACGCGTGGGGCGACAACGCCTCGGGCTCTCTCGGAGATGGCAGCACGGTGAACCGGCTGCTTCCCGTGACGGTCAACCTTCCCGCCGGAGTTTCAGGTAGTGTGCGTGGGATTGGGAGTGCGTTGCTGGCGGGTTTTGCGTGGTCGGGAGGGCAGGTGGCCTTCACGGTGCAGCCGGTTTCAGTGGCCGGTCTGGCGGGGTCTGCCGCCTCGCTTTCCACCATGCTCAACGTCCCCGGGATGCCGGTTTCCTATCAGTGGAAAAAGGAGACGCAGGTGGGCGGAGTTTCCAAGTACGTGTCCATCCCCGGGGCGACGAGTCCCGTGTATGCGATTGCATCGTTGAGCGCTTCGAGCGCCGGCAGGTACGTGTTGGAAGCGCTCACACCCATGGGGTCGGCCGTGAGCCAGCCCGCGGAAGTCGTCCTGCTCAGCGAGGCGCCCGCCTTTGATCTTTCGCTGACGCCGCCGCCTGTGAACCTCAACGCGGGGGACGCGCTTTCCCTGAGCATGAGTCTGCTGGCGGGGTCCGGGCCCTTTACTTATCAGTGGAACCGCAATGGTGCACCGGTGGCGGGAGCGACTTCGGGGACGTACCAGGTGGCCGTGACAAAGGCGAGTGACTCGGGCGTGTACACCCTGAGCGTGTCCAACGCGCTCGGCTCGGCCACGAGCAGCCCCGTGCAGGTCACCGTCACGGCGCCGCCGCAGGACAACACGCCGACGGTGCTCGCGTGGGGCAGCAATGGCAACGGTCAGCTCGGGGACGGCAAGGGCATTGGTCGCACGGTTTTTTCGCAGCCTGATACCACCGGCGTGCTCTCCGGTAAAACGATTCTCAAGGCTGCCGCGGGCGCTGCCCATACGGTGGTATTGGCGTCCGATGGCAAACTGTACGCGTGGGGCCAGAACACCAACGGGGAACTGGGCAACGGCACCAACGTGGACTCCGCGGTACCCGTCGCGGTGGACATGTCCGGCGTGCTCTCGGGGAAAACCGTGACCGCCCTGGACGCGGGGGCCAGCCACACGTTGGTGCTGACCTCGGACGGCAAGGTGTTTAGCTGGGGCCAGAACACCTACGGCCAGTTGGGCACCGGCTCGACCATCAACGCGTGGTCGCCGGCTGCGGTTGTCACCGGAGGTTCGCTGGCCGGAAAAACGGTGACCAAGATTTTTGCGGGAGGGCTCCACTCGATCGTGGGGACTTCGGACAACCTGCTTTTCGGGTGGGGCTACAATGTGTACGGCCAACTGGGCAACGGGAACACGACCAACGCCACGGTTCCATCCGCGATGCTGATGACGCCGTTTGGAGGCAGGACGGTTTCGAAGGTCGCTGCGGGGTACTATCACAACCTGTTGCTCGCCACCGACGGGTCCCTGTTTGGGTGGGGCTACGGCATTTACGGGCAGATGGGTAATGGGTCAACGGCAACGAGCGGCACGTTGGCGACCGCGGTGACTCAAACCGGCCCGCTTGCGGGCAAGACCGTCGTGGACATCGGGGCGGGGGGTGATTTTTCGTGTGTGCGCTCGGGTGACGGTCAGATCTTTGCGTGGGGTTTTGGGACCAACGGGCAGATGGGCAACGGCACGAACCTGAACACCAACGTGTCGCCGCTTGCGGTTTCTTCGTTCGGGGTTTTGGTGGGAGGTTCTGCGGTTTCGATGGCCGTTTCCCGGTACCATGTGCTGGCCTTGCTTTCCGACGGGAGTCTGGCTGCGTGGGGACGCAACAACGCTGGTGCGCTCGCCACGGGCGATTACGCGACGCGTTTCACGCCCGTGTACGCCAGCCTGCCCGCGGGGGAAACCTTCACCTCCCTTACCGGCGTGCCTTCCGGGGACCGCTCCGTGTTGCTCTCAAATTCTGGGAAGGTCTTTTCCGTGGGCAACAATCCGAGCGGTCAAATCGGGGATGGCTCTACCATTTCGCAGAAGGTGCCGCTAGCGATCCCCACAGCGTCTTTCGGGGGCAAGAACGTGCTTTCAGTTTTGAGCGCGCCTTCGGGCTCGAGCGCAGCGGCGCTGACCTTGGATGGGGAGCTTTTCACTTGGGGTGCCAATGGCAGCGGCCAGTTGGGCTTGGGCTCCGATTCGATGGGGTTGAGCTACTCGGTTTCCGTGCCCAACTCGGTGTCGAACTCGGGCGTGTTGGTTGGCAAAACGGTGTTGGCCGCGGCGCTTTCGAGCGGCCACATGCTGGCGCTCACCAGCGACGGGTTGGTGGCTGCGTGGGGGCTCAACAGTAACGGCCAGTTGGGCAATGGAAGCACCACCAGTTCCGCGACCCCCACCTGGGCCGGGCAGGCCGGTTCCCTTTACGGCGAAACGATTATCGCCCTGGCCGCCACAGCATCTTCCTCCGCCGCGCTCACCACCGACGGGCGCGTGTACACCTGGGGCGGAGGGACCTCGGGCCAGCTTGGCAACGGCGCGTCTGCTGACTCCGCCTACCCGGTGCTGGTGGGAGGCCTGCTCCAAGGCAAGGTGGTTACCGCGCTCGCGGCGGCGAACAACAGCTTTTACGCCCTGAGTGCCGACGGCTTGGTGTATGCGTGGGGAAGCGGTTCTTCCGGCGAATTGGGCAACGGTTCCACCGCCGCTTCCAATCTCCCCGTGTTGGTCGGTGGCGCGCTGAGCGGCAAACGCGTGGTCGCTTTGCGCGCAGGCTCCACCCACGCACTCGCCCTCGGCGCGGACGGCCAAATCTATGCGTGGGGCAGCAACGGCTCCGGGCAGTTGGGCAACAACACGCTGGTGGGAGCCTCCAGCCCCCAGGTCGTCAGTGGGCTCTCAAACCGCACGGTCGTCTCCATCGCCGCTTCCTCAAACACCTCGATGGCACTCACCTCCGACGGAGAGGTGTACGCCTGGGGGCTCAACGGAAACGGCCAGCTCGGCGACGGCACCCTCGTGAACCGCTCCCTGCCTGTTCTGGTGCAGATGCCCCAAGCCTTCGGGACGCTCAAGCTCAACGCCGTCGCCATGGTTGGAAGCGCAGCCTTCGCTTGGAACTCGGGCTCCCTCTTCATCTCCGGCCAGCCCGTATCGGTTTCCGCTAAAATCGGGGACCCTGTGTCCCTGTCGGTGGACCTGACCAACCCGGCGGGCGCGCCCGTGGCCTACCAGTGGAAGCGGCGCACCGGCAGTTCGCCCAACTACACCTACCAGTCGATCGCCGGCGCCACCAAACCGGTGTACTCCATCCCCGCCTTTAGCTCCGGAGACTTGGGCACGTATCTGGTGGAGATTGTTTCCCCGCTTGGAGCATTAACGAGCGCGACCGCGGACCTCTCTTCCCTGAGTGCGCCGCCGGTCGTGCCCTTGACGGTACCCGCGCCGCTGAGCCTGGCGGTGGGCGGGTCCTTTTCGCTGTCGGTGAGTGTGACGGGGTCGGCGCCGTTCTCCTATCAGTGGCGCAAGGACGGGGTGCCGATTCCCGGGGCTACGTCCGCGGGGTACGCGCTCAACAATGCGCAGAGCTCCGCTTCGGGCACGTACACGTTGGTGGTGTCCAACGCGCTCGGGGCGGTGGTCAGCCAGCCCGCCGTGGTTCAGGTGGGTTCGGGCGGGACGTCGCCCGCGGGCAACGTGCTCGTGTGGGGCGACAACTCCAACGGCCAGCTGGGTCTGCCGGTGTGGCAACCGGTCCCTTCCAAAATGTCCGTGGCTTCGGGCAACCCAATGTTCGGCAAAAAGCTCGTCCAACTTGGGGCGGGTTCCGCCCATGTGGTGGCGCTCACCGAGGACGGCGGTCTGTACGCGTGGGGCGCAAATGGCGGCGGCCAGTTGGGCAACGGTTCGCTGCTCTCCTCCAGTGCTCCGGTTCCCGTCGTCGTCTCCGGCACGCTTTCCGGCAGGACGGTGACCGATCTTTCCGTGGGGATGGATCACACTGCGGTCGTGACCGCGGACGGTCTCGTGTTCACCTGGGGACGCAATGACCAGGGGCAGTTGGGCACGGGCGGCAGCCTGGACGCTTCCCAACCCGTGGCAGTGGCCGCGGGCACTGCCGGGTTCTCCGCGAAGTCCATTGCCAAGGTGGCCGCGGGTGGAAAGTTCACCGTGGCCCTTGCCACCGATGGCTCCGTGTTTGCCTGGGGCCAGAACAATGTCGGCCAGCTTGGAAATGGCACCATGGTCGCTTCGCCCGCGCCGGTGGCCGTCAATCTGGGCGGTGCGCTTGCGGGTAAAACCGTGGCGGACATTTCCGCCGGGCTGGACCATGTCATGGTGCGGACCCTCGACGGACTGCTGTTCGGCTGGGGCGCGAATCCCGCCGGGGCACTCGGGAACGGGGGAATCTCGGCGGGCACAGCCAATGCGGTGGCTGTGGTGACTTCGGGTCTGCTCGCGGGCAAATTTATTTCGCAGGTCGCTGCCGGGGGCAGTTACACGCTCGCGATTTCCTCCCTGGGCGAGGTCTTCGCTTGGGGATTGGGAGGACGCCGCGGCGACGGATCTTCTTCCACCGCGTCCTCGCCGGTGGCGGTTCCCTCGATCGGTGGGGTGGGCAAAAAATCCGTCGCTTTGGCCGCCGGCTACAACAACGCGATCGTGGTGAGCGAGGACGGGCAGCTCTGGTCCTTTGGTTCCAACGCCACGGGGGGGCTGGGTACCGGTTCGCTCGCGGACAGCGCCATCGCTGTGTCGCTGAAAAACTCCGGCTCCGTGGCCGGCAAATCCCCCGTCCTGGTGGCGGTGGGACAGACGTTTGTGGTCGCGGCGGAGGCGGACGGATCCCTGCATTCCTGGGGACAGAATGAGGAGGGGCAGCTGGGGGCGTCGGGCGCCGGCTCGGTCTTCTTGAGCACGCCTGTTCCCCTGCAATCCAGTGCGCTTGCGGGACGAAAAATTCTCCAGACTGCGAACGGTGGAACGCACACGCTCGTGCTTGCTGATGACGGGTTCGTATACGCCACGGGCAACAACAACGCGGGGCAGCTGGGCTTGGGCTGGACGGGAAGCATGACGCAGGAGTTCCAGCAGGTGCCCTTGTCGGGGCTGCTCACTGGCAAGACCGTCACGGCGGTGGCGGCGGGCGGTTCGCACTCGTTGGTGCTCACTGCGGATGGCGGTCTGTATGCGTGGGGTTCCAACTCTTTGGGGCAGTTGGGCAACGCGGCGCTTTCCAATTCCGCGGTTGCCGTGGCGGTGGATCGTTCGGGCGTGTTGTCGGGCAAGAGCATTGTCTCGGTTGCGGCGGGGGGCGGGCATTCGCTGGCGCTTTCTGCGGATGGCATGGTGTTCGCCTGGGGCGGCAATGCGTGGGGACAGTTGGGCAACGGGACCCAGAACGCGTCCACGGTGCCGGTGGCGGTCACGAGCATGGGGCCCG
>CAZIGZ010000117.1:0-19709 GCA_964538835.1 uncultured Chitinophaga sp. | reverse complement strand
TGGTCGCTGGTCGCGGCAAGGCCGCGAAGTGCCGCCCGGCAGTCGGCACCTACAATAGTCCGCGGCTGCACCCGTTCAGCGGCTTTCAGCCCTTGTCGATTGCTCGCGGAAAGGTTCGTGGTTACTGTTCGAGAGTTCCTTCCTTCCCTCCCGCCCGCTGAAACTTTCCGAGGATCCTGCCATGCCTCAGGCCGCGCGTCGTCAGTTTCTCCAGTCGTCTCTGGCAGCCGTTTCTGTCTCGGCATTTGCTGGCACCTCGCAGGCCGCGACCACCGACGATACGCCATTGAGCATCGGACTGATCGGTTGTGGTGGAATGGGCAGCAATCATCTTCGTTTGCTGTCCGCTCGTAAGGACGTCGTGGTCAGCTGGGTCTGTGATGTCGATCAGGAACGGCTTGCCGCGTCGGTGAAGACCGTCGAAGAGAATTCGTCGAAGACGCCACAGGCGACGAACGATCTGCGCAAGGTGCTGGACGACAAATCGGTGGACGCCGTCTTCATTGCGACACCGGATCACTGGCATGCTCCTGCCGCTATTCTTGCTCTGGATGCCCGCAAGCATGTCTATGTCGAAAAGCCATGTTGCCACACCGTGAAGGAAGGTCGACTCCTGGCCGATGCCGTGAAGCGTAGTGGAAAGCGCTTGCAGGTGGGGACTCAAAGCCGCAGCACGGATTGTGTTCGTGACGGTATCGAGCGAATTCGACGCGGCGATATCGGTGAGATTCTGGTGGCAAAAGCATGGAACAGCCAGAAGAGAGGTTCGATCGGCAGGAGTGAACCTGGAACTCCGCCGGCCCATCTGGATTTCGACACGTGGCTTGGCCCGGCTCCGGTGACTCCCTATCGCCCCAATCTTCTTCATGCGGTCTGGCGATGGTGGTACGACTTTGGCTGCGGCGATATGGGCAATGACGGAGTTCACGACATCGATGTCGCCGTCTGGGGGCTGGGCGTGGAAACTCATCCGTCTCGCGTCAGCTGTTTCGGCGGCAAGTCGTTCTTCGATGACGACCAGCAGTTCCCCGACACACAGTACGCGATCTGCGAATATCCTGCCGACGGCGTTCCGGCCGGTCGCTGCAAGCAGCTGATCTTCGAACAGCGAATCTGGTCACCGTACGTGCAGGAAGGATACGAAAACGGAGCCGCCTTCTATGGGACTCAGGGCCAACTGGTCATGGGACACTCGGTCGGATGGAAACTGTACGGCCCAAAGAACAAGCTGATCGCCGAACGTACCGGAGGCGGCGACGTAGCTGCTCACCATCAGAACTTCTTTGACTGCATTCGAGACTCGTCAAAGTCGCTCAACGCGAACGTCGATGCCGGCCGATGGTCCGCAACGATCGTCCATCTCGCCAACATCGCCGACCGAACCGACTGCGTCGTCCACTTCGACCCGCAAACCGAGCGAATCACCGGCAACGAAAAAGCCGACAACATGCTGACTCGAAACTACCGCGACCACTGGGGCACCCCCAAACTGTAGAGCGATTGTCTCCAATCGTTACCCAACCAAAGTAAAGCGACTGGCTGACACCCAACGGCTCGCCTTTTCATGGTTTCTCAGGACTTTGGGACTTTGAGAAAAATCCGGACTTGTGACAAACCACGCATTTCCGACGGTCAACCAGTCTTTACCCGTTTTGCCACGCTGAATTAGAATCAGCAAACTGCGGGGAATACGCTTCTGCACAGGCGGCCTCGCGGACAGTCACTTTCGGCCGTTCCAATTGGTGTCGCAACGGCAGAAATCGATTGTCCAGGTGAATGCAAATAGTGAACACGGACACGGTTCAGCTGCTCAGGACTGAGTGGATGTTACCGATGTTTTTTCAGTCCGTCTTGATGGATGCTCAGGAACGGAAATCCCACAAACTGATTCGGTGAATGCAATGAAGATCGCAGTTCGATTGGCTGCAACACTGCTCTGCACGTTGTCTCTGTTGGTTCCGGCAGCTGCTCAGGGGCCACAGGATGCTCAAATCACGGTCGCCCATCCAGGCTTTGATGCCCTCAAGGCGGACCTGAAGAAGATCCTGGATCTGACGACTCCCGCAGAACAGACTCAGTGGGAAAACATCGAAGGCTACATCGACACCTTCGTAGTTGGCACCGACGGCGGTCGACAGGTTCAGGTCCAGGTGTTGACCGGACTGAATCCCAGTGGCCTGCTGATTGCCGTGCCGCTGGCAGAATCTCAGCCGCTCTTCAAGGAGTTTCGTGAGAACATCGAATCTCTGGGTTACGAAGTCGCTCGTGACAGCAAGGATCAGACGCTGTACAAGCTCAGCCAGGACCCGGAGTTTGGCTGGCTGCGAGTTGTCCCGGATATCAAGTACGCGTTCTTTACTCTGACGCAGAACGCCGACCAGCTGCCGGCTCTTCGTGAAATCATCATGAAGGCGACTTTGAAAGACGTGACAATCAACGGCAACATGATTGCTCAGCTGACGAGTCCGGATCCTTCCAAGCCAGCTCAGGATGTTCGCCGCAAGGCATTTGACGGCGTTCGGAATCCGGCGATGGAAAAAATTCAGAAGCGCCCGGAGGAATCGCAGACGGAATTTGAACTCCGCCAGCTTGCGACAAAAATCACGATGGACGAAGGCGAACGCATCGTGGCGGAAACAGATCTGCTAAGCCTGATGCTGAAGATTGATGCGTCCAAAGAGGGAGCACCAACGGCCAACCTGCTCAGTTCCTACAAGGCGATCGCGGGTTCCAGCATGGCCGACGTGATGGCTCAGTTCAATACTCAGCCGGACGTCTTCGAATCGGTCGCAAAGTTCCCAGGATCCGCTCTGTCCATCCGCCTGAACCATCCGGTTGACGCTATGCGACAGAAGAATTTTTCGGAGTTTCTGGATCTAACTCAGAAGGACATGGCCGCTCGACTTGAAGCGTCCAAGGAGCGATCGGCGGGCGAAAAGGAAGCCTCCACCAAGGTCATTGCCGGCGTGACGAACGTCGTCAAAGCGTCGATCAAGGCTGGTTGGTTCAATGCATTCGTGGAATCCGTTCCGGACGGCAAAGGCGACTTCATGACGATAATTGCCTACACCACGCCGGCAGCAAAAGATCTGAATACGATTCTGCCGGATCTGGCCAAAGCCGGTTCGGGCACAATCGTCGAGATGAACAAGGACAAGGCTGGCGATGTGGACATTCACCGCATTCAGCTGGCAGAAGGCTTCATCGATCTGTTCGATGACGTCTTTGGCGCGAAGAAGGATATCTTTGTCGGCATCGGCAAAGATCAGGTCTGGATGGCATCCGGTGCTGATGCTCTGGCTCAGCTGAAAACCGCAATTAGCAAACTGGGTGCTCCGAAGGCCACGACGACTCCCCTGCATGTCGAGATCAAGCTGTTGCCATGGGCCAAGCGCATTGACGACATCAAGAAGAAGGCTGAGAAGCCAACGGATGCCGATGAGCTGGAATTGTGGCGAGCCGCTGAACGACGTCGCGCACGAGCGATTGCAGCGTTCGAACAGGGGAATGACAACGTCGTACTCGATTTCAAGGTCGCCAACGGAGAACTCTCCGGTGATCTGATGATTGACACCGGAATGTTGCGGTTCGTTGGCAAGATGATGTCCGCGTTCTCCAAGGAGAACCTCGAGTAATCTGGCGATGATGCTCTGAGCCGGTCGGCTCCTTCAAATCAGGGAGCATCGCTCCCTGAAGGACGGTTGTATGCAGAGCGAAGAATTGAGCGATTTCGATTCGGACGAGAACGATGTGGATCCGTCCGAATCGGAGTTTGCCATTGAAGATATCGAACTGGCCTATCGCCAGGCGCTGGCGGCCCTTGATGAGGCGGAGCGGCAGGTCGGCTCCGTCATGGTGGACTTTGTCGAACCGGTCGCGGCGGCCGAAGAAACAGGCGTCACCGACGGACTCTCGATCGGTGCTCAGCTTGCCGAAGATCTGAAGACCACGGCCGCTCAGACCCAGGCGACCGAACAGGCCGTTCTGGTCGAAGGCATTCGCAGAGTCACGCCGCGTGAGGTGATTGAAGCGGCTTTGTTCGTTGGTGGTGATGTCGCTCTGACAGCGCGACGGCTGGCTTCGCTGATCGGTCAGGATGTCGACAACCGCGTTGCCGTGTCACTGATTGATTCGCTGAATCAGACGTACGCTCGCGAAAACCGACCGTACGAGATTCGTCTGCATGAAGGCGGCTATCGCCTTGAGCTTCGCGAAGAGTATTCAGACATTCTGACTCGAACATTCGGCCTTGGCCCGCGCGAGGTGAAGCTGTCGCCGGAAACCCTGGAAGTCCTGGCCTTCGTGGCGTGGAATCAGCCTGTCGATAATGACAAGCTTGGCACAATCGACAAGCCCGGTGCGATGACTCAACTGCGTCAGCTTCTTCGGCTTCAGCTGATTGAGATCAAACGCACCGGAAGCAAGCGTGCCGACATCTGCTATGTCACGACGCCTCGATTCCTGAAACTGTTCGGGCTCCAGTCGATCGCAGACCTGCCGACGGCAGACGTGTTCTCATTCAAGTAACACGTCGCAAAGTCGCACCAGAAGTAGAATGGCCGCCCTCGGCCGTCTGCGAATACTTCTCATGGCCTCGCCCTCCCCGTATCAACGAGTGGCCTGGCTCTGTCGTTGTCAGCAGTCCTGTGCCAGTAATCGAAGGTCTTCAAGGACGTCATCCAGATCCGGCACGCGAAATCCGGGCACGCGTCCGTTTCGATCACACTCGTTCAGCAACAGAAGCGTTTCGTAGTCTTCGCTGTCGCGCAGTCGCTGATGCAGTCGGAAGCCAATAGAACGGTCTCGAATCTGATGAGCATCCATGTGGTGCCGAATCAGCCACTCGGTTCGCTCCGTGATGAAGCCCTCCAGCGCTTCCAGTCCGGCGTTGACATGATCGTTCGAATCAATTCCCTTGCCGACATCATGCAGCAGCGCCGCCAGCAGGAACTCTTCGTCGTACGGCATGGCGTCTTCCGCAAGAACGTAACACTGCAGCAAGTGATACAGCACGTCCCCTTCCGGATGGTACTCACGACTTTGAGTGACTCCCGCCAGAGGCACCAGCAGGGACCGATAGACGACGAATCGATCCGGACTACCCGCAATGCCGTCATCCCCTTTCGCCGTGAACGCATCGGGATATTCCTGTGCCAGAAACTGTTCAAACTCCGGCAGCGTTGCTCGTTCAATCGCCTTGCCGGTGATTGAACTTTTGAACTGGTAGGAGATCTTGTCCGGAGCGTACATCGTCAGCTCAATCGGGAACTGACTTTCCAGATGGAAGTGCGTGTAGGTTCGTTCTTCTCCATGTTTTCGAACGCGTTTGCGTTCCAGTTCGTACGCAAAGCCTTCCGCTTCCAGCCTTGCTTCGACCGCCTCCGCTGTCGCCGAGAAGATATGAATGTCGATGTCCGAGCCTTCGCGAATATGTCCGGTGAACGTACTGCCAATGATCTTCGGCCGGAAGTTTGCCAGGATCTTCATCATCCTGTGCGCTTCGAATCTCATTTCGCGCAGTCGGTCAAAACGAGACGGGCCTTCGTACAGGTTGGCCAGCCGAAGAATCTCTTCACGAATCTCGGCATTCGTCGGCAGCTCCGATGGTTTCACCCATCCCTGGCAGAGTCGCTGCGCTGCCTTCAGCTTGGCACGGTAGTATTCGGATTCACTGCGCGAGTACATCAGCCGCGCGGATTCCACGATAATGGCACGCCGCAATTTTGCGTCTGTCATGAAGCATGTGTCGGATTTTGCAGAGCCAGCAAAGGACGATCATTCACGACCCTGCTGTCGATTCCTGGCGACTCTGGTCCGGATGCAACATGCCTCCAGGACAATTTGTCAACGGCCAGGACTCTGCATGTCCCTTCTGAGCCGACACGCGGGATTTCGTCATCATAGGAGCAACGATATCGCCGTTTCAAGAGCAGACTCGCGTCTGTCGAGTTCCCGTCCTCAGTCGCTCGCTCGCAGTTTCTGAAAGCGCGCTGTGTCCGGACAAGAACTTTGAACCGTCGGCCACGGGAATCATGGGCGTCCGTCTGGTAAGCTTTTCATCCCGACCGCGCGAGCCACATGCCTTGTGTTGAGTTTGCGCGTGCGGGCTTCTTCCACGCCAGAAGGATTCCCATGAAACTCCGATCATTCGCGACTATTTCCTTCGCCATCGTGCTGCTGTCTGAGGCGTCATTCCTGCAGCCACTCTTCGCACAGTCTTCCCCGGAGAACACTCGAGCCGGGAAGACGCACAATGTTTTGCTGATTACAGTCGATGGTCTTCGCTGGCAGGAGGTCTTCGGCGGTGCGGAAGCGGCGTTGGTCGACAAAGATGCCGGCGGCGTCAAGGATATCACGGCGACGAAAGAACGCTTCCTGAGGGACTCGCCGGAAAAGGGCCGCGAGATACTCATGCCGTTCTTCTGGAACGTCATTGCGAA
This sequence comes from uncultured Chitinophaga sp., assembly GCA_964538835.1. Lineage (GTDB taxonomy): Bacteria > Planctomycetota > Planctomycetia > Planctomycetales > Planctomycetaceae > SXXK01. The sequence continues at coordinate 13,269 of CAZIGZ010000117.1, read as the reverse complement.
AGACGGTGTCATCATCGGGAACCCGGAGCATGATTCCCGCGTGATGGTCACGAACGGCCTGAATTTCTCCTACCCGGGTTACAGTGAAATCCTGTGTGGGTACGCCGACCCGGCGATTGATTCCAACGCGAAGAAGAACAACGAAAACGTCACCGTGCTGGAATGGGTCCATTCGAAACCGGGCTTCCAGAAATCCGTGGCCGCATTTTGCAGCTGGGACGTCTTTCCCTTCATCATCAATGAAACTCGCAGCGGGATTCCCGTGAACTCCGGGTGGGAACCTGTCGGAACTGATTCAAGCCTCGGCCTGATCGGAACATCGGCTGGAGATCGGATGGTGCAACTGGACGAAGTTTCGCGCGAGTTTCCTCGCTACTTTCCGGAAGTGCGTTATGACTTCGTGACGTTTCAGGCGGCTGATGAGTATCTTCGAGCAAAGAAGCCGCGGCTGCTGTATGTGTCACTCGGTGAAACCGACGACTGGGCTCATGCAGGTCGGTATGATCTGTATCTGGACGCCGCATGGCGAACCGACGACTACATTCGAAGGTTATGGAGCACCGTGCAGTCGATGCCCGAGTATAAGGACCGTACAACCCTGATTCTGACGACCGATCATGGTCGAGGCGATAACCGCGTCGACTGGAAGAACCACGGCGAGAAGATCGAGCGTAGTGAATTCATCTGGATGGCTGTCATTGGGCCGGATACGAAGCCGAAGGAACTGCGAGGCTCAACGTTTACTCAGTCTCAAGTCGCTTCAACCGTCGCCGCAGCCCTGGGACTTGATTACAACGCGGACGTGCCAAAAGCTGCGAAGCCGCTGCCTGTTCTGGAGTAGCAGTATCCGGACATTCGCCTGGAACGCTGCGGAGCCGACGACGACAAACCCTGTTCGTGACAACAAGGTCATCCGTTCAGCAGTTCCAGCAGAGCATTGCGAAGCACCGGATAATTGGCCTGAATGGAATAGCGATCTTCCACGGTCCGCCGTCCTCGAAGGCCCATTTGCCTTCGAAGCGCCGGAGACTTCAGCAGCTGGCGGAGTGCGTTAAGCCAGTCTTCCGTCGTCTGAGCGCAGTATCCGTTCTGATTATTATCAAGGATTTCTGAATTGACGCCCACCGGGGATGCGACACCTGGAACACCAACCGCCAGATACTGAATCAGCTTAGCGCCGCACTTGTAAACGTCCCATGGCTGATCTGCGAACAAAGGCATCAATCCCACATCAAACTGCTGAAGCTGATGCGTTTCAGTTTCGGGTGTCCAGCATTCATGCCGGATCTGAACGCCCGACAGATCCATCGACTTTAGTTCGTTCAGATTTGGGGCGATGATTCGAAGTTCGAACTTCTGCTCAGCAGCCAGTCTCCTTAATGCTTCAGCAGCCACAGAAAGATAGCGGACGTTTCCTGCTGTCCCCATCCAGCCGATCACCGGAATGTCTGCGGTCGTTTCGGAGCGAACCGAATACATCTCAAGGTCGACACTTGTCGGCACCAGACAGCATCGAGAACTTCGGGGCTGGGCATACTCGACCAGGTACCGATTCCCGCAGATCACGAGATCTGCCATCTTCAGCAGTCGATCGAACTTGTTCGGGTACCGAAGAAAAACCGCATCATCAAGGTCAATCACCAGGCGACGGCAGGACGATCGAAATCGTTCTTCCATGTCGGTCGTTTCGTTATCGAAGATCTCGCGATCCACGTAAACCATATCAAACGACGACAGCTTCGAACGAAACCAATGCCACCACCGGACTCCCCGCTTCAGCATCTGGCTTGGCCGGAAACCCATCCACGGAAAGTAGTCGTACTTGGCAGGAAAGCTCGTGGCAAGAACTGCCTGGTGTCCTTCCGCACGAAAGTGTTTCAGGTACGGAAGAATGCGAAAGCGTGACGAGGGGACTCGGTCGCCTGATGACAGAAACAGAATCTTCATGCGCCGCTGTGATGGCTGAATCATGATGGTCTCAGTTCGTCAGATCATCACTTGTTCTGCGCTGGTGCTTCGACACCCGGATACCTGATGGTCATCACATGACTCTCAAAGCTCAGCAGCAACTGTTTCTTTGCGGCATCGATGCTGAGCCAGTATTCGTTCAGAGTCTTGCCAGTGTTGTCGTCGTAGTACAGTTCCTTGCCATTGCGAACGTCGAGGATCCGGGCACTGATTCGCGTATTGCGAACAGGAGGACGCCCTTCACCGTCGCGCGACAGCAAGACAAGAATCGGGGCGTTGGGAAGCACAGGCAGCGTCTGTGACGGTGTTGTCAGCTGAATGTGGCGATGATCGATCTCCGTCGACCACGTCAGGGTCAGCTCCTGCTGACTGATTGCAAAGATCCTCCCAAAAATATGCACTGCATCGGTCACGGGATTGATGAAGTCCAGAGCCGGATCATCTTCCGTGCGAGCTTCGGGAAGTACCAGGTACTGTCCCTGCGAAATGCGAAGATACAGCTGTCGGGGAACCGGGAGCTTTTCCACCTTCTGTTCAAAAACGACCTTGCCGGTATCCAGCTGAACCAGCCGAAGCTGCTCGCCATCGCTCAGCAACGCAACCACATCTTCAGCGGCGTTGCTGAATACGGTTTGCTGAGGAAGCTCGATGGTCCATTCTGCTTTGTCGGTCAGCAGGTCACGGGATTCAAGGAATGACTTGCCTTCGGTCAGACGAAAGATGATGCATCGATGGCCTTCGACAAGGACTCGCCACCAGACATCCACGCCTTCATCGGTTTCCACTTCTTCCACGGAGGAACCGACGTTCCCGATTGCGTCACCCCACCATTCCGGAAGTCGGACAGTGGTTCGCAGAGTTCCGTCGATCATCGCTCGGACTTCAATCTGTCGTGCCGACTCGGACAAAATCAGCAACTGATCATTGTCGGTCAGCAGCATGGCATCCCGCGGAATTCCGTCCTGCTGCCAGATGATCTGCCCGGTCAGAGGATGCAGCACAAGGACTCTGCGACCTGAAATGACCGGCACGCCTTCCGCGGAAATCGGTGCGACGGGAAAGTAGCCCGATGGATAGGGAAGAAACTGTGGAATGCGATCCGGCGGCGCAATGTATTCGCGATAGTCTTCCTGATCATCGTTCGGAGCAAGTCGCTCGATATTCTTCTGCCACAGAAGCAGCGGTGCCCCCGTGGAATCCACCAGAGTTCCGTCAACCGCCATCACGGTTCCGTTAATGTTCAGGATGAGCAGGTGCCCCCATGCAGAAGCCCAGGAATCTGTGGCAAAACCGACGTATTCATTTTCAATAAACGCCGGCGGCCGCAGGGTCCACTTCAGCTTTCCATCGGGATCGTAGGCCACAATGCGTTCGTTGCTGCGAAGCGTCGCGAACGACCATCCTCGATAAAGTCCTGGTGCACCAAACAGCGGAATGTTGCGCTTTGGTATCGCTTCCGTCACTCGATTCATCGGAAGCACAGAGCGATCATCTGATACATCCACGCTGGCCGTTTCAGACCAGACCGAGGCCGGACGCTTCAGCAGTTCCGGTGTCTTGCTGTTGATGTTCGCCAGCAACTGCTCCCGAGCTATCGCGTCCGGCATTGCCCATCGCAGAAACGCTCCGGGCGCTGGTTCATTCTTCACGTCGAACAGAAACGCCCAGGTACTCCACGGATGGCCGGCCGTGTTCCATTCACGCAGCAATTCACCGGCAGCCTTCACTGCCGTTTCTCCGGCTCCCTGAGTCAGCTGCAGACGTGTCTGTTCCAGCAACAGGTGCGAAGCTTCAGGCGACCATTTCAGCGAAGACGTCTGGAGCACGGCCAGTGCTGATTCGGGAAGCCCGATCTTCAGCAAGTCGGTGACAAAGTGGATTCGCTCTGCACCGGGAGGAACAACGGCAGCAACTTCCACCGCGCGAGGCATCATTTGGGTATCAAGCTGCTTTCGCTCTTCAGGTGTTCTTTTGCGAATGGCGGCTCGCATTCCTGCCAGAAGTGCTTCCGCTTTGCTTCGCTGAAGCGTGCCTGAGGAAACTGGCTGCTGATGTGCCGCCGGAAGCTGGGCAAGAAGTTCGCCAAGACTGGTGGACAGTTCTGCAAGGTCACCCGAACCACTGGATTCGATTCCTCGCGCAATCAGCTCGGCAAGTTCATCCTGCTGTTGACGAAGTGATCCCTGGAGCTGTTCCGTCAGTGACGATGCGTCAGTCAGGTTCATCCCGAGTATCGAATGCAGCACGGGAAGTATGGCCACATCACGTTCGGCAGCATCCAGAAGAGACCGGACCTGGTCGACACAACTTCGATTCGCCGCAAAATCGGTTCGAAGAAGTTCCAGCAGCACTTCAATGAGCAGCGTGCGCGAAAGTCGATCATCCGGCGTTGTCGCGAGGTGTTTCTCCAGCAGCTGTCGGGCCTCTGCGTCGCGACCGGTCAGAAGAAGTTCTGTCGCCTGCACCGACGGAGTCTGTTCGGCAGCCGGACCGAAGCCGGCAGCCACGGTGATTCCGACGGACACAAGCCCGCTGGATGTCGACAGCAGGTTGCCCGGAATCGCGGTTCCAGTCCATGGCTGATGGACAAGGACTCGTCCGGTTTTTAGTTCCACCGAACAGACCGACGGGGCGTCGGTGGGAATTTGCAGCAAAGCATCAGTGGCGACGGGACGTCCGCACGTTGCTCCCGGGCCAAGGTCGGAAGCCCACTGTTCCGATCCGTCTTTCACGCTGAATGATGAGACACCGTGATTTCCGAGCAACACGATCTGTTCATCGTTCACGGCGGCGATCACATGAAAGCTGCCACGAGGAATCCGCCAGAGTTCCTTGCCAGACTGAAGATCGAGGCAATACAGCTGATCAGAATCGCGCGGTGTCAGGAAAACGCGTCCTCCCGAAATTCGAGGCAGAAAATCAACCCAGCGATTGTCGCGATCGATGCGACTGGTGTCCTGAAAATCCCGACCGCCAAACAGCACAAGGTTATCGCCGCCAATCTCCTGCAGACGAAGAGTTCCGGCGTATCGAAAGATCCAGCGGATCGACAGATCCTCCGCCGAAATCGCGATGATCCGGTCATCGCAAGTCGGACAAATCAACAGGCCCTGAGCAAACGAGGGAATCAGTCCGGCGTGTTTTCGCAGAGGATGTCGTGCCAGCTGCGCTCGGGGGACCGAGATCAACTGTGATGCGAGCACTGTGGGATTGGCTTTCGGGTTGCGAGGATCCGGTTCGCCCAGACGAATCAGAAAGATCCCTTCACCGCTTTCCGCCAGTACATAAATACGCTTCCCCAGAACCAGCGGCGCGCCAAGGAAATAGTAGCCTGCCAGAAGATTGGGCTGCCGAGATCCTCGAAGGGCCGGATTGGCATTCTGCGTTTGTCCGCCGGCTTCCCACAGAAACAGCCCGCTCTTCGCGTCATACGCCCGAATGTAGTTTGTGGCCGGCATCGCTTCGCCACCTCCGGCGATGCCGAGCCGCATGTCATCGCTCCAGCTGGCTCCCGAAGATTCTTCCACGGAGTACAAAGTGCCTCCGCTGACCGACATCTGGAAGGCTGTATTCGTTCGAATCATCTGGTCGAACAGCATGCCGCGAGGATCGACGAACGGATTGGTTTCCATCGGTACCGATACGCGATTCGGATCACGATTCATGGCATTCCGAGCATCCGCCCAGGCTCGCAGTTGCCGCTCCGGACGCCCGGCTTCCCACAGCATCCTTCCGCTTGCAATGTCATAGGCGCGAATGGCCAGCGGTGTTCTGACGTAAACCGTCGACCCCGATGTGATGGCCGTTGACGCCGGAATCATCGTGCTGTTCAGCTTCAGAAATCGAGCATGCGCACGTTCGTAGAGATCGACGAATTCCTTCAGCAGCGGATTGTATTCGTCGGCGTACAGCGCGTCAGCAATCTCGAACATCGACGACTGCCAGCGTTCGGTCAGACCGGAGAACGTGCGTGGCTGTTCCTGCAGTCGACGATAATCTCCCAGCGGCTGAGGCCAGTCCGCGGCTGAGGCACTTGCGGATGCACTGGCCTTCATTCCAAATTCGGATTCAATCCACTGAGCCCGCTCGGCGTCGCTGGTCGCGGCTGGAATCGTCACGCTTCTTGTGCCAAGTCGGATTGGACCACCGGCAGCAAGTTGAGTCAGCAGGTCACCGGCGTCCTGAATCAAACCGGCTCGAGCGTAACACCACGCGACCTGCAGCGACACGGACCGGTCAGGTTCCTGAAGAGGAAGCTGAGAACGTTCCAGCAACAGAGCGGCTTCCAGGAAATCACCTTCGTCGATTCGCAGGCGAGCCAGTGATTTCAATCCCTGAGTCGCCGCGGGTGTGAACTGATAACGCACAAGCTGCCGTCGAAGCTGTTCACTGTCGCCGGAACTGAGTGCCGCCGTGATCTTCTGTCGTCCGATATCTGCAAACTGCAGCTGAAACTGATCACGAAACTCCTTCGGTGCCTTGCGGAAAAGATCTTCAAGGCTGGCCTTGCCGCCGGCGACGAGCGACGTTTCCCCTGCAGCCAGTTCATTCACATCCGCGCCGGATCGATCGAGCAGAGGATCGTCGGCCTGGCAGGTCAGTTCCCACGCCGCATCAAATTTCTCAGCCGCTTCGAGCCACTTTTCTGCATCCAGAGCCTGTCGAGCTTCCAGCAGCTTCTGCAGCATTCCTCGCTGTTCAACATCCGCTTCAGACGGCTCGGGAAGCTGCTGCTGGGCAAGAACAGAACCAGAAGGCAGTGCCACAGCAAGACAGACAAGCAGCAACAGCCAATGGCTCCGGCCGCACCGTGGCACGGCCTTCGCTGATGAAGAGACTTCCATGTTCGCGGGAACCATGACCGACCTATTTCTTTTTCAGCGTCTGCATGTACTCCACGACGTCAGCAAGTTCCTGAGTCGTCATGGTTTTCTGCAGATCGGCTGGCATCAAACTGATTTTTTGCTTCACAAGTTCTTCGACATCAGACTTTGGAAACGTTCGAACGATCGCATCGTCACCTTTGATGGCAACTTCCGCGTCCGTGTTGCTGACCAGCAGACCACTGACCGTTGTTCCGGAAGTCATCAGCACCGTCCACGTTTCAAAGTTGTGACTGATGCCCGCACTTGGGTAGAGCACCGATTCGAACATCGCTTCCCGGCTGAGCTTGCTGCCGATCTCGGTCAGGTTCGGTCCGATCTCGCGACCCATGCCGTCCACGACATGACACTTGTGACAGGTGCCGGTGGAGAAGAAGACCATCTTGCCGTTCGGCACATCGCCCTTCAGTTTCGCCAGTTCACTGATCGGAGGCGTCGGCATGTTGTCCTTCGAAGGCGGCAGCGGGAACATCCTCTGAGCCGCCTCGCGAGCATTTCGCGAAGGCGAACTGTGCAGCGCCGCCGCGATCGACTGATCCAGTGCCGTGTCATGCTCCTTCGCTTCCACCAGCTTCACCAGTTCCATCGCACCGTTGTTGACCTTCGAAACGGCCTTCACGGCAGCGCGTCGAACATCGATGTTTACGTCGGCATTCTTGACGACGGCAAGGAGCGGTCCGGCGATGGCGCCGTTCTGACTGTTGCCCAGGGCTTCTGCAGTCGCAATCGCCGTTGCCGCATCGTCCCCTTTCAACGCATTAGAAAGAAGATCCCATTGCTTCAGTTCCAGCATGGCCGTGATCGCTTCTACGCCAAGCTGCTCTGAAGGTTTTGACTGAGCCAAAACAAGCAGATCGCCGTAGTGATCTTTGACTTCAAATCGTCGAATCAGTTGAACAAACTGCGACGTCCCGCTGGATTCATTCAGAAGTTCCTTCAGCACCGCAGCAACATCCGGGTTTTCGGACGGACTTCCACTGATCCGCTGGAGAGCTTCGGTCATAACAAATGTCCTCAGTGCGGGCGACTGCGCAACTTTGTCCGGCAAACCCTGGCCCTTGAGGAGCTTCTTCATGGTCGCAGCGACGTCTTCCTTTGGCTGGAAATCGAGTGCACGAAAGCCTCGCGCAATTTGCTGTCGCATGGAAGCTTCGTCTTTCTCAGAAGGCCCACGTTGGCTAAGACTCGTTGTCATGATCTTCTCTGCAATCGTCGGAACGCCTCGGCTGCGCCACCAAAGCTCAGAAAGGTTGAACGCCCATTCTTCCTCTGAGGCGCTCAGGCCTCGCGCAGCGTCTTCATTTTGCCAGCAACCCAACAATGCACTCCATGCGTTGTCTGCGCCGATTCCAATTGCCTCCAGCATCCATCGATCGTTCAAATCAACCATCCGACCAATCGTGTTTAGCAGCCGCCCCTTGACCGACTGTCCTTGTTGTCCGTTGGCTCCGGTGTAGGCAGGCACGAATCGCAGGGCGATCGCACATTCACGAAGAACCTGAGTCGACTTGTCGGTCTGAAGTTTCTCCACCACCGGAATGACATCAACACCCATCCGTCGAGCCAGTCGCAATCCGGCAATTCGAATGTCCTTGTCCTTATCCGCAATCGCGAGGTCCACGTACTTCTGAGTCTTCCCTTCGATCTGACCCAGCAGCCACAACGCGCGAGCGCGGAAGCGAGGATTCGGGTCGGATTCATACATCTTCGCCAGCACGGCTTCTGCGGCCGCACCGGAGTCTTTCAGCTTGGTGAAGGCCAGATAACGAGTCGCCACGTTGGGGCTCTTCAGAGCTTCGGCCGCACCTTCGACCGTAGAAAAGTCGTGCTTCGGAACGGAATACTTCTGACCGGGCATAGAGACTCGGAACAAGCGGCCTCGTTCCACATCGCCCTGTCGATGACCACCAACACCCGGGTCATACCAGTCAGCCACAATCAAAGAGCCATCCGGTGCCACACAGACATCGGATGGTCGGAACCACTGATCGCGAGTTCCATTCAGGATGTTATTGATCTCGGCCTTGTAGCCAGCTCCGTCATCCGTCACTGCATAACTGCGAACCACGTTGGGGCCTGCGTCGCAGTGAATCAGCTGATTCAGGAATCGCTCCGGCAGCTTGTCGCCTTCGTAGATCAGAATGCCGGTCGGTGAACCAGCTCCGGTCTGCAGCAGATTCGGAACGACACCCGGATCGTTCAAATGCCAGTGGCGACGAGGAATCTCCTCTTCCATGTTCGTGCGAGGCGTCTGCCAGCCGGCTCCGGTGAGTTCATCCTTGTAACCGTAGTTGCCGTATTCCATCACGTAGTTGATGCGAACGCCTTTGTTGCCGTCGTCATCGTTATCAGATTGCCACACAGTGCCAAAGCTGTCGACGCAGAGTTCCCAGTTGTTGCGGAAGTTCCAGCCCAGAGTATCGACTTTGCTGCCGTCCAGTTCGCAGCGGAAGGCCATGCCTTCCTGATACGGCTTGCGAGCGGCTCGCACTTCATTGCCCGCGACGTCGACGACAATGGATCCATCCGGATTGTGAAGTTCTTCGCCGCTGTTGCCGAAGTTGAAGTACAGTCGGCCATCGGGACCAAACGTAAAGCTGTGAATGCCGTGGTCGTGCTGAGTTCCCTTGATGCCGGTGAACAGCACTTCTTTTCGATCCGCCTTCAGGTCACCGTTGTCGTCGTAGAAACTGAAGACGCTGTCGCCAGCCGAGACGATGACTCGATTGCCCAGCACGCAGACTCCATGCGTTGAATCGATGTCACGCCCCTGATAGAAGACCGTCTCTTTGTCGGCTGTGCCATCGCCGTTGGTGTCTTCCAGAATCAGAATGCGGTCACCTTCCGGACGATCCGGATTATTGCCGTTCGCGAATCGGCGATAGTTCACAACTTCGCATACCCAGATGCGTCCGAGATGATCGATGTCGATGTTCGAAGGACTCAGCAGCATTGGCTCGGCCGCGAAGAGCTGCACTTCCAGGCCATCTGCGATATCCAGGCCAGCCACTGCGTTCTCTGGTGTTCGATCAACGGGAGCATTCTGACCAATCGGGCCTGGAGCTTCCGTATAGACGAAGAACTGCACACTGGTGCCCATGCCTTGATCGGTGCCGCCATTATCCAGACCCGCTCGAGCCACGAACTTCTCGTAACCTTCGGGCAGTTCAAAATGGATGACGGAATTGGCATGAGTCCCGATGCCGAATTCGACGGCCTTACCAGCGATACTCAACGGCCGACCATCCGCGTTCTTATTGACGTGGACATTGCCCCAGTCAGCAGCAGCGGATTTCCATTTGAGATCCGTCAGCTTCAGTTCGCCCTTCGGTCCGACAAGCTTCGGTTCGGCCCAGTCGGCCCAGTCGCTTCCGTAACCGTTGCCGCCGTCGGTCACCACAAGATACAGATTCTTCGCGCCCTTGATGCTGGCTTCGATTTTGGCCGAATAGCCAGGCGTGTCCGTGGAAATCACGGGCGTGCTCGCGACCGGCTTAGGCGGCGCAGCAAGACTGGTTGAAGCGAGTACAGCGGCAGAAAAGAATCCGCAAAACAGGCGAATCGAAATCACTGGGAAGCCTCCGGAAGGAAGTCTCTGCAGTTCTCTGTGAGAACAGGAACAGGCGGGAACAGAGTTGCCACCGGCACGAGATGCCGGCAACATGGTTCAAACAGTTTGTCGGGAAGAGCGTATAGTGGCCGGAATTCCCTCGTTTGGCCAGTGTCAGAACGACCTTCCAATGGTACTCTCGAAGCATTGGCGGCAAAAACGGGCAGCCAATACGATCACGCCGCGAACCGTTGTCGATATTCGCATGCTCAGGACTACTTTCCGCGTCTGTGTCTGCCACCATGAAACAGCCCTTTGCACCTCGAGCAATGCTTGCCCAAAACGGTGAACGATCGAGCATTGTGGGGCAAATAGTGCGATGCCAGGCGTTGATGGCTCTCATCACAGCCGGAATGACCAGTGTTCATGCTCAGGACAAAAACAGTCCCGCGGCAAGACAGGAAGCTGCTCAGGCCACCGTGAAGATCCTTTCCGGAGCCGATGTTTGTTCGGGCGTGTTCATTACGCCAGCCGGTCATCTGCTGACGGTTGCTCATGGCATTCATCCGGAAGCCGGACCCGTTCGAATCATTTTTGGGCAGGGAGAACCGGAAGACGTCTCCGTGCTGATCCACGATGGTGCTCAGGACATCGCGTTGCTCCAACGATCGGACGCCAGCGTGAAGGTTCGCCCGCATCGATTTGTGCCGATGGACCTGAACGTCGCCATCGCTCCGACAGATCCCGTGCTGGCCTGCGGCTTTCCCGCCAGAGAATCCACTTTGGCGATCGGACTTCTTCGAACAGGAACCGTCGTCGCGCTGGATGATCAAAACCTGCGCACGACCTGTATGCTGACCGTCGGAGATTCTGGCGGACCATTGCTGAACGCTCAGGGCCGACTGATCGGACTGCATCGTCAAATCGGCGTGGGACCTCAGGCCAATCTGCATATTCCTGTTCGCCGAGCATTCCAGTCCATTCGCACCGTTGTGAGTGAAAACGAAATCACAGGACTCCTGCAAGCTGCTCCGGTCATTGAGTTGCTTCCGCAACAGAAAGATCTTGCCACCGACATTCATCAGCGAATCATTGAACGCACGGTTCGAATCAGTGTCGAGCAATTGTCCTCAAAAGGTCCGATCAGTCAGGTGGAACGGCGACGAACTGCCGTTCATGGGTTCCTGCTGACCGAAAAGACGGTCGCGACCAAACTGAGCGAACTGGATCCCGGTCAACCCATCCACGTTGCTCCCGTTCAACCTCGAACGCCTCCGGATCCGCCGATCACAGCAACGGTTCGAGCCAGCGACAGGGCACTCGACCTCGCGATTCTGGAACTGGATCGGGCTCTACCCATCAGCAAAGCATCCCTGCCGATCTCAATGGAGACACCGAAGCCTGGTGATTTGGTCGTGGCATTTTCCAGCTCTTCGCATCGAACGATCGTAAATGGCACCGAGAAGACGACGGCGATCGGTTCAGCAGTTTCCGCGAAGCAGACACTGCGAACGATCACAGGCATCGTCGGGCGAACTGGTTTCGATGAGCCTCGCATGAAGCCGCGACTGGGCATCGTGCTCGATGAAACTCGCAAAGTCGGAGCACTCGCAATTCAGCGAGTCCTTCCGTCCAGTGCTGCGGCGGAAGCGGGACTGAACATTGACGACGTGCTGACCAAAGCGGGCGACACGGAACTCACATCGCCATTGATGCTGGGAACGATTTTGGAAGGTTACCAGCCCGGTGACTGGCTTCGCCTGGAAATCCGCAAGGCAGGCAGCCCGGCAAGCGTCGAACCCGTCACGAAGACACTGAAGCTGAAGGGTGATCCGTCGAATCAGTTTGAGAAGACGGAGTTCCTGGATGGTCGAGCCGGCTCGATGAACGATCGTCGGACAGGGTTTGGCCAGGTGCTTCAGGTCGACTGCCCTGTGGAGCCCGAAGACTGCGGCACCGTCATCGTCACCCCCGCCGGCGAACTCATCGGACTCACCATTGCCCGCCGCTCCCGCGAAGCAACACTGGTCCTGCCGATGCAGCGTGTGATGGAATACGTGGACCGCATCAAATAGCGTGATCCCTCACCAATTCTTAATCCTAATCCCCGAGTTTTGCATCAAAACGCAGACCGGGAAGCTGACGCATCCCGCTCACCAAACGTGATTGGAAAGCTCAACTGCAACTCGGCGAGCGGCCCGGTGCTAGCCGGCCGGCCCAACGCGCTGACATCCATCCTTGTTATGCCAGAACTTCTTCGACCTTTGTGAATCGTGCGAAGTCAGCGTCGTTAAAGTCGGACTTGGCGGTGACGCCACTGACAGCGAACGTAGGTGCCGCAGAAACGGTTAGCTGAGTATCGCTGTCGATGTTTGCCACAAAGAACGACTGGCCATTGATCTGAATTCTCGATCGCAGACCGCTCAGAGCCCCTTTGAGTTCTGTGGTGAACTTCGTGCCGACACCTGTGATCGTTGTGCTGTTGGCTGTTGTGGATACGGTGCCGGTCAGGGTTCGAGAGAACTCCGTGAAGGTGTTTCTGAGTGGAACATCGGTGAGGGCCGAAGAGCCGGATTCCTGTGACAGGTCTTCCTGATTCAAAGCGCCAATTGCATCGACGACTGTCTGGCCATTGCCAACCACGCGTCCGAAGACGGTGTGACGCTTGCCAGTGAACTCGTCAAGGTCTGAGTTGGTTTTGAGGTTGATGAACCACTGGCTCGTTCCGGAATTCGGATCGCCCGTATGGGCCATCGAGATCGTGCCCTTGATGTTCCCTCGAGCGGCATTGAACTCGCCCGTGATGGCCGCTTCTGTCGTGACGTTGTTGATTACGCCGTTGTTGACCGTGAAGCCACCACCCTGAAT
>CAZIGZ010000116.1:0-19782 GCA_964538835.1 uncultured Chitinophaga sp. | reverse complement strand
CGCACGAGATCCGGAATTCCAGTAAAGCGGAAGCTCAGGTCTTTCTGGTCGTAATCTACCAGTAAGCGATGGGGAGCTGGCACTGGGGATTTCACAGGCTTTGAAAATCGGCGCCCGGAAACTGCGACGCTCCGAAGCAGAAAAGCCCCTCATCCCCGGCCCTTCTCCCCCGCGGGGGAGAAGGGAGGAAAGGGGTTTTGAAACCTGGAACTCGCGTAACTCTCTAAAATTCCGGGGTTATGGTAGCGCTGAAATGTTATCCTGCCGAACAGAGAATTCTGAGTCCTTCGGTCCTGAGAACCGACGAAGGGCGATGGCATCGTGTTGGCAGGAGCATTGTCGATGAAGCGTCCTCGAAGCGGCGGTGGCTGGAAGGCCATTCTTTACAGCATGCGATTGGCTCGGCGAGTCGGGTTTCGAAACATGTTGAACGCAATGCTTTCGAAGAACACATGCAAGACTTGCGCTGTGGGCATGGGTGGTCAGCTGGGCGGGATGGTGAACGAGGGCGGGCATTTTCCGGAAGTCTGCAAGAAGTCCTTCCAGGCGATGGCGTCTGACCTTCAGGGGGCACTTCGACAGGACGCCATCGAAAAGCTGTCGCTCAATCAGCTGCGAGCGATGACGCCGAGGCAACTGGAGAATTCCGGACGCATCACTGAGCCGTTGTATCTGGCCAAAGGGTCAGATCGATATCGAGTCATCACGTGGGACGAAGCCCTGCGCATTACGACGGAGAAGATGAAGGCGGCCGGGCCGGAGAAATCCTTTTTCTACGCCAGTGGCCGCGCGTCGAATGAGGCCGGTTTTCTCTTTCAGATGCTGGCGCGCCTGTTTGGAACGAACTACGTCAACAATTGTTCGTTCTATTGCCATCAGGCCAGCGGCGTGGGACTCGGCATGGCGCTGGGAACCGGCGCGGGCACGGTCCGTCTTGAGGACCTGGATCACACGGACTTGTACATTCTGATCGGGGCCAATCCGGCTTCCAATCATCCTCGACTGATGCGATCACTGATGCAGATTCGTCGCAACGGCGGTCGCATCATCGTCATCAACCCGGTCAGGGAACTTGGCCTGACGAATTTTCGAGTTCCGAGCGATGTGCGAAGCCTGCTGTTCGGCACCGACATCGCAAGTCTGTACGTGCAACCGCATGTCGGCGGAGACCTCGCGCTGCTGACGGGGATTGCGAAAGAAGTGCTGGCTCAGCATGGCCAGGAAACCGGCTTCATCGCTGCTCACACCGACGGGTTCCCGGCACTGCTGGAGAAGCTGAATCAGATTGAATGGTCGGACATTATCGAGCAGTCCGGTGTGGATCACGACACGATCCGTGAAATCGCAAAACAGTACATCCGTGCCAGGAATGCGGTCATCGGCTGGTGCATGGGAATTACTCATCACCTTCATGGAACACGCAACGTTCATGCGATCGCGAATCTGGCTTTGCTGCGAGGAATGGTGGGACGTGACAAGGCTGGCTTGATGCCAATTCGCGGACACAGCAACGTTCAGGGACTGGGAACGGTCGGAGTGACTCCGGCTCTCAAGCAGAACATGCTGGAGCGTTTTGAGAAGCGTCTTGGTTTTCAGCCTCCGAAGTCTCCAGGGCTCGACACGATGGCGTGTATGGATGCGGCGTACGCTGGCAACATGCAGTTCGCCCTGTGCCTCGGTGGAAACCTCTATGGCAGCAATCCAGCGGCCGCGCGAGCGTTCGATGCGATTCAGAAGATCGACACTGTCGTTTACATGTCGACGACCCTGAACACAGGACACGCGTGGGGGACGGGCCAGGAGACCTTGATTCTTCCCGTGCTGCCTCGCGATGAAGAATCTCAGACGACAACTCAGGAGTCGATGTTCAGTTTTGTCCGCATGAGCGATGGCGGTCCGGCACGTCACAGCAATGTTCGCAGCGAAGTTTCGGTACTTGCGGACATCGGGCGCGGCGTCTTCCCGAATGATGCTCGCCTTGACTGGAACAGCATGCACAGTCACGCAGCGATTCGCGAGCTGATTGCCGATCTGATTCCCGGCTACGAAGACCTGCGGACGATGGACAAGTCGAAGAAGGAGTTTCACGTTCCCGGACGAGCCATTCGAAACTACAAGTTCCCAACAGACAACGGACGAGCAAAGTTCCATGTTGTGGATCTACCCGGGCGCAACCTTCAGCCGGGGCAGCTGCAGCTGATGACCCTGAGGTCCGAAGGGCAGTTCAACAGCGTTGTTTACGACGAAGAGGATCTCTATCGCGGTCAGGAACGTCGTGACGTGGTGCTGATGAACATCGAAGACATGAAGGCTCGCGGACTGACTCGGGATGCTCGAATCAAAATTCGCAGCTCTGCCGGAGAAATGCGTTACCTGCTGGCTCGTGACTATGACATCCGTCAGGGTAATGTGGCCATGTACTATCCCGAGTCCAATGTGCTGATTCCGCATGACGTGGATCCGCTGTCGAAGACACCGGCCTTCAAGTCCATTGCGGTGACGATTGAGCCGGAGTAACGGCCTTTTTCTGCTGGCTCAGAGACTAGTCGGCTCGTTGTCGGGCGATCAGTGCTGCCAGTAGTTACGATCCAGCGTACGATAGTTGATGGCTTCGCTGACGTGAACGGCTTCGATGTTATCGGAGCCCGCAAGGTCGGCGATCGTCCGACTGATGCGAAGGATTTTGTCATGAGCGCGGGCGGAGAGTCCCATGTCTTCCATGGCATGTTTCAGCATCGCTTCGGCGTCCGGCTGGAGCTGGCAGTACTTCCGGATCTGCTGCGGCTTCATCTTGCCGTTCACTCGCACTGATGCGCCGCGGAATCGCTCCGTCTGGAGCTTTCTGGCTGCGACAACCTGCTCGCGAATCTGTTCACTGGATGTGCCCGGCGTGCGATCGGACAGCTCGCGAAACGGGACCGGCGGGACCTCGATATGAATATCGATCCGGTCCAGCAGCGGGCCGCTGATTCTGCCCAGGTAGCGTTCGATCTGCATGGGATTGCAGTTGCACTGACGCTTCGGATCACCGCGAAATCCGCAGGGGCACGGATTCATAGCGACGACCAGCATCACATTCGCCGGGAACGTGACACTTCCCATCGCGCGGGAGATTGTGACCGTCTGATCTTCCAGAGGCTGTCGAAGGACCTCGAGTGTCCGGCGATTGAACTCGGGCAACTCATCCAGAAACAGAATTCCGTTGTGAGCCAGGCTGATTTCGCCTGGCTGAGGAATGCTGCCTCCTCCGACCAGTCCTGCTTCGCTGATCGTATGGTGCGGTGCACGGAAGGGGCGCCGAAGCATCAGGGGCTGCCCGGATTCCAGAAGGGCTACGGCACTGTAGATGCGAGTTGTTTCGAGGCTTTCCTCCGGTTCAAGCTCCGGAAGAATCGTGCAGATGCGTTGCGAGAGAAGTGTCTTTCCTGTTCCCGGTGATCCAATCATCAGCAGATGGTGGGAACCCGCGGCCGCCACCATGGCGGCTCGCTTGGCAAGCTCCTGTCCTTTCACGTCGACGTAATCGATGTCGTAGCGTCCAAAATCCTGGCGAGCGTTGTCCCAGCTGAATATGACGGGATCGAGTGGCAACTGCCCCGACATGAAGCCCACAGCTTCGGCCAGCGACGCGGCTGAGATCACATCGATCCCTTCGACGACCGCGGCTTCCCTGGCATTCGCGGCTGGGACAACGATGTACGATTTCCCGGAATCCCTTGCCGCCAGTGCCATTGAAAGAACACCTTTCACCGGCCGAAGAGTCCCGTCGAGCGCCAGCTCACCGACATAGACCACGCTGCGGTTGGGATGTTCCTCGGCCTGTCCGTCGGCGATCAGCAGTCCCAGTGCGATGGGAAGATCGAGTGACGCGGCATCCTTGGGAAGATCCGCCGGGGACAAATTGATGACGACGCGGTCATCCGGCCGGCCGTAGCCGCTGTTCACAAGTGCTCGTTCTATCCGATGAGTACTCTCCTTGACGGCTGCTTCGGCGAGCCCGACGAGAATGGTTTTTGGCAGTGCACACGGAGAAATGTCGACTTCAACTTCAACAGCTCTCGCCTCAATCCCAAAGAGCGTGTAAGTGGCAAGACGCGACAGCATGACGGTGAGTGTCCTGGGTGGGTAATCTTGAATTACACACTGTGAGTGTGAAATATTTCTCCTGCGTATGCAAACGATCCTGCGTTAGCGACTGTAATTCTCCTCCGGTTGTCGTCCGACGCCTGATCCATGACAATCCCGGCTCGGTGTTGGCTTGCGCTTTTTCTCCTGATATAAACACGTTCCTACCGGGCATGAACGAATCAAACGTGAAAGACCTTGCTACGTTCTACCAGCGAATGCTGCTGGACGACTGTCTGCCATTCTGGTTCCCGCGATCCATCGATACGGAACACGGCGGCTACCTGCATTGTGTGGATCGAGATGGCACTGTGGTTGACACCGACAAGTCCGTGTGGGCTCAGGGACGCATGAGCTGGATGCTGGCCAGTCTGGCAGACGACCCTGTCCTGGCGGATCATCCGCAGCGGTCCAAGTGGATTCGATGGTCAGCCTCGGGCGTTAAGTTCCTTCAAGAGCACTGCTTCGATCGCGGGCAGCCATCATCCGATGGTCGAATGTACTTCCATGTGACTCGCGATGGCCGGCCGATCCGAAAGCGACGATACGCCTACAGTGAGTCGTTTGCATCGATCGCCTTTGGTGCTCAGGCGAAACTGACAGGCAGTCAAGTCCTGGCCGATCAGGCGATGGAGCTGTTTCGCTTCTTTGTCCGATGGAACTTCACGCCGGGACTGATGCCTCCGAAGGCGACGGATGTCCGTCCCGGCATCGGGCTGGCTCCCAGATTGATCACCATTGTGACCGCCCAGGAACTTCGACACAGCCTGGGCGATCATCCGGAATTGAACCTGTGGATTGACCGGTGCATTCAGGAGATTGAGCACTTCTTTGTGAAGCCGGATTTGAAGTGTGTGATGGAATGCGTGAGTCCCGACGGGAGCGTGATGGATCATTTCGATGGCCGGACGCTGAATCCGGGCCACGCGATTGAAGGGGCATGGTTCATTCTTCGCGAAGGTCAGAATCGTGCGGATTCACAGATGATCCAGCTTGGTTGCCGTATGCTGGACTGGATGTGGGAGCGAGGCTGGGATCAGGAACATGGCGGCCTGCTGTATTTCTGCGATGTTTATGGCCGTCCCGTTCAGGAGTACTGGCATGACATGAAGTTCTGGTGGCCTCATGACGAAGCACTGATCGCGACGTTGTTTGCGTGGAAGCTGACGCGTGAGCAACGCTACCGGGATTGGCACAAACAGCTGCAGGACTGGGCGTTCCGTCATTTCGCCGATTCGGAGTTTGGTGAATGGTTCGGCTATCTGCACCGAGATGGTTCCCGGTCTTCAACTCTGAAGGGCAACCTGTGGAAGAGCGCGTTCCATCATCCGCGAGCCTTGCACTGGTGCTGGAAGCTGACTCGCGATTGATATCGCGACGCCGGAAGAGTTCATGGCGGGCCACGAGACTCGATTACTTTCCGGAGGTCACGGTCTTCCGAATCGGAAAGTGCAATGCAAACTCGATGCGTCGAAGTGCGACATCGAGGATCAGTAGAATGGCGGCAAGCGTCAGAAGCGTGGGCCACATGGGCGTCGGCCGCAGAGCCCACTTACCCGGCTGCTGATAGATGTCCTTTGGCTGAGGATTGAACTTGCCGCCGGAAACGGTTGCAACACTCTGCAGCAGCTTCTCGTTGGACGGCTGGATACGAAGCTCATCGCTGTACCCAACCATCAGACCTCGTGACTGACGCTGCAGTACCTGCTCGTTCTGCTTCAGTCCAATCTCGACGTTGTAGGCCCCGGACTGTTCCGTCGGAAAGTCACCGGAGTAGCGACCGGGTGCTGTCTGGCGAAGTGTGACCTTCTGACGCTGCAGCAGAGGATTGATCACGGTCAGTTCGATTTGCGCATTGTTCAGGAATTGACCGACTTCGCTGACTGCGTCGACGGACAGTTTTGCCGTCCGGTCATGTCGCTCGACGGCAATCTGGATTCCCTTGGATTCGCTCTTTCGCATCGTCTGACGAACAACCTGAGTCCAGAACTTGCCATACCCGGGCCATGTCAGCCATTCCGCTGCCCAGCGGCTTTTGGCATCGGATGTGAAGGCCGCGGTCATACCGAGCCCGTATCGCCACCAGGCGAGAAGAGGATCGCCTTTTTCTGTAGCCAGGATCACTTCACTCGTCGGCTTGGGGCGAGTCATCACGTAGCCGAGCAGGAACGGTGAGGATTCCATGTCAATCTCAGCGAGTGCCTTCGTCGCGCGGATGACCTGAGGCACAAAGGGCTGTTCGTCGATCGCCGATTTGCTCGCGGTGATCGTTTCTTTGGCAAAGATCTGAGGCACCTGAGACGGGTCCTCCGCCAGATGGTAGCGCCCCTTGCCGATCTTGGCGATAGTTTCCAGAAGCGCCGTGTCTGCCCCACCCAGCGCGACTGTTGAGACGGTCATGCGAGCGGAAGCCATTTGCTGGGCCATCCCTTCGAAGTCGGCCGGGTTCGACTGACCATCGGTCAGCATGATCACGTGCTTCAGTTTTGCGGAAGTCGCGCTGAGAATTTCGAACGCCTGCTCCATGGAAGGAAACATGCTTGTTCCGCCGCCCGGTTCGATCCGCGAAATCTCATCGCTGATCTTTCCCTTGTTCGATGCGGACTGCATTTCACTGATGACATACGGCTGATCATCGAACGCCAGCACCGCCACCTGATCGCGATTGCCGAGAAGTTCTACGGCGGACTGAGCAGCGGTCTTCGCCATTTCGAGCGGATCGCCCTGCATCGACCCGGAACGGTCAATGACCAGGACCATCGCCAACGATGGCTTCTCCTTTTCCTTTTCAAAGTCGCTTCGGACCGGAAGAATCTCCTCGAGCGCACTCTTGTAGTAACCGCCAAGTCCAAAGGACTGTTCGCCGCCCAGCATGATGAAGCCACCGCCCAGTTCCTGAACGTAGGTCCGGGCAATCTCCATTTGCTGCTGAGTCAATGCGGTGGCAGGCACGTTGGAGAGAATCAGCAGTTCGTAGTTCTGAAGGCCGGCCAGAGTATCCGGCATGCCCTGAGGCGGTCGGACATCCGCCTGAATCCCCTCGTCTTCCAGCGCGTAGGCCAGTTCGCGAATCAGGTTGGGATCGCTTTCAATGATCAGAACACGAGGCTTGCCGGCCGTGTAGACAAGACCAGCCTCCGCGTTGTTGTCCAGAAGAGTATCCTGCTTGAGGCCCGAGACCCGGACTTTGAATGCGGCCATGCGATCTCGTTCGACAGACTGCTGGAAGCGGAATCGATTCTCCCCCGCCTTCAGCGTCTTCTTTTCGCTCACAACCTTGTGGTCGCCCCGAAAGACTTCGATCAGTCCTTCGTCGTCATGATTGGAGTAGACCATCACGTCCACGAAGAATGGTTCCCCTTCACGCACTTCGGCGGGAACGTTGACCTGAGACACCTGAACTTCGGGCTCCGTTCTTGATGGCAGCACCATCGTGGAAACGGGAATGCGGCTTCGTGACGCGGCGGACAGGACATCTCTTGAAGTCTCATTTCCGTCCGAAAGCAGTACGATTTGCGGAACGTAACCTGGCGGAATAAACCCGGCCGCTGTTTCGAGCGCCGTTGCCAGATCTGTGCCATCTCGCAGTGCCTTCTGTTCGGGAGTCAGGGGCGGCGCAGGAGCATCCTTCTTCGCTGGTTCCTTCGCGCTTGTCTGTTCCGGCTCCACGAGCGTGGGCCGATCTCCAAAGTTCAACGATTCCGTCTGCACTCTTCCGGATTTGGCTCCAAAGGGCATGAACGCGACTTCATGGCGGCCTTTGGCGTCCACGGCTGACTTCAGGAAATCCTGAGCCTGCCTCTGAGCGTTCTCTCCGATACTCTGGCTCTGATCCACCACAAAGACCACGTACTGATCGCTGGCTCGATGCAACCACGTCAGGCCGGCCAGACTCAGGATCAGCAATAATGCAATCACGCTTCGAGTCACCAGTGAAGCAATGCGCTGGGGGCGAGGAAAATCGCTCAGGCTTCGGATGAACCAATACGCAAGCACGACACTGATCGGAATGATCAGGATCAGCATCGCAGGTCTTGTGAATTCAAACGGAAGCATTGATTTCAACCAGTACAGTGCCGGTTTGCCGGCGAGATGTTGATGTTTATGGGATGAAGGGAAACGTGTTGGACGTGGGGAGCAATTGCGGACAATTGCTCTACTTTGATTTGCGCTAGGCGATCCATCTCCGCTGGAAGAGGAACCATTCGACGCACGTCAGCACCGCGGCCAGGAGGGCGAGGTAGTACCAAAATGGTCGACTAAACCAGCTTTCCGCGATGCTGGACTTTGATTGGAGAGCCAGCAACGCAGGATTGGGACGCAGATCCGTTTCTCGCTCATCTGCAAGATTCACCGCGATGGAAGCCAGTACGCTGTCGGTGGCATCGTCGTCCGCTTCCGCTGAATCCGCCGAGCCACCGGAAGGCGTTGCTCCTGGTCCGCTCACGTCAGGTACGGCCTGCCAGATGCCAGGGGCATTCAAAGGCCCTGCCAGAATCGTTCCGATATCAGGGTCAGTGTCTGGTTCCACGGAAACAGGCAGCTTTGACTCCGCGCCGGAAGGTGAAACAAGTTTTGTCAACAAGCCCTTCGATGAGCTTTCTGCGGCGGCGGGATTGGCTTTCAGTAAAGACCGAAGTGACACCGTCAGTGGAGCCAGTGTGCCGGTCGCCACGGACGGCTGTAACTCTCCGTTGGTACCCGAAAACCACCCCAGAGCATTCGCGACCATGATTGGGAACGCGGTTCGAAACGCCAGATCGCTGCGGTCCAGATTAACGCTCAGCACAAGGCACTTACCTGCCGGGCGATTGATCTGCGAATACACGTCTTCACCATTGATCGTCTTCGCCAGAGAATGAACGGGTGACTTGAATTTCAAGGTCCGCGCTTCCGGAAACAGGACATTGTCCAAACGAATGTGATTCATTAATGGAGAATTCTCGTCCTGATCCGTGACCAGTGGGTTCTCAATCACGTCACCCAGATCCCACAGATCGCATCCGGATGTCGGATCAATGACGAGCACACTTCCGCCTGGAACCTGCTGGGGCACTTTCCCGTGCAACACAACGATCGTGTCAGCAGGCCATTGACCGTCGGCTGGAAACTCCTTCGCGACCGTGACGTTCACGAGCGGATTCGCTTCGAACACCTTTTGAAGAAACAGGTTTCCCGGAGTTACGATCAGAACGTTTTGGACTTTGCGCCCGGGCAGCAAGGCCCACGCAACGTTGTCCGTCGTAAGCGAATCAAGATCGGATGAGCCGGTCGTTGCTGCAACCACCTTATCTTTCGGTGGCTCTGCTGGTGTTTCTGATTCAGCGGCGTCATTCTGCAATGCAACCTGAGTAATCTCCGCCTTAAGTCGACCGCCTTCGAGTGAAGTCTTTTCGAACGAGCGAGACCACCGTTCTTCCGGGTTCAGCTTCAGTGGGACGATATCCACAGGAACATCATCAAGCGTTAGCTCCAGCCGGCAGATGATCGTCTGAGCTGAGGAATTCTGAACCGTCGCGAGAATCTCATAGCCGATCGGATCGATCAGACTGCGTCGAACCTGGAACTGCGTGATTCCAAGATTCGACGCGTCGGTCCCGAAGACTCGATACTGCAGCTGCGGCTCGGACTTGCTGGCAGCGACGTCTCCACTTTTGGGCTCGTCTGTTGTTTCTTTAGCCCCATCAGGCTCAGTCGGCAGAGCAGCCTGAGCATCTTCGCTGGCAACGGGTTCAGGTACCGCATCGACATTGATGCAGACGTCGGAAAGCACAATGACCTGGCCGTGCGCATGATCACCGGCCAGCTGCTTTCCAAGTTCAATCGCCGAGTCCAGTTCCGTCGGCAGATCGGAAGGACCGACGTTGGAAATGATCTCCTTCAGTGTCGGCACATGGCCCGTCATTCCGATCAGCACTTCGGGGGTGGTTCCCGCCAGCACAATCGCTGCCTGGTCACGGAATCGCAGACCTTCGACGATGGAAAGGGCTTCACGCTTCGCGGCTTCCAATCGGCTTGGCGAGACATCGGTGGCCCGCATGCTGGCGGAATTGTCGATGACCAGCACAATTCTGCGAGCCTGCAGCAGCTGCCATGAGAAGTACGGGTCTGCCACGGCAAACATCAGCAGCAACAGCATCAGCAACTGGAGAAGCAGCGACATTAGATGGCGAAAATGCTGCCAGATCGAACGCGGAGGCTTCTCTTCGTAAATCTGCTTCCAGAACAGGTTCGTGGACACAGGAACTCGCCGCAGCCGTACCTTCAAAATGTACAGCGCAATGATCGGCAGTGCGATGACTGACAGAATCAATGCAAATGGGAAGGCGAGTGACATAATCTCAACTGACAATCACGGAGAGTCGAACAATCACAAACGAACAAACAGACTTGACCGGCGTTCACCGACCGGCCCCGGTTTCTCTCATCATCCGCATGATGAGATCATCAAAACGAACCACTGACGGTGACTGAGTGCAGCCCAGGGAATACGTATTGCAGTACTCGCGCACGGCGGCCTGATGCTGCTGGAACAGCTCCTTGTACATCTTCAGATTGCGTTCGGTCACAGTGACCTTCCGCACAGACTCGGATTCAATGTCCACAAGTTCCGCATCCCCCAGCAAAGCCGGATCCGCTTCTTTCGGGTCGTGCAGCTGAATGACGTGAGCATCGAAGCGACGGTAGCGAAGCTGATCGAGTCCTCGCTGAAATCCATGCTCATCAAAGAGATCCGAAACAACGACCGCCAGGCCGGTCCGAGCACCTCGGTGCAGCAGTCCCTGAACTGCCTTTTCCAGGTTCGTGTCCTGTCCCGTTGTCGACAGGTCTTCCAGAAACTTCATGATGGGAAGAATGCGAGCCTTGCCTCGAGTCACCGGAAGCTCGGCAATGATGCCATCGGCGTACGCCACAATTCCGATCCGGTCCAGATCGGCCAGTGCAATGTACGCCAGGGCCGCGACCAGATGTCGGGCCAGATCGAACTTCGCTGGGTTGCCAAACCCCATGCTGCGTGAACAGTCCAGCAGGAGATAAACGTGCAGATCCTGCTCTTCCTGAAACCGCTTCAGCAGCAGATCTCCGTGGCGAGCGTAAATGTTCCAATCCAGATATCTCAGGTCGTCGCCGTTGTTGTATTCACGATGGTCGGAGAACTCGATTCCCGAACCCATCTGCATCGTGCGACGCTGTGCCAGCAACTGACCTCGGAATACCCGTTTCGAAATGATCGAAAGGTATTCGACGCGTGTCAGAAAGTCCGGCGGGAACAGCATGATGAAGACTACAACTGGCAGTTGAAAAATTCGAAAGTGAAGACTGGGACGCGGCAAATGATCACGCCGCCGCCAATGCGTCTTCCTTGATGTCCGTCAGCATCTTCTGAATCACATCGTCCGCGCTGATGCCTTCGGCCTGACCTTCGAAATTCAAAATCATTCGATGCCGCAGAACGGGCATTGCCATTGCCTTCAGGTCATCGCGAGCCACGTGGTAGCGGTGATCCAGGATCGCGCGGATCTTGGCTCCCAGGATCAGTGCCTGAAGTCCTCGAGGGCTTGAGCCGTAACGAACGTACTTCTTTGCCGCGGCCGATGCGAGTTCATGTTCCGGGTGAGTTGCGACCACCAGCGCAATCCCGTAGCGTCGCACATCGTTTGCGATCGGGATCATGCGGGCCAGCTGAGACATCTGCAGAATTCGTTCGCCGCTCAGAACCGCTTCCGCCTTTGGCTTCAGGTTCTCCGTTGTGCGATCCAGAATCGTCTCGAGGTCCGTGACCTTCGGATACTTCACCAGCAGTTTGACGAAGAAACGGTCCAGCTGCGCTTCGGGAAGCGGGTACGTTCCTTCCATTTCCAGCGGGTTCTGAGTCGCCATTACAAAGAACGGCTCGGACAGCTTATGCGTTACACCAGCGACCGTTACGCTGTGTTCCTGCATGGCTTCCAGCAGAGCCGATTGAGTCTTGGGAGTCGCGCGGTTGATTTCGTCTGCCAGCAGCACGTTGGCAAACAACGGGCCTTTCTGGAATTCGAAGTACTTGCGTCCGTCGGCTGATTCCGCGATGACCTGCGTTCCCACGAGGTCCGCAGGCATCAGGTCCGGAGTAAACTGAATGCGATGAAAATCCAGATGCAGCGCATCCGCCAGTGTTCGAACGGTCAGGGTCTTTCCGAGCCCGGGGACGCCTTCCAGCAGAACATGTCCACCGGCGACAAGCGAGATCAGTGTGTCGTCCAGAATCTCCTGCTGGCCCACGATGACCTTGGAGATTTCGTTCTTCAGTCGCTGAAAGTCCTTACGAAAATCATCCAGTTGATGCTTCAGCTGTTCGTCAACACTCATTCCGGTCATCCGCTCGTCTTGATTGTTTTACCCGCGCGAGGCAGGTCAGTGAGCCAGTTTCGCTGGTCGCGACCTGGCCTTTGATTCATACCCTCAGTGGATCCAAAACCGTCGGCGAAGTATCCACATGAACCTTCCGGGTGTCTAGCAACCAAAAAGTCGTTTTGGTACTTTTGCCCTACACCCGCAGTGCGAGCCCCCATACCAATTGGTAATGCGATGCGGCTTTCGCACTGAACATCATTGATTGCAATGCCTCGACCGGAGCAAACTTTATGGTTGTGACGACGCGCGATTTGTGCCGATGTCTCTCTTCGGCTCGTCTGTATTTTTTCGCCGTGTCATGCTTCTTCACGATCAGTTCTGCGGCGTGTGGGAACGTTCCTGGCGTAGCGGCTTTATGTGACGAAGCTGCAGACGAAGGCAGTGAACAAAGCGAAGCCGAGTCTGCTCAGATCAAGGCAGCAGAGCGATTTCTGACCGTGCTCGAGAAAACTCCCCGTCGAGGCACCGCGCTGGATCGCGTGTATGGCCACCACGTGGAGTTCGGAACACTTGATCAGTTCCTCGGTAAACTACGGGAAAGAGCTGCCTCCAATCCGGATGACGGCACGGCGTGGATGTTGCTTGGTCTTTTTGAATCCCAGCGAGGCCAGGACGGCGCGGCGGCAGACGCGTTTGCCAAAGCAGACGCACTTCGTCCCGCTGATGCACTGGCTTCCTATTATCTTGGGCAGTCACTCATTCGCATCGGCCAGAATGCAGAAGCCGTCACAGCCCTGGAACGAGCAATCGATCGCAAGCCGCAACGTATGGATGTGCTGGAGATCTTTCAGCAGCTTGGTCGAATGCACCAGCGTGCTCAACGAAACGAAGAGGCTCTGAAGGTCTGGACTCGCCTCGAAGAAATGTTCCCGGATGATCCTCGTGTTCTTGAACAGATTGCTGTCACGCTGGCTGAGGAAGGTGATCTCGCACAGTCCCTGATTCGCTACGAACGACTCGCGAAGATTGAAAAGGATGATTACCGGAAGACGATGAGCCTCGTCTCTGTCGCTGAACTCAAGGTGCGCAGCGGCAAGAAGGAGGATGGTCTCCGAGACCTTGAAGGCCTTCTCGGCGAGCTGGATCCGGATGGGTGGCTCTATCGCGATGTTCGACGTCGCGTCGACGATGTTTTTCTGAAGATCGGTGATCAGGACGGACTCGTGGCCTACTACGAATCGTGGCTGGAGAAGCATCCGGATGATGATGTGGAAGGCATGTCACGGCTTGCAAAGTTTCTTGCTCAGTCCGCACGAGTACCTGAAGCGGCGAAGTGGATGGAGAAGGCACTGAAACTGGCACCGTCCCGCGCAGACCTTCGCAAGACGTTCATCGATCAGCTTGTGGACGATCAGCGAATTCCTGAAGCGATCCAGCAGTACGCCCTGCTTGTCGAAAATGCTCCGAGCAATACGGACTATCTTCGCGACTGGGGCAAACTTGTTCTGAA
The DNA here is from genome assembly GCA_964538835.1 of uncultured Chitinophaga sp. Lineage (GTDB taxonomy): Bacteria > Planctomycetota > Planctomycetia > Planctomycetales > Planctomycetaceae > SXXK01. Next base: position 5,813 of record CAZIGZ010000116.1, on the reverse strand, counting down.
GGACAAGACTCAGGACATCGAAGTTCGAAAGAAGGAAGCGACTCGCATCTGGAATCTGATGCTGGCATCAAAGGCCGACGATCCTCTGACGGTCTCGCAGGTTGCGGATTTGTTTCGTCAGTCCGACCTGAACGAGGAAGCACTTCAGCTGTACGAAAAGGCGGTCAAGCTGGCTCCGGCCGATCCGCAGTATCGTGAGTATCTCGGCGAGTTCTATCACATTCTGAAACGTAAGGACGATGCACTCGCAACGTGGGCGTCGATTGCCGAAGGCCCAAACAGGACGGTGGAAAACCTGGTTCGACTGGCCGAAGTCTACAACAGTTTCGGCTTTCAGGATCAGGCCCTGACGATGATCGCAGAAGCGTGTGTCCTTGACCCGAAAGAGTTTGCACTTCAAATGCGGGCTGCTGAGTATCACATGCGGGCTGCGAAGTACGACGATGCTCTACGTTATGTCGACGCCGCACAGCCGCTGGCGGAAACCGATGAGGATCGTGACGAACTGATCCGGCAGCGGATTGAGGTTCTTCAGAGCAGCGAGAAGCTGGCTGAGGAAATCGCCGCCATAGAAAAGCGTCTTGAAGCCTCGCCGGAGAAAACTGCGGCGGACTGGACATTGCTGGCTCGATACTACGAAGCGGGGCGTCGCTGGGTGCAGGCTCAGCAGGCCATCGATTCCGCGTTGGCGGTCGATGCGAAGTCCATTCCCGCCCTGACGGCAGCGGCCCGTATTGGTGAATCGTCAGGTGATTTCGGACGTGCGGCCGACTTCAGTCAGCAGCTTGCGGATATTGACAGGCGTTCTCGCGGCGACCATCTGATGAATGTGGCACGACTGATGTCGCAGATGGGCAAGTCCGATGAAGCCTTGAAGGCTGGCAACGATCTGATTGTGTCTGCACCCGGAAACACGGACAACTACGAGTTCTATGCTCAGCTCTGCTTCCGTCTTGGCAAATCTGACGAAGGTCTGGAGGCACTGCGCAAGGCGGCTCGCATTAATCCCAATGAACCGCAGCTGATGATGGCTCTGGCTTCCGCTCTTGCAACACAGATGCGAACTACAGAGGCCATTGAGGTCTATTGGCGAGCATTTGAAAAGTCGGAAGGAATTGAAGATCGAACGACGCTGACGGAGAAGCTGACTCCTTTGTATCTGCAGCTGAATCAGTTCGAACAGCTGCTGGAGCGATTTGAGCGGGAACGTCGTGAAGAAGATAAGCGTCGCGAAATGACGATCTGTCTTGCACAGGCTCATCAAACAGCCGGCGACCTCACAACGGCTCGTCAGGAACTGGAGCAGCTTCTCAGTGCGAATACTCGCGACACAAACCTCCTGCAGCAGTTGTCAAAGCTGTGTGAAGCGTCGGGCGATGTGGATGCGGCCATCAATTATCAACGGCAGCTGGCCGCCATTGCGCCGGGGCATGAAAGTGAGTTTCCGCTGGTAAAGCTGCTGCAGTCTCGTGGCAGTTCTGATGAAGCCATGGAGATCCTCGTCAGGCTGACGGCTCGCGAAGAAGATCCAGCGCGTCTGCTTCGCAACATTGATTCGCTGTTGAATCAGAGTGCCTATGAGGCCGTCATTCGCATCACGGAACCGCTTCTGTCTCAGCAGCGCGAAGACTGGGAGTTGCTGTATCGCGAAGGTGTCGCGTGGGCGAAGCTGAACAAGCCGGAGGAAGCGACCATACGGTTCAACCGAATTCTGGATCTGTCGCTGCCGTTTGATACGCTCGGGATTTATGCAGAGGATCGATTTAAAAGGGAACTGGCCAAAGCGAAATCGGAGAACCTCAAAGGGAACCAGACAACGACACCAACAAAGACGACGCCCATTCAGATGACTCGCAACAGCAGTCAGATCCTGCGGGCCACCGGGCTGCGTGCTGAAGATTATTATTCGTCATCATCACAGGCCGTGCAGGTGTGGACACCAGGAGAGTTTGGAACGGCACGAATGGCGAGCATCGGCTGGCTGATGAACTTCGAATCGAAGAGCCAGAGGGATGCAGAAACGGAGACGGCAGCGAGTGGAGGTACGAGCGAGAAAGCCCCTGATTCAGAGACTCCGGCAGGCGATGACAAACCAGAGCAGGAAATCCTGGAACGACTTGCCGCGGCGGGTCAGGCCCCGAATGCTTCCGATGAACGTGTCTTCGACTGGATTTTTGCTGCGTCACTCAAGCAGGATTACGCTGCGATCTTCTCGGCCACCAGGCAACTGGCGAAGAAGGGAACTCGGGAGTACCAGCAGTACTTTCTTTCATCGCTGACGACCCGCCATGTGAAGACTGGTGCTCGGCAGCGAAGCAATGAAGACGGAAAGTCAGAGGAGAATCCGCTCGGCGAGGACGATCTGGCGCTGATGATGCAGTGCTATACCGAACTTCAGAAGGGCGACAAGAGCAGCGAAATGATGCCCACGGGCGACATCGCCTATTCGAGCGACGGCACGGCTTACATCAATGTGGGAGGACGCTACGTGCGATTCGACGGCGTGGTCGGGGGCAGAGGATCCTTGATGACCGTTGTGAAGGAATTGCGTCTCGCGGGGCGTGTCGAAGAAGCAGATCGCCTGTTCGCAGAGTTTGTTGCCTCCATCAAGACCCCGTCAGAGCAGTCGTTTCTGATTACGCAGAAGCTGCAGGAAGACAAGCTGGACGAGCTTCCTGTCATGTTCGACAGACTGTGCAGCATGATCTCGGCTGATCTGGAGGTTCCTGCGAATTCGAAGAGCGGAACACTCGGAGCCTCTGGCGGCGCGACATCTGTGCTCATCAACGCTGGCATGCAGTGGATCGGCCGACTGGGTGAGGCGGAAGAGCACGCAAAAATCGTTGAATTTGTCGACCGTTCCCTCGACTTGCTGAGTCGAGATAGTAAGCGCACGCTGGATCAGCTGAATCAGGCATCAGTGCATCAGCGTCAGCAGGTCCGACAATACTCCGGGTCCATCGGCTTGTCGTGGTATTACGGCAAACAATCACAGTACGCGGAGGTTGAGTTTCCATTGCCTGGCCGCTGGCTGAGCTACACGTCTGTGCAATTGCTGAGGCAGACTTATGAAGTGTTCCAACGGAACGAAGTGGTTCCGGATCTTATTTCGCTCCTGCGTAAACGCGTTGACAAGGCAACTCCGGAACTGCTGCCGTTCGAGCAGATGCATCTCGCCTCCGTTCTTTGGTGGTCGGGTGAGCAGGATGAGGCGGTGGACCTCATCGCTGCCGTGCTCAGCCAGGACAAAGCCGAACTTGCGTCGCAGTTTGAGCTGGTTGCATTGCGGCAGCAACAGGGTGACTTTGATGAAGCACTGACCTTGCTGGATTCCATCGCGGCTCGCGACCAGAAGACGCTCGTCAGCCGGGAACTGCAGGCACTGAATCTCGCGGAACGGATCGCGGACTATGAGCGTGCCAGGACGGCCGCAGAACGACTCTTTGGACTTCGCCTGGATGCACAAACTCAGACGGGCCTCTCGGTTTCTCTGCGACGCCTTGGCATGACCGAGCTTGCTGATGCTGTCCTGCGCCGATCCGAACGGCAGGCTGGGAATCAGCCGTCATCACTGGCGTCGCTGATGTTGCTCTATCAGGGGCAGGGGCAAACCGAGAAAGCTTCTCAGTTGGCTCGTATGCTTCTGCAGCGGACGAAATCCCCGGTTTCGCTCAACGCACCAGTGATCTCGCGCAATCAGATGCGATCCTCAGAGGATTCGAACCGCACACAGGCAATTCAGCTTCTTCGACAAACCGGGGAATTGAAGTCCCTCATCGAAAAGCTTGAAGCTCAGCGGGAACGAAATCCGGACAACAGTCGCATCGTTGAGCAGTTGATTGAGTTCTACAGCAGCACGGCTCAGCGGGATAAGGTCATTCCGATCCTGGAAGCGGCCGTAACGCAGCATCCGGATTCTGCCGGTCTCCATCTTCAACTGGCGAAGGAGTACCAGCAGGCCAACAAGATGAAGGAAGCGTGTGATCACTATTTGATGGTGATGGAGCGGTCTCCGAATGCGATATTCAGTGACTTCTATGAGATCCGTAGCTTGTTCCGGTCAGCCAACAGAAATGCTGACATCCTTGCGGTGCTGAAGAAAGTGGACTTGAAGAGTATTTCTCAGCCGTACTATGTGGTCGATCTTGTCGGTGACATGTTGAATGAACCCAATGCGGGCGATGTGACCTTGGAGCTGGCGGAAAAGATCTTTGCGGAGTTGCCGCATTATCGCTCGAACATGCTGTCATCGATTCAGTCCGCAGAGATCTGGAAGTCCGACAGGTTCTTCCGGCTCGGACTGCAAATGCTGATTCCAACCGACGCCGACATCAAGGCTCAGCCGTGGTTTGGGTTTGAAGTGTATTCCTACAGTCAGGGCGGGCGGGTCAGTTCTCGAATTGAAGGTCTGCTCAGAAGCCTGAGAGAATCTCCTCGTTTTGCGGAGGTGCGAAAAGCGATTGAGGATCGAGTGCAGAAGGTTCCCGACTGGCATGGCGGTCGGGCAATTCTGGCGTCTCTGGATTTCCACGGCGACAAAAAGGAAGAAGGGTTACAGCAGTTTCTGGCACTCGCGAATGACCCGAACGTCAGAAAGACGATGACGTCCGACGCACAGCGTATGGTCGGCCAGGAACTTCTTGCTGCGGCATCCGGAGAGACATCAAATGGGATCGCTGGTGGTGGCGATTCGAAGACACTTGATACGGCATTGGAGCTGCTGACGCGGTCCTACGAATCCCAGCGATCGAATGAAGATTTTGAATACACGCCGGGCTTTTTGCTGATCGAAGCGTACGTCAAAGTGGGGCGGAAGGACGAGGCTCGCAAATTGCTGCAGACGGCGTTGACATACCGTCGTTCGGGAAGTCAGGGTGATTACGAAGCGTACAAGAAGGTGAACAACGCCGTTCAGGTGGCGGCACAACTGAATCGGCTTGAGCTTCATGTTGATGCACTCAAGGTGTACTCCGGACTGTTGAGCGATGAGGCGACACTGCGACTGGCTGATTCCTGGAATGGTCGTACCGACTATTATCTGAACATCGTTCAGAACGGACTTGCTCAGAATCTGAAGGTGCTGAAAGGAGCGGAAGCGAAGGAGGCGATTGGAGAACTGCTTGTCGACCGCAAATCAGAGGGTAGTTCCGTTCAGAAATCTGGAAGCGTCGATAAGTCCGTGCTGGACGTGATGCCATACGTCCCGACAAAATTGATGGATTCACTTGGCATGTCTCAGCCGTCATCCGACACGGAAGATGAGGTAAAGCAATCCAACATCAGTTCCGGTCTGATCTCCCTGTTAACGAAACTCTCGAAGGATTCGGAGATCCAGTCAGCGATTCACACGCGGTTGCAGGAGTTGACCGACAAACATCCTGCAGAAGTTTCAGTGGCTCTCGTTCGAGCCGGTATGCTGATTCAAACTGGAGACGCTGGGGCAGACGCCGCAGTTGACAGTCTTGTGAAACTGTTGGAAGCACAACCGCTGGAGGAGGTGCCGCAAGGCCGTCGTCCAAATTCACGACAGAGGAAAGAGGCCGCATCGGACATTTTGCTGTGGATCGTTGCCAAACCAGTCTTGTCGACCGACCCGGCTTCGGCTTCCGGCACGGCCCTCGCCTCACGGGCTCTTCAGGCGGCCGAGCGGCAGGATTCCCTGGCTTCAGCTTCGCAGATTCTGATGGAATGGTCAGAGCTTTTGTTGAAGGCTGGCAAGAACAAAGAAGCGGAGTCTCAACTTCGTCGACTTCTTGAGATCTCAACGGTTCGCCCAAAGCGAAAAGCCGGCGGACCTCCGGACGGACTACGTC